>CAIYUY010000277.1 GCA_903929485.1 uncultured Desulfuromonadales bacterium
ACGGTTGAGCGGCAATTGACAGTGCGGAGGATGCTTGAGGCATGCCCCCTTCTATACACGAATACTATCGATGTGTCCCGTTATTTCATTTTAAGGGAATGTGGGTAGGGACACCTACGGGGTTAACCGAATATTTACAGCGAAGCAATCCAGTATCTCTCTAACATCATGAAACTACTGAGATTGCTTCGTCGCTTCGCTCCTCGCAATGACGTCTTAAAAGAGAATTTGCGAGAGCATCAGATTTGATCCGCGTTCCATTGCCTTTGACTTGGTTTTTCCTGTTTGGTTCCGGCTTGTCCGGCTTAGGTTGCACCCCTTTGCCGATAACAGCTTGCCTTGCGGATCGCAAAAATGGTAGTGTTGGAAAAATTTATCTAACTAGAATCGTGAATGATCAGGCTCAGGTAGACTCGGTATGGACAGTCATTGATTCGAAAGCTTTGAACCCGCGCATCAGGGGAGCGGATAAATGAAACGAACTATTTACATCGAAACCAGTGTCATCAGTTATCGAGTGGCACGACCGAGCCGTGACATTATCGTGCTTGCCCGCCAGGAAATAACCGCGGAATGGTGGGACAGCGTACTTCCTCATCTTGATGCATATGTATCACCAGTCGTACTTGATGAAATTTCAGGAGGAGACCAACAAGCACAGAGATTACGACTGCAACTTGTAGCAAATATGCCTGCGCTCGCAGTAGATGAACGCATTATCTCTCTTGCGGAGGCAATCTGTGAAGAAATCCGCCTGCCGGAGCGAGCACAGGCTGATGCCTACCATATCGCTATACCTTCCGTGCATGCAATTGATTATCTGGTGACCTGGAATTGTAAACATATCGCCAACGCTTTTATGCTAAGAAAAATCGAACAGATTATACGAGCAAAGGGTTACACAATGCCGGTCGTATGCACCCCAGAGGAACTAATGGAGGAAATTCAAGATGAAAGATCCGATAGTTGAGGAAGTCAGGCAAATACGCCTTAAAATTGAGCAAGATTGTGTGAAATCAGGAACTTCTTACAAGAGCCATCTTTTGGCTATTCAAAAACAATATGAAAATCGTTTGGTCTCACCTCCGACCAATCACGCCCCAAGAAAAATTGGAAAATGTGCATAGGGGGTAGTTGCAAAAAAATATAAGGTTATTCGCGCCAAAGAACATACCACCAACCGGACGAATCTATTAAGCCTTCCTGGGAGCACGGACATCCTGTCCGTATTCAATCGGCTGTATCGCTTGAAAAGCCTTTGACGACATGACAAGAGTATATGTTGACCTTCAACCCTGGATGTGAGAATTTCCGTAAGTAGCTCGTGGACATTCATGGGAGGTCAAGATGATTTTCTTGAGAGAGAGCCTTTCTCCCGCCGCGCTACTCGTCGTAGTCGGCATGCTGCTGTCTACCTGCTCCGGTTTTCCTGCTCTTTTGTATCCTCGACGCGACGGAAGGGGTCAGAAGGTGGCCACGCTGTTCATGATCGTCGGATCGGTGGCTGGGTGCGCCGGCGCGCTGATGATTCTCCTGGCCGGGAGTTCCCAGCGGTATGTCATTGATGGCGGATTCTTCCTGGGGGGGAGCGAGTGGGGAGTCGATCCACTCTCGGCGTTTTTCCTCATTCCTCTCTTCCTCATGGCCGGTTGCTGTTCACTGTATGCCGTGGGATATTTTCCCCAGGCGAAACATCCGTCTTCAGCGCCGCGGCTCACCTTTTTCCTGGGTCTCCTGGTCGCGTCGGTGGCTCTGGTCTTCACGGCCCGTGACGGCATTCTCTTCCTGGTGGCGTGGGAAATCATGGCGCTGGCCTCTTTTTTCGCCATGACCACTGAAGATCAAAAAAAAGAGGTTCAGGAGGCGGGACTTCTTTTTCTGGTCGCCGCCCATATGGGAACACTTTTCCTCTTCGCGCACTTCTCCCTGCTCAAGGGGGAGGGCGCCACATTCGCCTTTCCCGGGCCGGCCACCCTTGACGCCGGAACCCTGTCGGCCACGGCGCTTTTTCTTACCGCCCTGGCGGGGTTTAGCTTCAAGGCCGGGATCATGCCGCTCCACATCTGGCTCCCCTCGGCCCATGCCGCGGCTCCCAGCCACGTCTCGGCGCTCATGTCAGGCGTCATTATCAAGACCGGCATCTACGGCATGGTTCGGGTTACCACCTTTTTTTATCACCTTCCAAACTGGTGGGGGATGATGCTCCTGACGCTGGGGATCGTTTCAGCCGTGGTGGGGGTCCTTTTCGCCCTCGGCCAACACGATCTGAAGCGACTCCTTGCCTACCATAGCATTGAAAACATCGGGATCATCGTCATGGGGGTGGGGCTTGCCCTCCTGGGGAGGAGTTCAGGAAATATCCCGCTGCAACTCCTGGGGATGGGTGGAGCGCTTCTTCACCTTCTCAATCACGCCATCTTCAAGGGGCTTCTTTTCCTGGGGGCCGGGTCGGTGATTCATGCCGCCGGGAGTCGGGAGATTGACCTCATGGGAGGGCTGGCCAAGCGGCTCCCCTTCACCGCTACCTTCTTTCTCGTGGGGGCGGCGGCCATCTGCGGGTTGCCGCCGCTTAACGGTTTTGTTAGTGAATATCTCATCTACATGGGGCTGTTTCGTGGTGTCATCGAGGTGGGTGGTGGGGCGACCGCCGCCGTTTCACTCATGGCTTCGGCGGTCCCGGCCCTGGCGTTGGTGGGAGCCCTGGCCCTTGCCTGCTTCGTGAAAGCCTACGGAATTGTTTTCCTTGGGTTGCCCCGTCGGGAATCCGTGACGCAGCCCCACGAGGCGGGACTGGTCATGCTTCTCCCCATGGGATTGCTGGCTCTGCTCTGCATCCTCTTGGGGCTCTTTCCTCAGGGTGTTGTTCGGCTTCTGGGGCCGGCGGTGGCCGGTGGGCTTCCCGGTTCCAGCCAAGCGGTCGCCGAGCTGACGCTCCTGGCCCCCTTGGGGTGGATCACCGTCATGGGGCTCGTTCTGCTCCTGCTGGTCGCCTTCATCTCCATTTTTTCTCTCCGACGGCGTCCCGGCGGCGTTGTTACCGCGGTCACCTGGGACTGCGGCTACCTTCATTCGACTCCCCGGATGCAGTACACAGCCTCCTCCTTTGCCGCTCTGCTGGTGGATCTGTTCGGCGGAATCCTCCGTCCCCGGCGTCATGGGCCGAAGGTTACGGGCCCGTTCCCGGCGCCCTCCAGCTATTCCAGCCACGTCCCCGAGGCGGTGCTGGAGCTGATATATCTGCCGATTCTCAAGTGGGGGAACGAGCTCCTCATGCCGCTGAGAAAACTTCAGCATGGCCGGATACCGCTCTATATCCTCTACATCTTCGTCACCGTCATCGTCCTGTTGGCCCTGGCGCCGTGACCATCTTAACGACACTATCGGAGAAGACACTGTCAAATATTTAGTTGTGATTCGGCATGGATGCGGATATCATGTGCGCATGGAGAATACACATAAGGAGATCGCAATGCAAACCGGTTTTTTTGATCACCGTGCTCCCAAAAAATCAGCCAACCTTAGCATTAACAGTGACTTGCTCCGTCAGGCCAAGGAACGGCACATTAACCTTTCTCAGACACTGGAGTTGCAGCTTGCCGAGTTACTGCGGGAGGAAAAGCGTCGTACATGGCAGGAGGAGAACGGAGAGGCTATTGAAGATTATAATCGCCGGATAGAAGCTTGCGGCACGTTCAGTGACGGCTTGAGGCGTTTCTGATGGCGCAGTTCGATGTCTATCTGAATTCAAACCCTGAAACAAAACAGTCCGTTCCCTATTTACTTGATCTGCAAGCGGATTTACTGATTAACCTGACAACGCGTGTTGTTGTCCCCTTGGTTGCCACCTCCGCCATGGGCAAAGTTGCCAAGCACCTCAACCCTCAATTTAAAATTAAAGAAACCTCCGTGGTTATGTCAACTGTTGAACTGGCCGGCGTCAATCTGCATCTTCTGGGTGAAAAAGTTTGCTCACTCAAGGAAATGCGCAACGAGATTATTGCTGCGCTTGATTTTTTGTTCATCGGTTTCTAGGGCTCAAGTCCACATCAGCGTACCCGCGGGATTAAACGATGATTGTCAAACTTTGCAACTACGTTTCAGCGATTATGATTTTCTGCGCCTTCGCCCTGTTTCATCTCTGCCATGCTCCACCCGCATCCGGAGCCGATTACACCTTCGGAATCGTCCCTCAGTATGATCAGAGGCAGATGTTCGCCACCTGGAAACCGATTCTGGATGAACTGGAGAAAAAGACAGGGCTTTCCTTCAGACTGGTTTTTGCCCCCACCATTCCGGTTTTTGAAAAGGAATTTCTTAAAGGGGCTTACGACTTCGTCTACCTGAACCCGTACCACCTGCTGAGAGCCAATAAATCAGCCGGTTACCTCCCCATTGTCCGCGACCGCGCCAATCTTCGCGGCGTACTGGTAGTCCGCAAGGATAGCCCCATCAAAAGCCCAACCGAGTTGAATGGTAAAACTGTCGTCTTTCCCGCTCCCAACTCCATGGGGGCGTCTCTTCTCATGCGCGCGGATCTCTCCAATCTGTTCCATATTCATTTTACCCCGCTGTATGTGACATCTCACGATTCCGTGTACCTTCACGTGGCGAAAGGGTTGGCGGAGGGGGGAGGTGGCGTGGAAAAGACGTTGCAGGAGCAGGAAAAGGCGGTAAAGGAGAGCCTGAAGGTCATCCATGAAACACGTCCCATTCCGTCTCATCCCGTGGCTTCCCATCCCAGAGTCGTCGCCGCCATTACCGAAAAGGTCCGAAGAGCCTTCATGGAGATGGAAACGACAGCCGGCGGCCGGGAGCTGTTGGCGAAAATACCCATGAATCATCCCGTATCCGCGGCGCTCAAGGATTACGCACCCATGATGAAGTGGGGTTTGGACGCCTTCTGGGTGAAGGAATAAGTGCATGGGGTTAAGAGTTAAAATTTTCCTCCCTATTTTTCTGGCAAGCATCATCCCGGCTGCCTATCTGACCGCCGTCTGGATACCTCGATGGCGGTCGGGGGTGGAAGCCATCTACCAGGAGTCGGAGAAAAGACATCTTGACAGCGTGGCCGAAGGTCTCGTCCCGTTGCTGCTGGGAAACCAGCTGGACGGAATCTACGGCACTCTTGACGCTCTCCTGAAAAAGAACGGTAACTGGCTGGAAATCCGGTTGTTCGATTCAAAGGGAAGAGTGCTGTATCCTCTTGCGGTCGGACGTCTCTCCAAGGGGCATGAAGCGGATGAGCTCAGGATTCTGTCCCGGGAGATTCAGTATTTGGGCTCCAGGTTGGGTAAGCTGGAGGTAAAGGTGGATCTCACCAGGCAGTTGAACGGGATCAGTAAGTGGTGCTCGAATCTTCTGACCATGCTGCTCATCGTAACGCTCCTCTTTCTCCTCTCCACTGTTGTCGTTCTTGAACAGATGGTAAGAAAACCGATACGCTCTCTCTCCGAAGCAGCCAAAAGATTGGCCGATGGTGATTACCATGAGCCGTTGCCGCAGCCGAAAAACGATGAGGTGGGAGTACTCATTAAAAGCTTTGCCGCCATGCGTGACGCCCTGGGATCCCATGCGGAAAGGCTTTCCCGTGCGAACAAACAACTGGAGCGGTTGAATGAGACTCTAGAACAGCGCGTTCAAGATCGAACCGCGGAGCTGAATGAAAAAAATTTCGAAGTGCGGCAGGCCTATGACGACCTGAAAACAGCTCAGGGGCGACTCCTTCAGCAGGACAAACTGGCCTCCATCGGACAACTGGCCGCCGGCGTGGCCCATGAGATAAATAATCCCATGGCGTTCATTACGAGCAATCTTGGTGCTCTTGACGAGTATGCCGGAACCATCCACCGATTCTGCACGTTTCTCCTTGATATGGTTGGAAAAAACTCCAGTGAAGCAGAGCTCGGTTTGCTGAGGGATGAAATGGAGAGGGAGGATGTCGAATCCATCCTGGAGGATCTTGGCCCGCTCATCGCGGAATCCAAAGAAGGAGCCGATCGAGTCAGGCGAATAGTTCTTGATCTGAAGGATTTCGCCCGCGCGGAAGAGAGCGGTTTTGAGCTGACGGACTTGAATGAGTGTATCCGCGTCACCGTCAACATGGTCGGCAATGAGATAAAGTATGTCGCCGATCTTGACCTGCAACTGCATGAAATTCAGAAAATAAGCTGTTCTCGCCATCAGATCAACCAGGTGCTGGTCAACTTGCTGGTCAATGCGGGGCAGGCCATTGAGACGCATGGTGTTATAGCCGTGACTTCGCGGCAGGAAGATGAGCAGATCATTCTGACCGTCAGTGATACCGGTCGCGGCATGACGGAGGAGATCAGCAGGCGGGTTTTCGATCCTTTCTTCACGACCAAGAAGGTGGGGGAAGGAACCGGTTTAGGGCTCAGCATCAGTTATGGTATCATCAAAAAACATGGCGGCGAAATCACGGTGGCAAGCGAGCCGGGAAAAGGTACGATATTTACCGTCAGGCTGCCCATGAACGGGGGAGCCGTACTCTCATAATGGTTGACATGATTATCCATCTCCTTCTCGTCTGCACCATGCCGCCGCTCCTCTTGGGGATCATCGGCAAGAGCAAGGCCGCCTTCGCCGGGCGGAGCGGCCCACCCTATCTTCAATCGTACTACGACCTGGCCCGTCTGTTCCGGAAGGGGATGGTTTTAAGTGGCACAACCACCTGGCTTTTCCGGGCCGGTCCCATCATCACCCTGGCTACGACCCTGGCGGCCTCACTCCTCATCCCCTTGGGAAACCATCCCCCCCCCGTCTCCTTCCAGGGTGATATGATCCTCTTCGCCTATCTCCTGGCCCTGGGGCGTTTCGCCACGATTCTGGCGGCGCTGGATACCGGCTCCAGCTTTGAGGGGATGGGTTCCGCCAGGGAAGCGACCTATGCGTGTCTCACCGAGCCGACTCTCTTCTTCTCCCTGATCGTTTTGGCGCGGCTTACCGGTTCTCTCTCCCTTGCCGGCATGTTGACCGGCCCCCTGGGGGCGGTCTGGGCGACCTCCGGTGCATCACTCCTTCTGTTGGTGGCCGCCCTCTTCATACTCCTCCTGGCGGAGAACTGCCGAATTCCCTTCGACGACCCCACTACCCACCTGGAGCTTACCATGATCCACGAAGTCATGACTCTTGATCACAGTGGGCCGCTCCTGGGGTGCGTACAGTACGGGGCGGCCCTCAAACTCTTCGTCCTGGGAGCCTTCTTCATTCAGATTGCCCTGCCGTTAAGGAGCGGCGACGGGATGACCGACTGGGGGCTTTTTATTGCCTCCATGTTTCTCCTGGCAATCGTCATCGGCACGGTGGAGTCCACCATGGCGCGGCTCCGGTTGACCAGGGTTCCTCAACTCCTCATTGGGGGGAGCATATTGTCGGCTTTCGCCCTTCTCCTCATACTGAGGTAAGTAATGAATTCGCTCATCGATCAGCTCCTTGTCCTCGTGATGCTTCTTAATTTCCTCGGCCTCGCCACGAGCCGGATGCATCTCGCCATCCGGACCGTCGCCTTTCAGGGGGTAATCCTGGGGCTCCTGTCGGGGATAACCCACTCATTGACACTGCATTTGGCGCTCATCACCGGGGGGATCATCTTCGCCAAGGGGTTCTTCATCCCCTGGCTCCTCTTCAGGGCCATGCGCAGGGTGGAGATCAGGGAGGAGGTTGAGCCGTTTTTGAGCCATACCGCCACGCTCCTCCTGGGCGCCATCGCCACCGCCCTGGCCTTCGCCTTCGCCGCCAAGCTCCCCCTGATCCCGGAGCATCAGGGACTTCTCTTTGTCCCCGCCGCCATCGCAACCATCATCACCGGTTTTCTCGTCCTGACCACCCGGAAGAAGGCGATTACCCAGGTCATCGGCTACCTGATCCTGGAGAACGGGATCTTCATCTTCGGCCTCCTTCTTTCCGAGGTCATGCCGGTCATGGTGGAAGCCGGGGTGCTCCTGGACCTCATCGTGGGGATCTTTGTCATGGGGATCATCATCAACCAGATCAGCCGGGAGTTCTCCTCCATGGATACCTCGCGGCTCACGGTGCTTCGGGAGGAACAGTGATCTATCTTCTCCTGCTTCTGGTTCCTCTTCTGGGCGCCTTCATCTCCTGGTACATCCGGTCGAATCTGCGACGGCCCCGGATTCTCCCTCTGTTCGGTATCGCCCACTTCATCCTGACCCTGACGGCGTTATCCCTCCGGCCTGCTCCGGCTTTTTCCGGGTGGATCGCCCTGGACCCCCTGGGGATGGTGGTGCTGCTCAGCATCAGCACCCTGTATCTTGCCTGCTCGCTGTACGCCGCGGGATACCTCCCTTCCCGTCACGAACGTTCCAACCAGGTTCTCTGTTTCGGCACGCTCCTCTGCCTCTCGGCCATGACCCTGGTCACGCTGGCTCATCATCTGGGGCTTCTCTGGGTGGCCATGGAGTCCACCACCCTGAGCATGGCTCCGCTGATCTATTTCAACCGGAACGCCCGCTCCATCGAGGCCACCTGGAAATACATGATCATCTGCTCCGTGGGGATCGCCCTGGCGCTTCTGGGGCTCTTCTTCCTGGCCTACGCCACCCTGGTGGCCGGCAAGGAGGCTACCCTCCTCCTGGAGCCGCTCATTGCCGGGGCGCGAAACCTTTCCTCCGTCTGGCTGAACGCCGCCTTCATCTTCCTCCTGGTGGGCTTCGGCACCAAGATGGGGCTGGCGCCGCTCCATACATGGAAGCCGGACGCCTACGGCGAGGCGCCCGGTCTCGTGGGGGCGCTCCTGGCCGGGGGACTCGTTAACTGCGCCCTCCTGGGGGTGATCAGGGTCTATCAGATCTGCATGGCCTCCGGTGATATCCGTTTCTATCAGCGGACATTGGTGGGGATGGGGCTCCTCTCCATGGCCTTCGCCGCCGTTTTCATGCTCCGTCAGTCCGACTTCAAGCGGATGTTGGCTTACTCCAGCGTGGAACATGTGGGGATACTGGTCATCGCCCTGGGGGTAGGCAAGGGGGCTCTTTGGGGGGCGCTCTTCCATGTCATCAACAACGGGCTGACCAAGGGGGTTCTTTTTCTTGCCGCCGGAAATATTCACCGCTCCTACGGGACCAAGAACGCCGACAGGGTTCGGGGGCTGCTTCAGAGGCTTCCGCTCTCCGGCGGGCTTTTTCTCGCGGGGTTCTTCGCCATTACCGGTTCCCCCCCCTTCAGCCCTTTTCTCAGCGAATTCGCTCTTATAACCGGGATCTTCGGCGCGGGACATCCCCTGGTGGCGTCACTTCTTCTCCTTTTTCTTGCGGTCATCTTCATGGGGATGGCCAACACGGTTCTCCCCATGATGATGGGGAGTGCTCCCCGGGAGGCCGGCAGGGTTGTGGGGTATCGCGACCAGTTCTTCACCGTCGCCCCTCCCCTGGCGCTGATGGGTGTTATCCTGCTCCTGGGGGTATGGCAGCCGGCGCCGCTGCGGCGGCTGCTGACGGACGCCGCCCGACTCCTGGAGGCAGGGTTATGAATCTCTCCGCCAGTGTCAAGACCCTCCACAACGGCGGCGCCATCCATCTTGCGGATATTCCGCTTCTGAATGTGGACGATCTCTGTGAAACGATCCTGGAAGCCACCGATCACGGCTGGCGGGTGGCCTCCTACTTCGGCGTCCCCGAGGGAGATGAGGTGACCCTCTATGCGGTTCTTGGGTACAGGGAGGAGGGGATCATAGCGTTGCTCCGGAGCAGGGTGCGGGAGAGCTTTCCCTCTCTGGCGACTCTCGCCCCCCAGCTGCAGCTCTTCGAGCGGGAAATTTGGGAGCAGTGCGGGATCACGCCGGAAGGGCACCCCTGGCTTAAGCCGCTCCGCTTCCTACCCCATCCCCGCACGGGGAAGCGACCATTGCCCGGAGCCATGGAGCAGTACCGGGTGGAGGGAAACGAGATTCATGAAGTGGCGGTGGGACCGGTGCATGCGGGGATCATCGAGCCGGGACATTTCCGTTTTCAGTGTCATGGCGAGGAGATCTTTCACCTGGAGCTATCCCTGGGGTACCAGCACAGGGGGATCGAGGCGGGGGTGGTGGGGGGACCGCATCCGGCGACTCTGTCCCGGATGGAGACGGTGGCCGGCGACAGCACGGTGGGGCACACCCAGGCTCACTGCATGATCATGGAGTCTCTCGCCGGGCGCCGGGTTCCGGAGAGGGGGGAGGCGCTCCGGGGAATCGCCCTGGAGTTGGAGCGGCTGGCCAACCATACGGGTGATCTTGGCGCCATTGCCGGTGATGTGGGGTACCTCCCCACCGCCTCCTTCTGCGGTCGGATCAGGGGCGATTTTCTCAACATGACCGCGCTCCTCTGCGGCAGCCGTTTCGGTCGGGGCCTGCTTTGTCCCGGCGGGACGAACTTCGATCCGGGGGAGCGGCAGCAAGGTGACCTGCTGCTGCGGGTCGCCTCCGTGCGAAAGGAGCTGACTGATGCGGTGAATCTTCTTTGGTCGACCCCGTCGGTCATGGCGAGGCTGGAGAAGTGCGGCGCCGTTTCCCTCGGGGATGCCCATGAGCTTGGTCTTGTGGGCCCGGTGCTGCGGGGGTGCGGTGGGGGGGGAGACGTTCGGCAGGAGCACCCCTTCGGAATTTACCGGAAGAAGAAGATTCCCGTGGCCACCGCCATCGGCGGCGATGTTCACGCCCGGGCGATGGTGAGATGGCTGGAAATTGAATATTCGCTCAATTTTATCCGGGAGCTGCTGGAGCAACTGCCGGGAGGGGCGACTCGCAGCCACCCTCATGCCGTATCCCCCTTGGCTCCGGAGACGCTGGCCGTGGCTTTTACCGAGGGGTGGCGCGGCCGAATCTGTCATGTGGCTCTTACCGATCTCCAGGGCCGTTTTCGGAAGTACAAGATCACTGATCCGTCGTTTTTTAACTGGTCCGGTCTCGCCCGTGCGCTGCGTAATCAGCAAATTTCCGACTTTCCTCTCTGCAACAAGAGTTTTAATCTCTCCTACTGCGGGTTCGATCTGTGATACAGTGCCGTTCACTTTTCATCGGGAGGTTTTAGATGTCCGTTTTGCCGCAGCCCCAGCCCCAGCCAGGCCCGGTAAGGCCGAAGCTCTCCATAGCCCATAAGATTTTGTTTTTCACCACCCTCTCCATTGTCGCCGGTCTCCTCATGGTGGGGGGGGCGGCGCTTTTTCTGGCAAAAAAAGAGCTGGTCTCCCTGCAGAAAAAAAACAGTATGAACTATGCAGTGATGATCGCCGAGGATATCCGGGGGGTCATGCTGGCGGGAAACGCCCGACTGCTGGATGAGAAGATCTCCCAGGAGGTGACCGAACATGGGGGGGCCGTCTCGCCCGTACTCTACAACAGCCGGGGAGTGGCGCGACGGAGCGGGGAGGCGGGAAATTCCACAGTCGCCTTGGCTCTCCGGAGCGGTCTGCCTCAAGTCGAGGAGAAAGTGGAAAAAGGGATTCACGTACTGGAAACCTATTTTCCTCTTGTCAACGAACTCCGCTGCCGGAAGTGCCACGACAGGGGGGTGCGGGTCAACGGCGTGCTAAGACTGACCAGCAGCATCGAGCAGGCGTACGACGCCACGAAAAACTCGGCGCTGCTCCTCTCCATCTGTGGCGTGGCGTCGCTGATCGCAAGCATCATCATGCTGACGATAGTCCTCAGAGTCATGGTGTTGAGAAAGATTAACGACTTTGTCGCCCAGATAGCCAATCTCTCCCACGGAGACGGTGATCTGACCCGGCGACTGGACAGTTCGGGTAATGACGAGCTTGCCGAGGCGAACCGACAGTTCAATCACTTTTTGGACAGGCTGGACACGTTGATCTCATATGCGGCGCTGACGGCGGTACATGTCGCCGGTTCGGCCGGGATCATTCAGGCCTCTTCCCAGAGTTTGTCCAGGGTCGTGGGAGATGCCGCCGCCCAGGCCACGTCAGTGGCCACCGCGGGAGAGGAGATGTCCGCGACGTCCAACGACATTGCCCGCAGTTGCGCCTTGGCCGCGGAGAGTTCCCAGCATTCCAACCAGCTCGCCTTTGAGGGGGGAGAGGTTATCAACGCCACCATTCAAGGGATGATGCGAATTGCCGATCGGGTGAAGGAGACGGCGACGGTGGTGGAAAACCTCGGGCGGCGTTCCGATCAGATTGGCGAGATCATCGGGACCATCGAGGATATTGCCGATCAGACCAACCTCCTGGCCCTCAACGCCGCCATCGAGGCGGCCCGGGCGGGTGAGCAGGGGCGGGGTTTCGCGGTGGTTGCCGATGAGGTCAGGGCGCTGGCTGAGCGGACGACTATCGCAACCAGGGAGATCGGCGGGATGATCAAGCTGATCCAGAATGAAACAAGGGTCGCCGTGACCTCCATGGAGCAGGGGGTTGCGGCGGTTACCAGGGGGACGGAAGAGGCGGCCAGGTCGGGAGAGGCGTTGCAGGGGATTCTTCGTCAGGTGGATGGGGTGACGCTGCAGATTCATCAGATCGCCACCGCGGCCGAGGAGCAGTCGGCGACCACGAACCAGATCAGTTCGCATATCCATGCCATTAATGATGTGTTTGTCAACACCGAGCAGTCGGCGAGAAACAGCTCCTCGGAAGCGGAAAAGCTGAACCGTCTCTCCACGGATCTTCAGGAGGCGGTGGGAAAGTTTAAGACAAAAGAGAGTGATATTCTGATGCTGTCGGTTGCGGCCAACGACCACAGGATGTTCGTCAACAGGATCCGGGCAGCGGTGCAAGGTGATATTTTCATCGAAGTCGCCTCACTGCCGGATCATCATGGCTGCCGTTTCGGTATCTGGCATGACGGTGATGGTCATCGATCCTGTGGCGATCTGAGCTCATTCAAGGCGATTGCTGCGCCCCATGAACGGATCCATCTCCTTGCCACGAAGGCGATTGACGCGGCCAACACCGGTGAACGGACCAAGGCGCATCAACTGATGCAGGAGATCGAGCAGACCTCCCACGTGATCATGGCGCAACTGGAAAAAATCAAGCAGGAGTATCGTGGGGGGAAGGGATAGAGACGGGCTGCTCAAATAAAAAAAGCCCCGGATTACTCCGGGGCTTTTCGGCGCCTTTACGGAAGGATCGTTACACCCTGGACACGTTCGCGGCTTGAAGCCCTTTCGGACCCTTGACTACGTCAAACGTTACCCTATCGCCCTCAGCAAGGGATTTGAAACCATCTCCCGTTATTGCGGAGAAATGAACAAAAACATCATCTCCGTTTTCCTGCTCCAAAAAACCAAACCCCTTGCTGTCATTGAACCATTTTACCGTACCCTGTGCCATGTTCTTTACCTTCTCCCAATCTTTCGTGTAGTTGATTATTTGAGATCACTCTCAAACGTTATCCGACCATATCAGTTCGGTTCGGATAAAGCAAGCGTATAATTTCAGGAGTTGGCGCCCGAAACGGAATTCCCAGGTGATTTCTTTGATGCGAGATGACTTTCCTTCATCATCCGGGTTAACGTCCGGTCCAGGGCCGAGGCGAACCGCTGGCGATCGGTGAGTCCCAGTTGGGCCGGTCCCCCCCGGATTTCCCCGGTTGCCCGGAGCTCCTGCATCAGGTCACGCAGGGAGAGCCGCTCTCCCACGTTCTCCTCCGTGTAGAGCTCTCCCCGAGGATCAAGAGCTATTCCGCCATGGGCCACGATACGCGCCGCCAGGGGGATGTCGGCGGTAATTACCAGATCTTTCGCCGTTGCGTGCAGGACGATGTAATCGTCGGCGGCGTCGAACCCTTCGGTTACCATGACGGAGCTGATCAGTTCTGAATGGTGCTTGGAGAGCCCGGTGTTGGCCACAAGGCGGACGGGAAGTCGAAGCCGTTGGGAAGCCTTGAAGACGATCTCCTTGACGATCCTGGGGCAGGCGTCCGCGTCGATCCAGATGGTCATGATTTCTACCTCGCTACGATTTTTTGAGAGCTCCTATCGGTACGCCACGGCCCCCATCATGGCGGCGGTAATGATGATGAAGACCGGGTTGATTCTCGTAAACGTCAGGATTGCAAAGGCCACGAAAACAATGAGCAGTTTATCCCATCCCGCCGCCGAAGCGCCGCCCCAGCCCAGTTTTCCTACTCCGAAGACGGAATAGGCCATGTCGTAGGCCGTCCAGAGAAGGAGGCCGACCACCACGGGTCGAACCCCCTTGAGCATGGAGTGAACCGCACTGCTATCCTTGATCCGGAAGAACCAGACTACCATGATCAGCATCAGGATTGTGGTGGGGAGGACTGTCCCAGCCGCCGCGGCCATGGCGCCGGGGAGACCGGCCATCTTGTACCCCACATAGGCGGAGACCTGGGGAGCGATGGGGCCGGGGAGGGCATTGCCCACCGCCACGGCGTCGGCGAACTCGTCGGGGCTTACCCAAGGGGTCAGGGTCGTTCCGCCGGGGGGAATCCAGAGAGCTGTGGTGGATTCCCGCTGCATGAGCGCCAGGGACGCGGGGCCGCCTCCCCAGGAGAAGAGGGCGACGCGGGTGAAGAGGACGAATATTTTCCAGAGCAGCATGATGAAGCCTCAAAATAAAAATTTACAGAGATGAACGGGCGGGACGGGCAAGTGTAATCCATCGGCTATTTGATGCAAGGAAATTCTTGACGTTCGGCGCTGGGGTGCAATTGAAACTGTTGATTCATACCCTGTCCAGCTTAAAGTTTCGGATCAGGGATCTGCCGGTCAAACAGAAGCAGATTCTTCGCTTTGCTCAGAATGACAACCATTTGTATCCTGCATGCGATAGCATGTTGAAACAAACGAGAAAGAGACGTATCATGCCTCCCATGAATATTATTCCCAAGTCACGCGCTCTTCGTCTTTTTCTGCTGTCGTCTCTCACCATCCTTCTCTTGGTGGTGGGGGCTCTTTTCTGGCTTTCCCGCAATCTGACACATCTTGTGGAACAGGGGTTGCGTCGGACCTATGGGGCCGAGTTCTCTCTGGGGAAAATCGAGAGTGGTTGGAACCGGGTGGTTCTTCATGACGTCCGCCTGAGGCGCCCGGGAGGGGGACCGATCAGAGACCGGATCAACATCGGGGAGGTGATCCTGACTCCGCGGTTTAAGGCGCTCCTTTCCAAGCGGATTGAAATTGACCTGGTTCGCCTGGAGAATCCCAAGATACTCGTGGAGATCGCCCCGGACGGCTCAGTTGTCTCTCCCTTGGCTTCCCGGCCGGTGGCGACTTCGGTGAGTGGCGCGGGGAGTCCTCCGTTCTCCCTGACCATCGGTCGCATGGAGATAGATAAAGGCGAGCTTATTTTTCTTGACCGTAGCAGCGAGCGGCTCAGGATGCCCGGTGTCAGTAACGGTCGTGAGGGGTTTCATCTGCTCCGTTTGACCGACATCTGGTTTCATGGCGGTCACCTGGAGTTCCCCCTGAAGCCGGCCCCCTTGCCGGTTACCCTTTTTCTGGCGGCGCCGGGACCGGGGAGTCTGAGAGTTTCCGGAACGTTTGATCCCGTCACCCTGGATGCCGGCCTGAAGATTACCCTGCGTCACTGGGATCTCACTACGTTACGTCCCTACTACCTCAAACCCGAGAGTCTTGATGTCATTGGTGGCTTCCTGGATGGCGACGCCACTGTCGCCATTGCCGGGAAAAAACTGCATGCGCCGGGAGAGATCAGGATCAAGGGGCTTGAACTGGAGCGAGGCCGCAGGCAGGGGATGTTTCTGGGGATGTCGGCCAAGGCGTTTCTCTCCGTTATGAAAAATGAAAAAGGGGAGATCGTTGCCTCCTTCCTCCTGGACGGCGACCTGAATAATCCCCTGTTCAAGGTGCGCCAGTCCCTGGTGGAGCAGATCGGGGGGGGGATGGCGCGCAAGCTGGGGATGCCGGTCATTTCCGATGTGGGGAGCGGGATCATCAACCTGGGGAAAAAGGGGGTCAGGGGGATCAGGAACCTTTTCGGCGGGGGGAAGTGATGGCCTGTCATCATGAGCGTTTGCATTTTCCGCCTCCCTGTGGTAGGAAATCTTACGTTATTCGTGGCAAGGAGTGGTATGGCAAAGATCGACCTGAAAAATTTTACACTTCCGGAGCTGGAGATATTTCTTTCCGGACAGGGGAAAGAGCGGTTTCGGGCGACCCAGCTCTTCAAGTGGCTCTACCAGAAGGATGCCCGAAGTTTTGGGGAGATGACCAATCTCTCCAAGGATCTGCGGGCGGAACTGGAGACCACTGCCTGCATCAGCACTCTTGAGCCGGCCACCGTGGAGGTGGGGAGCGACGGCACCCGCAAATATCTCTTTCTGCTGGAGGATGGCGCCGGTGTGGAATCGGTCATCATCCCCGACGAGGGGCGCAACACCCTCTGTATCTCCTCCCAGGCGGGGTGCGCCATGGGGTGCGAATTCTGTCTCACCGGGACCTACAACCTGACCCGCAACCTGACCACGGCGGAGATCATCGGTCAGGTTTGCGCCATCAAACGGGAGGTGGAGATCCGCAACGTCGTCTTCATGGGGATGGGGGAACCGCTGCACAATTTGGACAACGTCATTCGGGCGATCAAGATCATGGTTGACGGCAACGGTCTTCAGCTCTCCAACCGACGGGTGACGGTCTCCACCTGTGGCCTTGTCCCCGAGATGGCCCGTCTGGGACGGGAGGTTATCTCTAACCTGGCCATTTCTCTTAACGCCACCACCGACGAACTGCGTGACCGGATCATGCCGGTGAACCGCCGTTATCCGCTGCATCAGCTGTTGCAGGCCTGCCGGGAGTTCCCTCTCCCTTCCCGCCGGAAGCTGACTTTTGAGTATGTCCTTCTGGGGGGGGTCAACGACTCCCTGGCCGATGCGAAACGGCTCCTGAAGCTGATCCACGGCATTCCCTGCAAGGTGAACCTGATACCGTTCAACGAGCATGAAGGATGCGATTTCGTCGCCCCCACCCGTGCGGCCATCGACATTTTTCACGCCCATCTCCTGGCCCACAACGTGACGGTCATCACCCGTGACAGCCGGGGTGGGGATATCTCCGCAGCCTGCGGACAGCTCAAGGGAAGATTGGAAAGCCGGGAGTGGGGAGTGGGAAAGGCGAAGGGTGAAACGTAGGGGCGACGCATGCGTCGCCCCTACTACAACCCGTTTTCACTCCCTTTGGCATGTAACAGAAGAGGCCGGACACATGGGTGTCCGGCCTCTTTGCTTAGTGCTGCCACGTTCCCCTTAACCGGGCAACGCCTTGATTATTACTGGGTGCGGCGACTCCGGTATTCCACCACAACCGGACCGTGCCCTCTTTCGGCGGGACGGGCTGACCGGTCGTCCCGGCCATGCCACGGTTTTTCCTGGGGTTTGGCCGATCCTCCCGGACCGTTGCTCCGCGGAGCGAATCCCTTGCCGCGGCTGGGAGGAGCCGAAGCCCCCTTGCGGCCGTAGCCGTTGCCCGAGGAGGGACGGTGGAGAGAGGAGACCGGCTCCAGTCCCGGGATGGTGTGTACCGGGACCTTGTTGCCGATGAAGCGCTCGATCTTGTCCAGGTAAGCCCGCTCCGATGGTGAGACGAAGGAGATGGCGATGCCGTTGACTCCGGCGCGGCCGGTACGACCGATGCGGTGAACATAATCCTCGGCGAACCGTGGGATATCGAAGTTGATGACGTGGCTGACGCCGGTGACGTCCAGGCCGCGAGCCGCCACGTCGGTGGCAACCAGGATACGGAGTCGCCCCCCTTTCATCCGGGCGATGGTCTTGTTCCGCGCATTCTGATTCATGTCGCCATGAAGGGCCGCCACGGCATGACCTTCACCATGCAGTTCGCGGGCCAATTCGTCGGCATCCTTTTTGGTGGCCGAGAAGATGATGGCCCGGGTAAGGCTGTCGTCGGCGATGAGATTCCGGAGCAGTTCCTTCTTGTGGCTGAGATTGTCGGCCACGTGAAGGCGCTGTTCGATAAGTTCCTGGGCAGGCTGGTCACCGGAGAGCTCGATCCGTTGCGGGGATTTGAGCATTCTTTGGGAGAGGCGCGCCAAGGTGGAGTCCATGGTGGCGGTAAACAGGAGTGTCTGACGCTCTTTCGGCGCGGCGGCCACAATGGCGTCCACGTCGTCGCTGAACCCCATATCCAGCATCCGGTCGGCTTCGTCCAGGATCAGGAGCTCCAGGCGGTTGAACGCAACGCTCCCCCGCGCCATATGGTCGACAAGTCGTCCCGGGGTGGCCACGAGAATGTCCAGCGGTCCGGCCAGGAGCTTGAACTGTTCCCGGTAGGGCATTCCTCCCACGATGGCGCCGCAGCGTAGTTTCATCCCCTTGCCGTAGTTGCGCGCCGCTTCCATGACTTGACTGGCCAGCTCACGGGTGGGGGTCAGGACAAGTATCCGGGGACCGTTACCGGGGAGCGTGGAGCGAATTGCAAGCCGCTCCAGCGCCGGGAGGACGAAGGCCGCGGTCTTGCCTGTGCCGGTGCGGGCCGTGGCGATAAGGTCATGGCCGGCCATGGCCAGGGGGATTGCCTGCTCCTGGATGGGGGTAGGGGAGGTGTAGCCACAGGCGGTCACCGACGCAAGGATGGCCGGGTTGAGTCCGAGTTCTGCAAATGTCATGCAATTTCCTTATGATTGGTGTCGGGAAAGACGTGCGCGACCGCGGGGCCATGAAAAGGTGGCCCTAGGGAGAAGCGGAGTGACGCAGGCAGGCTGTACGGAAAATCTTCGCCTGCCGAGCGTACTGCACTATCGTGAGGAGATAGCAGGGGGCGGGAAGCGATGATCAAAAGAAAACAGCGGACACCGTACCGCTGTTCATGTGGTTACAGTCCATCAAACAGCATACCGGCTTGTTTTTGAAAATGCAAGGAATAAATTTTGCGCTGCGCCCTTTTTTGGTTGAACTTTGCCGGTGAAATACGTAAAGTTATTTTTCATCCTTCGACTTGCGCTCAGGGCGCCGCCTTTCACCCTTCACCCTTCACCATTCACCTTTCACACGGTTTCCCGGGAGTTCTCATGTCCTTACCTACCATCGGCGTTATCGGCGGCAGCGGTCTCTATGAAATGGAAGGGATGAGCGATATCAGTTCCGTCACGGTGGAGGGTCCCTTCGGCCCGCCGTCCGACGAGTACATTACCGGTATTCTTGACGGGGTGCGCCTGGTCTTTCTTCCGCGGCATGGCCGCGGACACCGGTTCCTCCCCTCGGAGATCAACTACCGGGCCAATATCTGGGGGATGAAAAAACTCGGCGTTCAGCGGATTATTTCGGTTTCGGCGGTGGGGAGCATGAAAGAGGAGATAGTTCCCGGTCATATCGTCATTCCGGATCAGTTCATCGACCGGACCAAGGGGCTCCGAAAGGATACTTTTTTCGGCGAAGGAGTCGTGGGTCATGTCCAGTTCGCCGATCCGCTCTGCGCCGACCTTTCCCGGTTGCTCCATGACGCGGCGGTGGATGCGGGGGCTACGGTGCATGGGGGCGGGGCATACGTCTGCATGGAAGGGCCGGCTTTTTCCACCCGCGCGGAGTCATTCATGTATCGCTCCCTGGGCGCATCGGTCATTGGCATGACGAATCTCACCGAGGCGAAGCTGGCTCGGGAGGCGGAGATCTGTTATGGAACCATTGCTCTTTCCACGGACTATGACTGCTGGCACGAAACCCACGACGACGTCTCCATCGAGGCGATCATGGCAATCATCAGCAGCAACGTGTCCATGGCCAAGAGCATCATCCGTCATGCTGTCGGCGCTATCGGTCTTGGCCGATCCTGTCCCTGCGTTTCAGCGCTTCAGCACGCGATCATCACCGACCGGAGCATGATTCCGGCGGCGACCAGGGAGAAGTTGGAAATAATCATAGGAAAATATCTTTAGGAGCATGATGCTATGAGCATAGTCGTTGTCGGCACCGTTGCCTTTGATACCGTGGAAACTCCTTTCGGCCGTGGAGAAAACGTTCTGGGTGGTTCGGCCACCTATTTTTCCACCTCGGCCAGCTTTTTTACCGATGTGAGCTTGGTGGCGGTGGTGGGAGAGGATTTTCCCGAAGAGCACGTGGCCTTTCTCAAGTCCCGGGAGATCGATACCGCCGGGTTGACCCGGATTCCCGGTAAGACCTTTCACTGGAGCGGTAAATACGGGTATGACCTTAATGAAGCTCAGACCCTGGATACCCAACTCAACGTCCTGATGGAATTTCGCCCCGACCTTCCCGAGAGCTATCGTGACGCGGAGTATCTCTTCCTGGCCAATATTGATCCCGATTTGCAACTGGAGGTCCTGAGTCAGGTCCGCAAGCCCCGGTTGGTGGCCTGCGACACCATGAACTTCTGGATCTCCTCCAAGCCGGAGGCGCTGCGTGAGGTGCTCCGGAAGGTAGACATCGTGGTTATTAACGAGGGGGAGGCGCGCCAGTTCACCGGTGAGGCCAATCTTGTCAAAGCGGCTCGTCGGATTATCGAGCTGGGGTGCAAGCGCCTGGTCATCAAACGGGGCGAATACGGAGTTCTCATGTTTACCGCGGATTCTCTCTTCGCCGCGCCGGCCTACCCGTTGGAGGAGGTCTTCGATCCCACCGGCGCCGGCGATACCTTTGCGGGGGGCTTCATGGGGTATCTTGCCAACACAGGGAATATCTCCGAAGAAGGGTTCCGGCAGGCCATCGTCTTCGGAAGTGTCATGGCCTCGTTCAATGTGGAGGATTTCAGCCTCAACCGGATGAAGCGGCTCTCCTATCCGGAAATTGAAACCCGATACCGGAGTTTCAAGGCGTTGACCCATTTCCAGGAACTCCCTGACGGTCCATGGTTGGGTAAGGTTGGCTAGGTTGACTTCATGAAATATGTTTGTTATGCTGTGTGCCGGTAGATTCCGGACAATCAGGAGAATAATGAAACCAGGTCGTATGGGCTCCCTTCTGTTTGTGCTGCTGATAGCCGGTTGCGGCGCCAACGATAAGGTGAAAAAGGATGCGTCCTATCATTATCAGATGGGGGCGTCCTTTCTCCAGGAGAGGAACTATACTTCCGCTCTCACCGAGCTGACCGAGAGCGACAGGCTTACTCCTGACGAGCCGGAACTTCTCTTTAATCTGGGTTTGGCGTATTATTATAAAAATCAGTACCAAGCAGCCGAACAGCGTTTTCTGAGGGCTCTGGATCTTCGGAAGGAATTTTCCCAGGCTCGCAACTATCTGGGTGATACCTACTTGAGGATGCAGCGTTGGGATGAGGCCATCGTCCAGTTTACCATTGTCAGCGAGGATCTTTTCTCCACTGAACAAGAAAATGCCGGGATTAACCTGGGAATGGCCTATCTGGGCAAGGGGGAGACCGCCATGGCCCTGTCCGCGCTTCGCCCGCGGGTCATCGCAAATCCCCGGAATCCCACGGCGCACCTGTTTCTGGGACGGGCCTATTTCGCCGACGGCAAGCTCAAGGCGGCCATGGCCGAGTACCTGGAGGCGCTGCGGATTGTACCTGATTATGCCGAGGTTCAGTATTATCTTGGCCTTGCCTGTCTGAAGGCTGGTCTGCCTCGTGAGGCTAACATCGCCTTTGGCGAGGTGGTTCGTCTTGCTCCGTACTCCGAGCTGGGCAGGCTTTCCCGGGAGAAGTTGGACGGTGAGAAGTGAACATGACGCAGCCCGCAAGGTTATCTGATGTTCTGACGCCGGGGGGAGAGTTGCGGGTCGCGCGGGAAGGACGGGGAATGTCCCTGGACGACGCGGCCCGGGAAACCTGTATCGGCGTCTCATATCTGGAGGCGTTGGAAGCCGACCGATATGAGCAGTTGCCGAGTCCTGCCTATGTCAAAGGGATCATCAGGAGTTATGCGCGAATCCTTGGGATTGCGCCTGGGCCTCTCGTCGATCGCTACGCGCAGGGGGCGGAACCGAAAGAAGAGGACGAGGAACATGCCGGGAGAGGTCTCGTCTTGCTGGGCCAAAAGTTGTGGCTTCAGCTGCTGATCATGGGAGTGGTCATCTGTGTCGGCTATCTGCTGACCCAGCGGGACGCCGGTCATGATCTGACGCCGGTTCCCGCCGGACAGATGGTGACCGCCGCTCTCCCCTTGCAGGCGATTCTGCCGCCTCGGTCCTCCCCTGTCCGTGTCGCTTCTCCCACGGTCGTTCCGGCGGCAGTTTCGCAAAGCGAGGAGCTTTCAGTGGAGAGCAAGGCGACGCCGGTAACCCGTAAGTCGGTTCTCAAGGCGAAGATTCTTTCCCCTTGCCAATTGACCATGATTATTGATGATATGCCGTCTCAGCTGTACGATCTGAAACCTGGAGACCAGGTGGAGTGGATCGGTGAGCGTTATTTCGCCCTGGAGATGACCGACGCAGGGGCCATGGAAGCGGAACTGAACGGCAGGCCACTCCCCCCCCTGGGAAAAAGCGGCGCCGCGACGACGGTCGTGGTGACGGCTGACGGTCAAATCCAGTAATTCAAGCCCCCCTCCGGCCGTTTAAGGGGGATTACAAAAAATGCAGACCCGGGAGGAATATTATGAAACCGATTCACACCATTCTCTTCGCCACCGATTTCACCGAAAACTGTGAACATGCTTTTCAGTACGCCCTTGGGTTCGCCAAACAGTTCGGATCGAGGCTTATCATCATGCATGTCATTAATGAGCCGGTAGATCTGCGGGGGTTCTATGTTCCGCACATCTCCTTCGAGTCGCTGGAAAAAGAGATCGCCGAAGGGGCTGACGCCATGATGCAGAAGTTTTGCCGCATGCAGATGGGGGAGTTTACCGATTTCGAGTCCTGTCTTGCCACGGGAGTTCCCTACGAGGAGATCCTCAAGAAGGCTCGGGAGGTGAGCGCCTCGTTGATCGTCATGGGAACCCAGGGACGAACGGGACTTGATCACCTTCTCTTCGGGAGCACCGCGGAGAGTGTTTTCCGTCGAGCCACCTGTCCGGTGATGACAGTTCGCTTACCGGAAACCGTGTAGCCGGCGTCTCCACCATAACATGCCGATACTGATCCGCGACCTCATCCTTACCCCCGGCGAGTCGGAAGAGCTGCTTCGTGGGGAGATTCTTCGCCGCTTCTCCCTGGACTCCTCCGATCTTCTGGCATTCCGGGTGGTCCGGAGCGGGATCGATGCCCGGAAGAAGTACCGTATCCGTCTGGTTTGCACGGTGGAATTCTCCCTTGCGGACGAGGTCGCTTTTCTGGCCAGGTATGCCGGGGAGCCGGATGTTATTTTTGCGCCTCTCCTGACGCCTCGACTATTCCCCAGGATAGAGGAGAAAACTCCCATCGTCATTGTGGGGGCCGGACCAGCCGGACTCTTTGCCGCCCTTCGTCTGGCGGAGTACGGGCTCACCGCCACGCTTCTGGAGCGGGGGAAGCCGGTTCAGGAGCGATTGGCCGATGTGCAAAGCTTCTGGAGCCGGGGAGAGCTGGACGAGGGTAGTAACGTTCAGTTCGGGGAAGGGGGAGCCGGGACTTTTTCCGACGGCAAGCTGACGACCCGGGTGAGGGATGTCAACATGGCCTGGGTTCTGGAAAAACTGGCCCGGTTCGGCGCTCCCCCCGAGATTCTGATTCAGGCCAAGCCCCACATCGGCACCGACCGGCTTCGTCAGGTGGTGGTGGCGTTGCGGGAGGAGCTGACAGCTTCCGGTTTCACTGTCCGTTTCGGCGCCAAACTCACCGGGTTTGGGGTCAGGGAAGGGTGCGTGGCGACGGCCATGGTTAACGGACGCGAGGAGCTGCCATGCGACCATCTGATCCTGGCGCCGGGGCACAGCGCCCGGGACACCTATGGGATGCTGGCGGATCATGGGGTCAGGATGGAGCCCAAACCCTTTGCCGTGGGGGTTCGGGTGGAGCACCCCCAGGAGTTGATCAACCGAATCCAGTACGGCCATCCCGCCCCCGCGCAGCTCCCCCCCGCCGATTACGCCGTGACTTACAACAACCTGGCCAGTGGCCGTTCCGCTTACTCTTTCTGCATGTGTCCCGGAGGGGTAGTCATGGGGGGGAGTTCCGAGAGGGGTGGGATCGTCACCAACGGGATGAGCAATCATCTCCGCAATTCCCCCCATGCCAACAGCGCCCTGGTGGTCAACGTGGCTGTCCGTGATTTTCCCGGCGATGGTCCCCTGGCAGGGATCAGGTTCCAGCGGGAGCTGGAGCGTTCGGCCTATGCCGCGGGCGGGGGGGATTACCGCGCCCCGGGGCAGAACCTCATGGACTTTCTGGAAATGCGGACCGGGCGCCGCTACGCCTCTTCCTATCAGCCCGGTGTCCGGGAGTGCGACCTGGGAGCACTCCTCCCCGGCTTCGTCACCGAGACCCTTCGTGAAGGGATTCGCGCCTTTGACCGGAAGATGAAAGGTTTCGTCACCGAGGCCGCCACCCTCACCGGCGTGGAGAGCAGAACCTCCGCTCCCTTGCGCATCGTCCGGGGGGACGACTGCCACTCCGTGACGTTTCGGGGGCTCTATCCGGCGGGGGAAGGGGCCGGTTATGCCGGCGGCATCATGAGCGCCGCCCTTGACGGCATCCGGGTGGCGGACGCCATTGCGAAGGAATTACACCGTACTGGGGGAGTGTCATGAGCAGATACGGCGATGTTGCTGTGCGAGCGGTCACGATAGTTGCCGAGGACAATGTCTCCCCAAAAAGCGCCTGGGAAAAAGCTGTCAGAGAGTTTTATCCGTCAAGTGAGTCCTCTCAGTGGAAGGCCTGCCCTCGAAATACTTTTTTAGGATTGTGTGAAGACGGAATTATAGATGGAGTTAAGAACGGAGATTATTGTCGATCAAAGAACAACAAAGAGTACGCCTTGCGGGCAGTGGCTCTCCTTACGAAAAATCCGGAGCTTGCTCTTGATGAAAAAGAACTTTGGAGCAGGGTAGGAGGAACGACCACTCCAAATTCTCAAATGGATATCGTCATATCACTTTGGAACGCGGGGTTGATTTGTGACGGATAAGTCTTGCACCTACAAATAACCATTTCCCGCTGATTACGCTTTTAACCCCATCCCCACCCTAACCCTCCCCTTGAAAGGGAGGGGATTTTTAGGCTCCTCCCCTTTCAAGGGGGAGGCTGGGAGGGGGATGGGGTCACGGTGGCGATGGATCAAATTTTGATTGTACTGTGCCAATTTATTTGTTTGCTGAAGAGTGGTAGGTCAGGTCAGGCGTCAGGCGTAACCCGACGATTTGGAGGTGTAGGGTCACGCGATGAGGCCGCTAACCGACCTACGACTGAAAAGAGGATTTAAAATGTCTATCACCGAAAGAGTTGACGATCTATTCAGGAAAGCAATTGGTTGCAATCATTGCTTCGAACAAAACTGGGTACAACATGCACAAATCAAATATGAGGCGAAGATATCCACTATCCTGCCTGATGCTACGATAGTTACTACACTGAATTATGCCCATAGAAAATCAAATCAGGAGCAATCTGAGGAGATTTGTCGATTGCAAAAAATAATTGCTCAGTGAATGATTTGAGGGTAGGACATGGCACAAAAAGATGACAACTACATGTATCGCGTGACCTGGTCCGAAGAGGATTCCGAATACGTCGGTGCTTGCGCCGAGTTCCCTAGCCTCAGTTGGCTGGCCTCTACTCCTGAGGCTGCGCTGAAGGGAATACGTAACCTTGTCGGTGAGGTCATTTCCGATTTGCACGCCAATAAAGAACCGGTGCCCGAACCGATTTCCGTTAAACAGTTCAGCGGCAAGTTCATGGTGCGCATCCCCCCCGATGTTCATCGTAATCTTGCTATCCAGGCAGCCGAAGCCGGAGTTAGTCTGAACCGACTTGCCAGCGCAAAGCTCAGCCACTCCGCTTGATTCCGTTTTCTCTACCAAGGAGCACCCCTTGACCAAGATATTCGTAAAAGAGATCCACGACCGGGACCTGGTGGCTTCGGTCTTCCTCGTGAAAGACAAGATCACCGCCATGGCCAAGAACGGCAAGCCGTACCTGACGGTCCGGCTCATGGATAAGTCCGGAGAAATCGAGGGGCGGGTCTGGGACAACGCCGACGAGGTGGCGGCGACCTTCGGCAAGGACGACTTCATCGCCATCCGGGCCAAGGCCAGCGTCTATCTGGGGAAGATGCAACTTATCATCGCACAGCTCAAGCAGGTTCCCGACGCTCAGGTGAATCTGGCGGATTTTCTCCCTGAGTCCCCCCGCTCCCTGGAGGAGATGTGCGGCCAGTTGGACCTTCTGCTGGAAAGTATAAAAAATCCCTGGCTCCGTCGTCTCATGGCCCTCTTTCGGGAGGATGAACCGTTCATGGCGCTCTATCGGAGCGCACCGGCGGCCAAGGGGATGCACCATGTCTACCTGGGGGGGCTCCTGGAGCACTCCCTTTCCGTGGCGAAACTGGTGGAGCTGATGGTTCCCCAGTATGAGCGGTTGAATCGCGACCTCCTGGTTGCCGGGGCGCTGCTTCACGATGTGGGAAAGGTGCGGGAGATGGCCTATGCCCGGGCCTTCGACTATACCGACGAGGGGAAACTCCTGGGGCATATCACCATCGGCGTGGAGATGATTCACGAGAAGATCATCCGGATTGACGGTTTTCCACGGGAACTGGGGCTGCTGCTGAAACATATGATCCTTTCACACCATGGTCAGTACGAATACGGTTCTCCCAAGCGCCCCAAGACCATCGAGGCTACCGTGCTCAACTATCTGGACGATATGGATTCCAAGATCAACGGCATCCGGACCCACATGAACAAGGAGCTGGATAACGGCGCCCGCTGGACCGGCTACCATAAGCTCTATGATCGCTACTACTTTCGTGATAACTGCCGGGAAGAAGCGGATTCTTCACCCGTGGCGGTTTACGCTCAGGGAGCGCCCGACGTCGTCCGGGAGCCCGAGCCGGAGATCACGCCTACCTCGCCGCCACCTGTTCCTTCCCAGCATCGGGAGCCGCGGCCATCGTTTCAGAACAGCCCCTTTGCCGCGCTGAAGGAAAAAGTGTAGCGGATGGTTTTTGAGGGGCGGGTGGGACAGAAACAATAAGTTTGTAGCGATCATAACCGAAGCCGCCCGGCAACATCATGCTGCCGGGCGGTTTTCTTTAGGTGTTGCGAGGAATTGAGTCGTCCCCATTTTGGATACACTGAAATCGCCAAGGCTACTTTCAGGCTCACCCCGGCGGAGCACAAGGAGTTGAAAGGGGTGAGCCGCGAAAATGATTGTTGAAAGGAGAACAAGATGCTGACCATGGCAAACCTGAGGGAAAAAATCGACGGGTTTTTTTGTTTTGTTCTCAAGAGGATATGGATTACTTCAGAATCAGGATTCCGCCACCGGAACCGAATTTCAAGTTTCGTTTTCTGGAGTATGAACTGTTTTCGATGATTGAGCTGCTGTTGTTCTTTACCTTTGGTCGGCAGATTGTCATGCAGTTGAATCCCACCGCTACGTCGGTGAAGGAATTTCTCGGCGTATCCGGCAAGAATGGGATGCTCTCATTTCACTTTATCTGCGCCGCAACCGGCGCCATGATCAGCTCTTTTACCGATGTGGATGGCGAGCATCCGGAGTGGCTCAAGAGGAATCATCTTCGGTCGTCACAAATGAAAACCATACCTGAGGGGATATTCTCCGTTGCCTCAAGGGCCATGGCCGAGGGATTCAAGAGTAATCAGAGGGCCTATGCGTTAGGGAAAAAAAGTAAGCCGGCAAGGAAAGAAAAAAACGGAGATTGTTCAGGGTTAAGATGCGTGCCGCTGATTGCCCTGGATACCAGAGGAGTCGCCGACAGTTCGCGGAGATTTGCCGGAGTTCCCTGAGTCCGCCATTGACTGAACGGAGCTTGCAAGGGTATAGTGCCGATAAACTTGGAACGGGAGGAATCATGACTTTCGATATCATCGTGGTGGGGCATCTGGGGGTTAACTGCTTCGTTTTGGGGTGCGAGCAAACCGGAGCGGGGGTGGTAGTGGATCCGGGGGCCGACGGGGAAGAGATCTTGGCGTTGGTTGCAAGACGGGGGCTGAAGATCGAAAAGATCATTAATACCCACGGCCATTTCGATCATATCGGCGCCAATAAGTTGCTGAAGGATGTTACCGGGGCGGAACTGCTCATTCATGACCACGATCTCCCCTACTTGAGCCGCGCGGCTGATGCCGCGAAGATGTATGGCCTCCGCGCCGACAACTCCCCCATGCCGGATACTCTTCTCACCCATGGGCTGGAACTGACCTTCGGTGAATGCCGGATGATCGTTATCCACACGCCGGGACATACGCCGGGAGGTTGCTGCCTTTACTTCCCCCTGGAGGGTAAAGTCATTACCGGTGACACTCTCTTTGCCGAATCCGTGGGACGAACCGATCTCCCCGGCGGCTCATCGGAGACTCTCATCGCCTCCATCAGAACCAAACTCCTGCCGCTCCCCGAGGCGACCATCGTCTATCCCGGCCATGGCCAGGAGAGCAGCATCGGGCACGAGAAGCGGCACAACCCGTACCTGGCATAGAACCGGGTTATCCGCAGATGACGCAGATTTTTTAGAGTCATAACAGCCTTCTTGGCTTAGAAAAGTGTCTTGCGCTGGTTGTCGTCACTTGTGGAGCCTGTTTTGCTTATATCTGCGTAATCCGCGAAATCCGCGGATGGGGGTCCTTATGCTGAACGGAAAAATCATCGTCCTGGGTGTCTCTGGAGGCATCGCCGCCTACAAGGCCGTGGAACTCCTTCGTCTTCTCACCAAGGCCGGAGCCGACGTCCATGTCATCATGACCAGGGCCGCCCAGGAATTCGTCACCCCACTCACCTTCCAGACCCTTTCCCGCAACCCGGTTCACACCGATCTGTTTGAACTCATGGCTCAGGGGGATATTGGACATATCTCTCTGGCGGACAGGGCCGACCTCTTCGTCATTGCCCCGGCCACCGCCAATATCATCGGCAAGCTGGCCTGCGGCATTGCCGATGACATGCTCACCACCACCGCCATGGCCACCAGGGGAACCGTCCTGCTGGCCCCGGCCATGAATGTTAATATGTACGGAAACGCCATCTACCAGGAAAACGAGGAGCGACTCCGCCGGCATGGCTATCTCTTTGTAAACCCGGTTAAGGGGGATCTTGCTTGCGGCTGGGAGGGGGAGGGGAAGCTTCAGACTCCGGAGATCATCTTTCAGGAGGTATTGAAAGCATTGACCCCCTCGGATCTTGTGGGGGAACGGCTGCTGGTGACCGCCGGCCCCACCCGGGAGGAGATCGATCCGGTCCGTTACCTGAGCAACCATTCGTCGGGAAAGATGGGGTACGCCATTGCCCGAGCCGCCTGGCGTCGCGGCGCCCAGGTGACCCTCGTTTCCGGCCCCACGGCTCTTCCGATGCCATGGGGTGTGACGTTCGTGCCGGTGGAGAGCGCCGGGGAGATGTACGACGCGGTCATGGCGTTGGTCGGGGAGTGCAGTGTCGTCATCAAGGCCGCGGCGGTGGCCGATTACCGTCCCGTTGTTCGCGCCGGGGAGAAGCTCAAGAAGCGGGGGGACGCCATGACCCTGGAACTGGTGAAAAATAGGGATATCCTTAGGGAGCTGGGGAAGGAAAAGGGGAGCAGGCTCCTGGTGGGGTTCGCGGCGGAGACCACGGAGCTGCTGTCCAACGCCAGGAAAAAGCTGGCGGAAAAAAACGTGGATCTGCTGGTGGCCAATGATGTCACCGAAGCGGGGGCAGGGTTCTCCGTGGAAACCAATATCGTCCATCTCCTGTATCGCGACGGTCGGGTTGAAGCGCCGGGAATTCTCTCCAAGGAGGCGGTGGCGAATCTGATCCTGAACCGGGTGGCTGCACTGCGAAGTGAACAGGAGGGGTGAGATGGGACCGTTGGCGCTGAAATTGGAAGAAAGGTACAGCTACGGCGACTACCTGACCTGGAATGATGACCAACGGTGGGAATTGATCGACGGGATACCCTACAACATGTCCCCCGGGCCCAATCGAAGGCATCAGGGGATATCCATGGAGCTATCGCGGCAGCTTTCCACATACCTGCTGGGCAAACCGTGCAAGGCGTATCATGCTCCCTTTGATGTCCGCCTCCCTGAAGGGGATGAGTCCGATGAAGAGACCTGCACCGTGGTCCAGCCGGACCTGGTGGTGGAGATCCTCTCCCCTTCCACTTCCGGCAGGGACCTGAAGCTGAAGCTTAACCTCTACGAGGGGCGGGGGGTACGTGAGTACTGGGTCGTGGACCCGATAGGCGCCACGGTGATGGTCTTCAGTTTGGGTGGAGATGGGCGTTACGGCAGACCGGCAGTCTATACTGGGGAGGATATTGCTCCGGTGGGAATCTTCACGGAGCTCACCATCGACCTGCGTACGCTCTTTGCTCCGGATTAGATGAGGACCGGCCCCCTTTTTTTACGGACAGTTTTCAGCGCCACCGGGTGCTCATCCTCGGCGGAGAGGATCTCCAGGAGCTTTTCAGGTTCCCAGATGGCGCTCCTGAGGCGCGGTTTAAGTTCCCGAAGCTGTTCCGCGGCCTGTTTCTTGGTGATCTTTCGGGTCAGGTAGCGGGTCCGGAAATTTCTTCGGACAGTCTCGGCGGCGGCCAGCGCTCGTTCACCGGTGGGATCGGCGAGGAATGCGTGGGATTTTTCCTCCCCCGACAGAAAGTCGAAGACTGCTTCCCGGGTCAGGTTCATGTACTCCTCCCGGTCGCTTTCCGGGAGGAGATAGCGCGAGGCGCCGGTGAATGAGCGGCTTACCTGCTGCCACTTTTCGAAACGGCTCAGGAGCAGGATGGAATTAAAAATCCGTTTGTTGGTGCTGAAGGAGAAGATGGTGTCGGAGAGTACCCGACTCAGGAGGAGATCATTGCCCCGGAAATGTTCCTTTGCCACCTTTTTCCCCACGTCCCAGGTGCCGCGCTCCACGAAGGTCTCGAACCGCATCTCCCAGTAGGTATGCTTAAGGGTGAGGCTGGAAAAACTCATCATCAGCTTGTAGGGGACGTAGTAGTTGTGGGCGATGGTGTCGGCTGCCAGGTGGGAAAGATAGCCGTAGGCGCAGGCGCGCTGAGCATCGGTCTCGGCCTGCTCCAGCACCTTGAGTCCCATATGCCAGCGGTGGCAGTGGAGGAGGTAGTGGGTGAATTTCTTGCCGATGGTAATGTCGGCGGCGATGCAGCCGTAGAGGTAGTCGAAGGGGTAGGCGCCGATGACGGCAGCCACGGCAGGTCGGACCGCTGGAAGGTTTTTCAGCACCGCGGAGCCGATCTGCAGGTGAATACCGCTCCCCCAAGCAAAGGCGTCATGGGGGAAGAGAAAAAGCGCCAAAACGGTGCAGAACAGAACAATCATGGACGGTACGTTAGTTCATTGTGACAAAAATGTAAAGGGGTTGTACATGGATCTCCCTGATGCACTGGAACTGATTGCCTCCCTGGAAGGGTACCTGCACGATCTCCGGGATACGGGGGTTGAAGGGCTTCCCTTGGGAAGCGTTATCTCTCCACACAAGGCGGCTGCGCCTTTGGCGGCAGCCGTGCGCCCTTCTCCGGCGCCACCAAAGCCGGTGGTGTTGGAGCCTTCCGTCGTTTCCGTCGCCGCCGATCAGGGGGGAGGGATTAAGGCTGTCAGGGAGGAGCTGGGTGATTGCCGCCGCTGCTCGCTGGGAGCCACCCGGACCAAGCTGCTCTTTGGGGCAGGGAACCTGGCGGCGCGGCTGGTTTTCGTGGGGGATGCCCCCGGTGGAGAGGATGAGCAGCAGGGGATTCCCTTTGCCGACGAGGCGGGGGAACTTCTCACGAAGATCATTCAAGCCATGGGTTTTCGTCGTGACGAGATCTACCTCTGCAACGTAATCAAGTGCCGCCCCCCCCATGACCGGGATCCCCAGCACGACGAGATCCGGGAGTGCTACCCCTTTCTCCTCAAGCAGCTTCAGGCCATAGGGCCGGAGGTGGTTGTGACACTGGGGACCTTTGCGTCTCAGACCCTGCTCCGGACCAAGGAGCCGATCTCAAAACTCCGCGGTGTTTTTCATGATTACCACGGCATGACCATCATGCCGACCTTTCATCCCGCCTATCTGCTCCGGAACGGGGCGATGAAACGGGAAGTCTGGGCGGATATGCAGAAAGTCATGAAGCGGTTGGGAGTGGAAGCGCCGGTGAAACGATAGCAACGATCTTTAGCGCTTCCGGCAGAGGGTCGGCGCCGTCCAGCCAGTGAATGGGTGCGCCGTGGCGCTCCATCCGCCGAAACCAGTTTTCCTGTTTTTTTGCGAAGTCGTGGATGGCGCTGTTCAGCTTCTGGAACAGGTCGTTCCTGGTCAGCTCTCCCTGGAGGTGACGCGCCACGTAGCGGTATTCCAGGCCGTAGAACTCCAGCTGTTCCCAGGAGGTCCCTTCGTCATGGAGCCGCGCTACTTCCTCCAAAAGCCCTTCGCCCAGTCGTTGCCGCAGCCGGAGGGTGATCCGCTCCCGCAGCAGGGAACGTTCCCAGCGGATTCCCAGAATGAGAGGATGAAACTCCGGCAGCGGCTCCGGAGGGGTGCTTTCCTTGAACTCGGCGATCTCGATGGCCCGTACCAACCTCTGTCGATCCAGCAGGTCGGTGCTGTTATGCAGTCGCGGGTTCGCTTCCCTTAGTCGGTTGGCCAGAAACTCCAGGGGGAGCTCCGCCAGTTCTTTCCGCAGCAGGGGATTTTCGGGGACCGGAGTCAGACGGTAGCCGTTGAGGATGGAATCCAGGTAGAGACCGGTTCCCCCAACCAGGAGCGGCAGTTTCCCGTGCCCCCTGATGGCCCTGTCAGCCTCCAGGAAGCGGCGCTGAAACTGAAATACGTTGAATTCGTATCCCGGATCGACGATGTCCATGAGGTGATAGGGGACGTCGCCGTACTCCGCCAGATCCTTGCCGGAGCCGATGTCCATCCCCCGGTAGACCTGACGGGAGTCGGCGGAAATGATCTCGCCGTTGAGCTGTCGGGCCAGTTCCACTCCGAGACGGGTCTTGCCCGAGGCGGTGGGGCCGAGGATGACGAGGAGATTTCGTTCATCAGCTCCCTTTACCTTCAGTTCCATCTCATGGCTCCTTTTCCGTATCCGTCTGTAAAAACTTCGCTCGCTTGCCCATGAATTTAAGAGCGTCTCAAGAGTACTGTAAATTTTTCAATTGACAGTGGCAAGAAGAAAGTCAAAGTTGGGGATAAGAAAAAGATGTCGGCGATGAGTTTGGAACTTGCAGGGCTAACAGCATATGGTGATATTCCAGGGGTAAGTTAAATGGCATTTTCATTTGATGACACAATAAAGAAACTTATGGACACAGGAAGAGGCAAGGAAGCATCCATGTATGGTCCCATCCGCGACCTCTTTATTCAAGTGCTGAAGTATCCTGCCGCCGACGTTGATATTGACACCACCGGTGAAGGCGGACGTCCTGATATCACCGCGCGCGCTCCATCCGGCCTACGTGACGCGAAGAATAAACCGTCTCGGATAGACTGGATTGTGGTTGAAGCAAAAGACGAGCGAGGCTGTTTTCGTGATCCTATCAGTCGTGAAAAGATATTCGCCGTTAAATCGAAATACATCGGCGCCAATACCGCTTGGTTCATTATGGTGGAACCGGAGATTATCATTGCTCGTCAGGTCACAGGTAAAGATTTTGCCACCACTAATGATATCGAAATGCCCCTGCATGGCATGACAAAGCATGATTTTGAACAACGTCTGGCGCTATTGAAACATGACGTTGCCGGTGTTCCTTACCAACTGGAGCAGTTCAGAAAGGGGAATATTTCCTTTATAGCCTCTGAAAAACTTGATAAGCCTGATCCGGCGCTAGCTTCAATCCGGGTACAAAACCGCTACCGAGTGACGCGCCGACGCTTCTTTGAGAGCGTTCGAGAAGTAACCGCCTATCTCCAGAGCGCCACTCGTAACGCCCTGGAGAAACAGTGGCCGCAGCTAGAGCAATACCGTGCGCTGGCAAACGACTTCGGCGAAAAATACAAGGAACGGGAACGGGACAAAGTCACATGGAAGTTTAACCCGCATACCCTCACTATTGAAGCAAAACCACAGGGGCCGGATGCCACACGGCAACACTATAAAGATGCCCTTGTGCTACGTCAGGAGTTTAAGAAGAACCCTGCCGTTGCCCGACTAGCGCTTGATGACCTGCCCAATTTTCAGGCTCGCACCGGCGCGAAGGATGAAGACCTTGCGGAATTATTCAGCATTGAATCGGCAAATCTAATCTTGGCGCGTATCCTTTTGCTCCGTTTTTTTGAAGACAACGGTTTTTTCGGACCAATTAAATACGTCTGTAATGGCGGTGTTGAGGCTTTCCAGAAAATGCGCACCTACTTCCATTCCAGCTATACCCGCCTGTTGGAAGAGGCATACCGTAACGCCAGTCGTTTATATGCCGCTGCCTTCGATGAAACCGAAATGGACTGGGTGCTCGGTATCAGCGACCAGGGGCTTTCAAACTCCATAGAATGGGCCATGTATCAGCTATCCCGTTATGACTTCACTACCATCAAAGGTGATATACTTACGGGGATCTATGACCGTTTCATGGATCGCGCACAGCGCAAAAAGTTGGGAGAATTCTATACTCCCCCTTCAATTGCCCGTTACATCATCAAGCAATGTGGCGTCAACCGTGAAAGCCGGGTACTTGATCCCGCATGCGGTTCCGGTACGTTCCTGATTGAAGCCTATCGCGCCATGATCGGCAATGACATCGACCGTGGAGCTGCCGAATATGCTGACGCCCTAGATGCTCTGACCAGAATCGCCGGAAATGACCTGAACACATTTTCATCGGTACTGGCGCAAATTCAGTTGTTATGGCAAGTGCTCGGTATGCGCAAGGCGATAGAGGAACAAGGTTTTCCGGACATCTCTGTAACCGGAAAAGTTAATTCATTGGTAAAGCTCGATCAGTATACTTTGTTGGAGCGGTTCGGTGAGCTTGACCACCCTGTTTATGACGCGGTAATCGGTAACCCGCCTTACGTTCGTTCAGAGCGGAGCGCACAAGAACTCGATAAAGTAACCATGGATGAATTTGAACATGGCCGGAACGGGTATGGGGGTATTTCCGCTAAAAAGAACGCTTATACGCTCTTTATCTATCGAGCTCTGAGTTCCTGGTGTAAACCATTGGCGGAAGATGGCAGCGTCGGCAAGCTAGGTTTCATCATCCCGGTATCGCTGTTCGATGCAAATGAGACCGAAGATTTGCGGCGACTCTTCAAGATCGGCGGACGATGGACGATCTGTGAAATTATAGACCTGGAAATAATATACAAACAAATATTCGATGCTGATGTTCTCCCGGCGATCATCATCTGTGAAAATAGACCGGCTACCGTTGATGATACGGTGTCGCTTCGTTTGGCTTCCCACGATTGCGTCATCCGTGACCACAGTGGAGCATTACCGGAGTTCGATCTTGAAGGACTTCCGGAGCAACATATACCCTATGCAGACCTATTTACCCCCGATGGCCGTATCATGACTCGCCTGACCCCTGCACGTCTGGCAATAATCCGCAAGCTCTGGATCTGTGGCGGTACTCTGCGTGATGCTGCAAAAACCTACTGGCGTGGCAGTTCTCGCGCTGCTCAAGGCAAGTACACGGAGAAGAGACCGGAACAGCTAACTGATTGGGCTGAACGCCAAATGCTTACACGAGGTATCGTGTTCCGTAATCAGAGAGCCTACAAACCCGAAGGCTATACCGTTTATAAAGGTGAAAACATAATTTCAGCTGAGTTACAGGGTGATCCCGTAGAGAGGGGGATTGACTTAGATGGAATCAGCGACAATTCGCTCTGGTCAATCGGCAGTATCCTCCCCAAGCGCGGTCTTGCTGTGGCTGGTGTAGCGCACAGTATCAATGCGGTAACCTTTGATTCAGAGAAAGAGACTTTTACCGATACCGCCACGCTCTTTTTTCCCCGAGAAGAACTGAATACGTTCCCCTTTGATCTCTTGTTTCTATCAAACACCTACGTCTTTTTCCATGCATTGGCTGCACGTATGGGAATATTAAGAACATTACGAAGCCATATTTATCCGACGAATCTTGCGCTCATGCCCTGGAGCGATACCCTGGCGACTAAAACAGCCGAGATTGAAGCGCTACGACAGCCGATACTTGATGCCTGCCACCGTCGCTTCCAGGCTCGAAAAGCGCTGAGCGAAGCCCTGACTGCTCTCAACTTGGCGACTCTCAAACACCACATGAAACACGACACCGCCACCCGCCTGACGTGGAGTGATGTCTTTGATTCATCAAGTTCTGAAGTAGAGATTGCCCGGCCACGGCTTGAAACCAGAGCTGATAAAGAGATACAGATATTTCTTACCGATAACCTGCTTGACTGGCTAGAGATTACCAGATTAGACTTGGCGGAGGGTTTGCATATCGCCCTTCTGCAACGTGAGGGAGAAACACTTAGTAAAAGTGCAATCCTCAATATGTCGATTCCGGTGAGCGAAGCAGAACGGCATGTGTGGTATTCTGCTTTAGCGGAACATCAAGAAGAACGGCTTATTTCAGACATGGAAGCGAGACTTGATGATCTGGATAGTATTGTCGGTTCATGTCTTGGACTAGAACCGGAAGATACAGCTTTTATCAAGCATGAACTGCGGGATGATCCTTTTTTAAAGGGTATTCGCCCACGCTATCCCGGCACTGTTACCAGGAAACAAGGATTCAGGACTGGTCTTAATTCTAGCGAGCGATATCAGTAACTTAATGCCTCTGAAATTGTAAAGAGTGAAGTTGTTGTAGACTGACGTGTGTGAAGTAATTCGTAAGCGCTAACATCATTGGAGGTGTGCCATGTTCACCCTGAAAGATCCCTCGCTGCTCCGTTCCCAATGTTTCATCAACGGCCAATGGTGCGATGCCGACTCACGCGAAACGATCACCGTCACCAATCCCGCCACCGGCGAAATTATCGGCGCCGTCCCCAGGATGGGGGCCGACGAAACGAGGCGGGCCATCGAGGGGGCTAATGCGGCCTTCCCGGCTTGGCGGGCGAGAACCGCCGGCGAGCGCTCCATGGTTCTGCGTCGCTGGTTCGAACTCCTTCTGGAGAACCAGGAGGATCTGGCGACAATCATGACCGCTGAGCAGGGGAAACCGCTGGCCGAGGCCCGGGGGGAGATCGTCTATGCCGCCTCCTTTATCGAGTGGTTCGCCGAAGAGGGGAAACGGGTTTATGGCGACACCATCCCCCAGCATCAGCGGGACAAACGTATTGTTGTGCTCAAGGAACCTATCGGTGTCTGCGCCGCCATCACCCCTTGGAACTTCCCGGCTGCCATGATCACCCGCAAGGCCGGACCGGCCCTGGCCGTGGGGTGTCCCATGATCGTCAAGCCCGCCTCCCTGACCCCTTTTTCCGCCCTCGCCTTGGCCGAACTGGGCATCCGCGCCGGTCTACCTGACGGGGTCTTCAGCGTGGTCACCGGCGACTCCGGCGCCATCGGCGGGGAGATGACCGCAAACCCCATCGTCCGGAAACTCACCTTTACCGGTTCCACCGAGATCGGTAAAAAGCTCATGAGGCAGTGCGCCGGCACGGTGAAGAAACTGGCGCTGGAGCTGGGGGGGAACGCCCCGTTCATCGTCTTCGATGATGCTGACCTGGATGCGGCGGTGGAAGGGGCCATCGTCTCCAAGTTTCGCAACACCGGTCAGACCTGCGTCTGCACGAACCGTTTCCTGGTGCAGGAGGGGGTGTATGAGGCCTTCACTGAAAAACTGGTGGCGGCCGTATCGCGGATGAAGGTGGGGGACGGGTTGCGGGGAGAGTTCCAGCAGGGACCGCTCATGGACATGAACGCGGTGGAAAAGGTGGAAGAGCATATTGCCGATGCCGTCGGCAAGGGGGCGCGGGTCGTCTGTGGCGGAAAACGGCATGAGCTGGGACGGAGTTTTTTCCACCCCACGGTGTTGGCCGACGTGACGGCCGAGATGATGATCGCCAGGGAGGAGACCTTCGGTCCGGTGGCGCCCCTCTTTCGGTTCAGTACCGAAGAGGAGTCGATCCGGATGGCGAACGACACCCAGTTCGGCCTTGCCGCCTATTTCTATACCCGTGATATCGGTCGGGTCTGGCGGGTGGCCGAGGGGGTGGAGTACGGCATCGTGGGGGTCAATACCGGTCTGATTTCCACGACGGTTGCCCCTTTCGGGGGGGTGAAGGAGTCCGGTTTCGGTCGCGAAGGGTCAAAGTACGGGGTGGACGACTTCCTGGAGATCAAGTACCTTTGCATGGGGGGAATCTAGGGGGAACGAGCTAACTCTTTGACACTTTCCCGTTTTACATGGTATACATGACCACTTTATGCGTGCTGAACGGACTGTCCGATCCGTTGCTCCCCCATCACACCGTCAGGAGGAAGAGATGAACCATTTTAACTACAAAAATAATGAACTCTACGCCGAGGATGTGGCGTTGAAGGATATCGTTGCTCAGGTCGGCTCTCCTGTCTATGTCTATTCCCATGCCACCCTCACTCGCCATTTCAAGGCCTTCGACGACGCCTTTGCCGCCATGCCCCACACGCTCTGCTACTCCATGAAGGCGAACTCCACCCAGTCGGTGTTGAAGACCTTCTTCAACCTGGGGAGCGGGGTGGACATCGTCTCCGGCGGAGAGCTCTGTCGGGCGCTGAAGGCGGGGGTCGATCCGAAAAAGGTGGTCTACTCCGGCGTGGGGAAGATGGACGATGAGATAGAGTACGCCCTGAACACCGGTATCCTCATGTTCAACGTGGAGTCGGAGCAAGAGCTGACCCGGATCTCGGAAATCGCCGCTCGCACCGGGAGTAGGGCGGGAATCGCCATTCGGGTCAATCCGGATGTGGACCCGGGGACCCATCCCTACATCACCACCGGCCTGAAGAACGCCAAGTTCGGCATCACCATCGATCGGGCCATGGAAGAGTATGCCCGGGCCGCGACCCTGCCGGGGATAGAGGTCATCGGCATCGACATGCATATCGGCTCCCAGCTCACCAAGGTTAACCCTTTCGTGGATTCCATCGAGAAGCTGAAGGTGATGATCGGCAATCTCCGGAGTCAGGGTATCTCGCTGAACTATTTCGACTGCGGCGGCGGACTTGGGATCCAGTACAACGCCGAAGAACCACCACTTCCCGCCGACTACGGGAAAGAGATCGTTGCCGCCACCAAGGATCTGGGGATGCACCTGATCTTCGAGCCCGGGCGCAACCTGGTGGGGAACGCCGGCATTCTGGTGGCGAAAACCCTTTATACCAAGGCGAGGGACGAAAAGAATTTCATCATGATCGACGCAGGGATGAACGACCTGGCCCGGCCCGCCCTCTATGATTCGTTCCACGGGGTCCAGGCGGTGACCCTGGATCAGGACGGGATGATCGTGGCCGATATTGTCGGCCCCATCTGCGAGTCGGGTGATTTTCTGGTGAAGGGGCGGGAGGTTCCCATGTTCAAGCAGGGGGATCTGGTGGCCTTCATGTCCGCCGGCGCCTATGGCTTCGCCATGTCCAGCTCCTACAACAGCCGCCCCAGGGTGGCAGAGGTGATGGTCAAGGGGGAGAAGTTCGAGGTGATTCGCGACCGGGAGACAGTTGCTGATCTGGTTAAGGGTGAGAAGATCGCCACCTTTCTGTAGCCCATGAAAAAGTTAGTTCGACTCACCGCCGGCGTCGCGTTGCTGTTGTTCGCCGGGATTGCCGTTGCCGGCGATTTCGAGGAGCAGACACTGCAGCTGATCAACAGCTACCGGAGCGCCAACAAACTCAAGCCGTTGGATAGCTCCTCGTTCTGCGGTGAGCTGGCCCGGCAGCACAGCCGGGAGATGCAGGAGCGGCAGGAGATGAATCATGACGGCGCCGACAACCGTTTTCGCCAGGCCGTCGCACAAGGGGCCGGCGGTTGCGTGGAGAATGTCGCCTGGAACATGGATACGCCGCAAAGGCTCTTTCATGCGTGGCGACAGTCACCCGGCCATGACCGTAACCTGCTCAACCGCAGGACGAACGGAGGCGGGATCGGCAAGGTCGGTGAGTATGTAACCTTTTTCGCCTGTGAGATACCGATAAAATCAACCCCCCAGAGGAGGTAGTTGCCATGTTCAAGGGAAGCATCGTCGCCATCGTCACCCCGTTCAAGAACAATGCCGTGGATTATGAAAAGCTGCGGGAACTGGTGGAGTTCCAGATTGAGGGGGGGACCGACGCCATCGTCCCGTGCGGCACCACCGGCGAATCCTCCACGTTGGATAACGACGAGCATATCCTGGTGGTGAAGACGGTGGTGGAGCAGGTTAACAAGCGGATCCCGGTCATCGCCGGTACCGGCTCCAACTGTACCGCCGAGGCCATCGAGCTCTCCCAGAAGGCCAAGGAAGCGGGTGTTGACGGCGTGCTCCTGGTTACCCCCTACTACAACAAGCCGACCCAGGAGGGATTGTTCCGGCACTACACCGCCATCGCCGATGCCGTGATCATCCCCCAGATCCTCTACAACGTGCCGGGGCGGACCGGGGTCAATCTCCTTCCCGAGACCGTGGCGCGGTTGTCCTTTCATGAAAATATCGTCGCTATCAAGGAAGCCACCGGCTCTCTTCAGCAGGCCTCCGAGATTCTGTCGCTCTGCGGCGACCGGATCGACGTCTTCTCCGGCGACGACTTCATCACCTTTCCCATGATGGCCTGCGGCGCCAAGGGGGTCATCTCGGTTCTGGCCAACATCATGCCCAAGGCTGTGGGGGATCTCGTGGACGCCTTCTTTGCCGGCGACCTGGAGACGGCCCGCCGTATTCATCTGGAGACCCTTAAAATCAGCAATGCCATGTTCATGGAGAGCAACCCCACGCCGGTGAAGTGTGCCTTGGGGCTCATGGGGAAGTGCTCCGACGAGGTTCGTCTTCCCCTCTCTCCCCTGAGTGACGCCAACAAGGCCAAGCTGGCCGGGATCATGAAGGAGTACGGGCTGATCTGAGGGAGTTGGGGAACGGAGGCCGGATGGGAAAGGGAACCGTAAAAATGACCATGACCCCCGATGAGTTCCTTGGATGGGAAATTCTTCAGGATGACCGGTATGAGTTCGTTGGCGGTGAACTTTTTTGCCATTCCGGCGCCAGGAAGAGTCATAATCTGGTGGCGGGTAACATCTTTGGCGCGCTGCACACGTTCCTGAAAGGCTCTCCCTGCAAGGCGTTTATCTCGGAAATGAAGCTGCAGGTCACCGCTGCCGATGCTTTTTTCTACCCTGATGTCATGGTCTCCTGCGATGAGCGGGACGCTCGGGCTGATCTGCAGTTGGAACACCCCTGTCTCATCGTGGAGGTTCTTTCCGACTCCACCGCAGCCTATGATCTGGGGCGTAAATTCGAATATTATCGCCTCATCCCCGAGTTGCGGGAATACGTGGTCATCGAGCCTGGGCGGCAGCGGATCTATCGTTACCTGAAGAACAGGGAGGGGGACTGGCTGCTGCGCGACCTCCTTCCGGGCGAACCGTTGTCCCTTTCCAGTGTGGGGTGCGCCATCGGCCAGGATGACATCTTCGAGGGAGTTCCGGTTCCGGAAGCAGTCTAACGTAAATAATAAAACTCATTGGTGGAGGAGTTGTTCCTCCAGCTCTCCGTACATCCCTTTACAAAAATGAGGTTTTTTATGATCAAGATTGCCGTCTGCGGCGCCGCCGGGCGCATGGGGCAGAGAATCATCGTTGCAGTCAAGGAGGCCGGCTGCCTGCTTTCCGGCGCGCTGGAGCGGCCGAGGCACGAAATGGTGGGGCAGGATGCCGGACTTCTCGCCGGCTGCGGCCTGTTGGGGGTGACAATCACCGACGACCTGAACGAAGTGGTGGAGGGGTGCGACGTCCTCATCGACTTCACCACCCCCAAGGTCTCCCTGAAGAACCTGGAGCTCTGCGGCCTGAAGAAAAAGGCCATCGTTATCGGCTCCACCGGCTTCACTCCGGAGGAGCGGGAGCTGGCGGCGGAGTTGGCCAAGGATATCCCGGTGATCATCGCCCCCAACATGAGCGTGGGGGTCAATGTCTGCTTCAAGATCCTGAAGGATATTGCCAGGACCCTGGGGGACGACTTCGACGTGGAGATCGTGGAGCTGCACCACAACAAGAAGAAGGATGCTCCCAGCGGCACCGCCGTCAGGATGGGGGAGGTGGTGGCCGAGGCTTTGGGGCGCGACTACAACCAGGTCGCCCGTTGTTCCCGCGAAGGGATCGTGGGGGAGCGGACCAGGGAAGAGATCGGGATGCAGACCGTTCGGGGCGGCGACATCATCGGCGAGCATACGGTCTACTTCATCGGCATGGGGGAGCGGATTGAGCTTTCCCATCGGGCCATGACCCGGGATATGTTTTCCCGCGGTTCGGTGAGGGCCGCCAAGTGGGTGGTGGGGCAGCAGCCGGGGATCTACGACATGCAGGATGTGCTGGGGCTGCGGTAAAGGAGCGCTCAATGGCAATCACCTTTCGTGATAAATTACTGGCGGATATTAACGAAGTTCCTGAGTCGATGCTTCCTCAGTTATATGCGATTGTGCATACCATTAAGGAGCAGATGTTTATGGATATTCCTCTGAAAAAAAAAGCAGTTATTGTCCGACAGCTTGGCAGCGCCAAGGGGCGGATATGGATGTCTGACGATTTCAATGAGCCGCTCCCTGAAGAAATCGTCGCTGAGTTCTATAAATGAAATGTCTGCTGGATACTCATGCTTTCATTTGGCTAAGCACCGATGATGAGCGGTTATCGGGAAAAGCGCGAAACGCTATTCTGGACATAAGAACAAGTTTATTTCTGAGTAGCGCCAGCATCTGGGAGATGGTGATTAAAACAGCACTGGGCAAGTTGAAACTCCCGGATCACCCGGAAACCTTCATTCGGAAACAGTTGGTTCTTGCGCAAATTCACGAACTACCCGTAACGTTCAAACATGCCTTTTCCCTGCAACAGTTACCGACGTATCACAAAGACCCGTTTGACCGGATGCTGGTGGCGCAAGCATCGGTTGAGAAGTTAACCATCTTGACAATCGATCCATTGATTGCCCAATATGCGGTTAAAACCCTTTGGTAACATATTCCTCAAGGAGCAACTACTCGTAATGGCACAGATCAACGACAACTACCTTAAACTGAAGGCCGGCTACCTTTTTCCCGAGATCGGCCGGCGTGTCCGCGCCTTTGCCGCGGAGAACCCCACCGCCAAGGTGATTCGCCTGGGGATCGGTGACGTGACCCGTCCCCTGGCCCCGGCGGTCATCAAGGCGTTCCATGACGCCGTGGACGACCTGGCCGGCATCGACCATTTTGCCGGCTACGGCCCGGAGCAGGGGTACGACTGGCTCATCAACGCCATCATCGAGAAATCCTACAAGCCGCTGGGGGTCGAACTGAAGACCGAGGAAATGTTCATCTCCGACGGCTCCAAGTGCGACTGCGCCAACATCCTGGACATCTTCGCCCTGGAGAACGTGGTGGCCATCGGCGACCCGGTCTACCCGGTCTACAACGACACCAACGTCATGATCGGCCGCACCGGCGAGGCGGACGAGAAGGGGTACTACGAAAATATCGTCTACCTCCCCTGCACCGAGGAAAACGGCTTTATCCCGGCTCTTCCCACGGGGAAGGTGGATATCATCTATCTCTGTTTTCCCAACAACCCCACGGGGACCGTGGCCGGCAGGGAGGAGCTGACAAAGTGGGTGGAGTACGCCCTGGCCAACGACGCAGTTATCTTCTTCGACGCCGCCTACGAGGCGTTCATCACCGATCCCGAGATTCCCCACTCCATCTACGAGATAGAAGGGGCCAAGCAGTGCGCCATCGAGTTCCGCTCCTTCTCCAAGACCGCCGGCTTCACCGGGGTCCGCTGCGGCCTGGTGGTCGTGCCGGAAGGGGTCATGGGGACGACGGGCACGGGAGAGCGGTACAGCTTCAACAAGCTCTGGCTCCGCCGCACCACCACCAAGTTCAACGGCGCCTCCTACCCGGTGCAGCGGGCCGCCGCCGCGGTCTACTCGGAAGAAGGGTGGGCTCAGACCAAGGAAGTCATCGATTATTACATGGAAAACGCCCGGATTATTCGAGAAGGGTTGCAGGAAGCCGGTTTCACGATTTTCGGCGGGATGAACGCTCCCTACATCTGGCTCAAGACCCCCGGCGGTCTCACCAGCTGGGAGTTTTTCGATAAACTCCTCAACGAATGCAACGTGGTGGGAACCCCCGGATCCGGCTTCGGTCCCAGCGGTGAAGGGTACTTCCGGCTCTCTGCCTTCGGCCACCGGGAGAATGTGGTCGAGGCGGTGGAAAGGATCAGGAAGAACTTTAAATAGAGTCAACCGGAAAGGGCGCCGTTGCGGCGCCCTTTTTAATGGCAAGGAATCTCATCATGAAAATCCAGAAACTGTCGGTGGAGAACAGAGCCAGGGTCTACGCGCTCCTCCCGCTCGCCTTTCCCCATGGCAAGTCCGAAATCGGGCTGGTGCAGAAGTTACATGAGAACGGCAGAGTCATGCACGAATGGATCTGCATTCATACCAGCAGGGTCATCGCCTATATCGCCTTTACCAACGCCTACCAGGGGAAGGAGCTCTGCGGGCTGCACCTGGCCCCCCTGGCCGTCTCCCCCGAATTTCAGGGTCAAGGGGTGGGGGCGGAGCTGCTCCATTTTGCCCTGCGGCAGGACGCCATCAAGGAGCAGACACTCTTTGTCCTGGGTGAGCCGGGCTACTTCCAGCGGTTCGGTTTCGAGCCCTGCCGTGCTCCTGTCTGCACCTTTGACAAGGAGAACACCCATTTCCTCAGCTTGCGCAACAGCGTCGGAGCCGGCTTCAAGGTGGGGTATGAGCCGGAGTTCAAGGCCGCCGGGACCCCCTCCACCTTGTTGAGCAAGAAGCGCCGAGGAAGGTGATCGGACGAGATCTGTTTTCAGCCGCTGTTGCAGTAACTATGAATCCGGAGAGTGCACGTGGATAAGAGAAAACGAATTCTGGTCAGAAACAAGAGGATAGCCACTGGATTGATGATGGGGGCGGCCCTGCTGTTTCTGGTCGCCCGCTCCCGCAAGGGAGACGGCGCCTGGGAGTGGCTCGCCGCCTTTGCCGAAGCGGCCATGGTGGGGGCCTTGGCGGACTGGTTCGCCGTTGTGGCGCTCTTTCGCCACCCCATGGGGATACCGATTCCCCATACGGCCATCATAAAAAACAAGAAGGAGGTCATTGCCGCGAATCTGGCGCTCTTTATTCGCGAGAAGTTTCTTGCCGGCAATACGCTCATCGCCAAGCTGAGGGAGTATAATCCCGCCGGGCACCTTGCCGTCTACCTGATGTCGCACAAGAATGCCGAGGCTCTGGCCAATGGGTTGACCCGTGTCTGCGCCGATTCCCTTCATTTCCTGGATGACGAGCGGGTGCGGCAACTGCTCCGAACCGCCCTGAGTAACCGGATCGAAGCCTTCGACCTGGCCGGTTCCGCCGGAGCGATCCTTCATACCCTCGGAAAAGATAATCGCCACCAGATTGTTCTGGATGACCTGTTGCACCGCCTGGCCGGATGGCTGGGAACCGCGGAAGCACAGATGAAGCTGGCAGGCGCCATAGACGCCATGTGCACGAAGGAGTATCCGCTCCTGGTTGCCTTCATTCCAAATCGGGAACAGTTTTCCAAGGGGGCGGGAGAAAAGGTTGCCGCCAGGATCAATGCCTTCATGCAGGAAGTCAGTGATGATCCCAATCACGAGGTCCGCCGGAAGTTTGACAACGCGGTGATGAATTTTGCCGACCGGCTGAAGTCCGATGAACTCTTGCGGAACAAGGTGGAGGCGATCAAACTTGAGGTTGTTCATAACCAGGCAATAGCCGATTACGCGGCGAACATCGCCAACGACCTGAAGAGCTGGCTGAAGAGTGATCTGCAACATCCCCGGTCAAAGGTGCGGGAGAAAATTTCGGCGGCGGTTGCCGGTCTCGGCGCTACCCTGTCGGCCAATGAGGGGCTGAAAGAGTCGTTGAATGAACACCTTGAATCACTGATACTGCAGTACGGGGACAGGGCGCGGGGCGCCATCGCCGGACATATTTCCGGTACCATGAAACAGTGGGAAAGCGAAGAGTATACCAACGAGATCGAGCTGAGCATCGGTTCCGACCTGCAGTTTATCAGGATGAACGGCACCCTGGTGGGAGGGGTGATCGGCCTCCTGCTGCATGCGGTCTCGTTGCTGCTGGCGTAGCCGTGGTGAATAAATTGCCCCAGGAAAGGTAACGTGCTATACTTCGCGCCGTCCAAAGCCACAGACAGAGGCACACCCTCCCGTGGTTTTTTGCTGGCCTAGAATGAGAGAGCCCCCCATGAAATCCGCAGGATCTTCGTCATCCCGCTCCAAATCCCCACGGCTTAAAAAGCCGGATTCCCCCGGAGACGGCCAGGGATGCCGCGGGCTGATCACCGCCCACCATGGCGTCGAGGTGGAGGTGGCCTTCGCCACCGGCAAGCGTCGCATGGTGCGGGTCAAGCGGAGTTCCGGTCATGTGGTGGGGGATGAGGTGGAGGTGGCGGGGGAGATCCTGATCCGGTTGCCCCGTCGCACCGAGCTCCGCCGACGTGACGGCGGCGGGGGAATCCATCTGGTTGCGGCGAATCTGGATGTGCTGGGGATCGTGGTGGCCCCCAATTCACAGGCCGGATTCATCGACCGGGCTATTGTTGCGGCGCGGGTAGCGGAACTGCACCCCTTCGTGGTGGTGAACAAGTGCGATCTGGAGGAGACCTCCCTGCTCTGGGCCGGCTTGAGCCGGGTTTATGCCGGTTCGGTCCCCGTTTTCCCCTTAAGCGCCGTGAATCGCACCGGCCTGGAGCCTCTGGTGGCGTACCTGAGTCAGGGACACCGTGGGGTCTTCGTGGGGGCCAGCGGTGTGGGGAAGAGTTCGCTTTTAAACGCCCTCTGCCCGGCCATCGATCTCAAGGTGGGAAAGCTCAGCGAACAGAGCGGTCTGGGGCGACACACCACCACCGTTTCTACTCTTCATGCCCTTTCCGGCGGAGGCGAACTGGTGGATACCCCCGGGTTCAGGGATTTCGGCCTGGTGGATATTCTGACGGACGAGTTGGCCACCCATTTTCCCGGCTTCGAGGAGCATAATGATCTCCGCTGTCACTTCCGCGACTGCCGTCATCGCACCGAGCCGGGGTGCGCCGTCATCAAGCTGGTGGAACAGGAATTGATCCCCGCCGACCGTTACGCCGTTTATCTGGAGCTGCTGGGAGAGGTGGAGAGCGATCAGCGCGAGGCCCGGAGCAGAGGGTGGAAAAATTAGTCACAAGGAGTTACTTCATGTCTTTTGAATCTCTCGGCCTGCGGCCGGAACTGCTCAGCGCCATTGCAACCCTGGGGTATACGTCGCCGACCCCCATCCAGAGTGGGGCGATCCCGTTGATCTTTGATGGGGGGGATCTGCTGGCCGGCGCCCAGACCGGCACGGGGAAGACTGCCGCCTTCGCCCTCCCCATCGTGCAGCGGTTGGGCGAGAAGATCCCCCCGCAAAAACGGCGGGCTCCCCGGGCTTTGGTTCTTGTTCCCACCCGGGAGCTGGCGGCCCAGGTCAGCGAAGAGATGAACAATTATGCCCGCCGCCTCTCCTTGCGCTCCACCATGATCTATGGCGGAGTGACTATTCAGGCCCAGATTGAACGGTTGCAACGGGGGGTCGATATCGTGGTGGCGACCCCGGGGCGGCTCCTGGATCATGCGGAACGGGGGACAATCAACCTTTCCCGTATTGAGGTGCTGGTGCTGGACGAGGCCGACCGGATGCTGGATCTGGGGTTTATTGACGATATCAAGCAGGTGGCGACCTATCTGCCGGCCAAGCGTCAAACCCTCCTCTTTTCCGCCACCTATTCCAAGGAGATCAAAAAGCTTGCCGACCAGCTGCTGGATAATCCGCGGCGCATCGAGGTGGAGCGCCGCAATATTGCCGCCGACGCGGTGACTCAGGCGGTCTATGAGGTGGAACGGAGCCGGAAGAGGGAGATGATCTCCTTCCTTATTCGCCAGGGGGGATGGAACCAGGTGCTGGTTTTCGCCCGGACCCGCTACGGCGCGGACAAGCTCACGGAAGAGCTTCTCTTCGACAACATCAAGGCTGCCGCCATCCATAGCAACAAGAGCCAGTCCATCCGGACCCGGACTCTGGCGGAGTTCAAGCGGGGTGAATTCCGTGTCCTGGTGGCCACTGATGTGGCGGCGCGGGGGCTGGATATCCAGCACCTTCCCCATGTGATCAACTATAATCTCCCCCAGGTTCCCGAGGATTACGTGCATCGCATCGGCCGCACCGGTCGCGCCGGGGAGGAAGGGATCGCCATCTCGCTGGTCTGTCCGGAGGAAAAGCCGCTCCTGGCTGCCATCGAGAAGCTCCTTACCTATTCCATCCCGCGCAAAAATCTGGATGAATTTCCCCAGCTGGCGCCTAAAAGAAGCATGCAGGTGAAGGAGTTCAAGAAAGCGGCCCTTCCCCCCAAGAGCAGAAAGCCCCAGCTGCGGGGTGCAAAAGCCCCGGCAACGGCGGCGGCTCCCCGACGGGGAAAGCCGGTGGCCGAACGCCCTCTCCCCAAGACCGGACGGCGGGGGAGTCGGTCCAAGTAGAGAGTCAACGCTTCGACTTCGCTCAGCGCACGGGTTGATCCCTTAAGCGGAGCCGAAGGGGACTGACGTCGCCCGGAAACTGCATACGGAGGATGAGATATGGTTGTTGATCTGAAATTGCTGAAAAATATGCTGAGTAAGCGGGGTGAAGAGCTGGAAAAGAGCGTGGAAGGTACCGGCTATCTGCTGAAAACCGTCATGGGGGTCGCCACGTTCCTGATGGATAACGAGGGGGATCTTGATCTTCTCTCTTCAAAACAAACGGTTACCTATGAACGGTTTATTCTGCCGCTTCTTCCCTCCTCCTCAGGGAATATCCGGAAGCAGGTGCGGCATTCATGACTAAGCCCCGATTCTTTGAGGCGGGTGACGAACTTCAATGTGTCAAACGTTATTGTTGCCATACGTTCCCTCTCTCTCTGTACATCTCTTGGCAGAGTAGCAAGCAACGGCGGGGTCTGTAAAGAGATACTTTCCGGCGTTTAGTCGTAGGGTGCGCACGGTTCAGGGTGAGCACCATGAATCCGGTGCATACCCTACGACTCCGTGTCTCCGTGCCTTCGTGGTGGGCTGCTCTTTCTCTGTTTATTCCAACCTGTACCCCTCACCGGCATACTGGATGTTGGCCGGGTCGCTGCTGCGTGGGGGGGAGACGGCATGAATCCCCCCGCATGCCGGACAGGCGCCCACGAAGGTCGCGAGGGTGACATCCCTGGCGGAGTGTCGCCAGCCCGCCTCCGGGAATCTGTTTGGTTCTTATCTCGCCGCCATGGGCCGCGGCGACAAACTCTACCAGTTCCCTCCCCTGGGCAAAAGGTCCTGCTCCGGTGGCGTGGCCGCATCCGCGGTTTGACATGGTTGAAACTCCTTGTCTGAAGTTGCCTGAGGCAGGGTAATTTCTGCCAGGAAGTCAGCAGGATAACCGCTGCGCGTCATGGTCGCCATGACTCAGGTCAAGAATCTTGTGGCAGGAATCATCTTCCGGGAATGGTGATACAGAGACATTTTCCTTCGGCATAGAGCGTGTCGCCATGGAAAAGCCGGCCATGAACCATGATCTTGCGCCCCTCCACGGAGATGACCTCGCTTTCCAGCGTTACTACCTTCTCCAGGGGGAGCATGTTACGGAAGTTTACGTTGAGGTTTCCCACCACGATAGGATAGCCGGCGGCCCACGCAGCCAGACCAAGCGCCTCATCCATCACCGCGGCAACAGCGCCGCCGTGGGCATGACCGGGGGGGCCGCCGGTTTCGGGGCCGAACCAGAGCTTGGCGTGCAGATGTTTGTTTTCGTCGCGGTAGTAGCGAACCCGGAAGCGATCGCCCTCCGGATCGCCGGAGACGAAACGGAGCGATTCCCCCACCAGCGACGGCGCGTCGAAGGGCTCCCAGTCCGCTTCTCCCTCCAACGCCACGGTGGGACGGAGTGAGGAAATCTGTTTTTCTGTAGTTGCTGTTGACACTGTACCTCCTTTTATACCTGATTATTTTCAATCATTTTTGATGCTCTCGCAAATTCTGTCATTGCGAGCGAAGCGAAGCAATCCAGCATCTCGCTAACATACTAAAACTACTAAGATTGCTTCGTCGCTTCGCTCCTCGCAATGACGTCTTGAGAGAGAATTTGCGAGAGCATCATTTTTTCAGGATCTGCTCCAGGCTGACCAGCGCCCGCTCCAGCTTGTCCCGGGTATGGGCCTCGATGGTCTTGATGGCGTTGGGAGCGTACCGGTCCAGAAGGGAGAAGACCAGCCGACCGTTTATCTCCCCTTCGCCCAAGGGGAGGTGCTCGTCCCTCTCCCCATGGTTGTCATGGATATGGGTCTCGGCCATGAATGGACCCAGCACCGAAAACCACTCCTCCAAACTGATTTTTTTGAATAAATTCCAATGTCCCATGTCGAAACAGTGCCGCAGTCGGGGGGAGTTAACGCAGGTGATCAGGTCAAAAAGGGTGGAGGGCTCTTCCTCGAAGATGTTTTCCACGGCGATGATGCAATCGCACTCATCGCCCCGCTCCACCATCTCCTGCCACAACGGAATGCTCTCCGCCAGCCACCGGTCCCGGGTTTCACCGTAGCGCCACTTGTCGTAGCCGGGGTGAAAGACCACCACCCGGGGGCGAAGGGTCGCCGCCACATCCATGACCTGATGGAAGCGGCGCTGGGTAATTTCTCGCAACAGCGGCTCGAAGGAGCCGGGGCTTAGATCCATGAACGGAGCATGAATCGTTCTCCTGATCCCTGCGTCGTCCAGGCGCGCCACTGAGGAGGCGAGCTGCTCCGGGGTCAGCCCGTCCAGGGTGTCGGCGGAGAAAAAGAGTTCCACGTTGAGCCGCCGCTCCACAAGGAAGGGGAGGGCTCCGTCCAGCTGAGGGTAGGGGACGTGGACATGGAGAGTGTTGTCATGCATGGCGGCTCTTCCTTGGGGAATGTCCCCCATGGGGGGTGTGGCGGATCAGGTCTTCCAGTTTGAGAACTGCGCTGGGCTGCCCCAGGACGATGAGGGTATCCTTCGCTTCCAGGGTTGACTTCGGCTCGGGGTTGAAGACCATTCGGCCGTTCAGCTTCTTGATCCCGACGATGATGACCCCCGTCTCCCTCCGAAAGCCGGAGGTGATGAGGTCTTCGCCCACGAAGGCGGAGTGATCGGGGATCTCGATCTCTTCCATCTGGAGTTCCAGGTGTCCGCGACCGGTAGCGATCTCGATGAAGTCCACCACATTGGGACGGAGAATAGCCTGGGCCATCCGGTTGCCGCCGATGGTGTAGGGAGAGATGACCTTGTTGGCTCCGGCCCGTTGGAGTTTGAGCTCGGACCCCTCTTCGCCGGAGCGGGCCAGGATATAGAGTTCCGGGTTGAGGCCGCGGGCCGTCAGGGTGATATAGACGTTCTCCGTGTCCGAGGTGACGGCGGTGATCAACCCCTTGGCTTCCTTGATTCCCGCATGAAGGAGGGTTTCGTCGGCGGTGGCGTCGCCGTGAATGACCAGATAGACGTCGGAGAGCCGTTCGGCGATCTGCTGGTCCTTTTCCACCACCACGAAGGATAGCGGCTTGGCGGCGAACTCCTTGCAGATGAGGCTGCCGATGCGACCGTAACCGCAGATAATGTAGTGGTTTTTCAGAGACCTGATCCGGTTTTCCACCTTCTTCCTCCCGATGATCCGCTGGAACTGCCCTTCGAACATGATCTGGGCCAGACTCCCGACGATATACCCCAAGACGCTGACGCCAACGATAATGAGGGCTATGGTGAAGAGCTTTCCCGCATCGCTCAGGTCGTGGACCTCCTTGAAGCCGACGGTCCCCAGGGTGATGACGGTCATGTAGAGGGCATCCAGGGGACGCCATCCCTCGATGGTGATATATCCTACTGTCCCGACGGTGACCAGCAGGGTCAGGACCAGGAGGGAAACTTTCAGGTGGCGGACGGGGTCCATGTCATTGTTCTCCCGCTGGGGACTCTACGTGGTCTCGACGGAAATTTCAACCCTAGAAAAAGCAGTTCACCAGTGATTCCTTGACATCGGCTCCCTGTTAACTACAATGCCGGTCATGAATAGCTGCGCTTCCATCCCAAAGGTTGATCGAATGCTGCTCTGGCCGGCTGTGACCGCCGCGCTCAGGGAACATCCTCGTCCCGTGGTTCTGGCCGCGCTCCGGTTGGTGCTGGCTGTCGCCAGGAAGGGGCTTCTTCGGGGAGAGGTGGTTCCTCTTGACGAGGATACTCTGTCGCATCGCTTCCGGAGCGCCTTGGACGCCGCCATTTCTCCCTCCCTGCGCAAGGTCGTCAACGGCGCGGGAATCGTTATTCATACCAATTTGGGGCGGGCGCCGCTATCCCGCGCCGTTGCTCCCTTCCTGGATGATGTCGCCTACGGCTATTCGACCCTGGAGTACGATCTCGCCACCGGTGAACGGGGGGATCGTCTGGAGCACGTGGCCGGGCTCCTCTGTCGGCTTACCGGGGCGGAGGCGGCTCTTGTGGTAAACAATAACGCCGCGGCGCTCCTCCTTGCTCTTACAACTCTCTGCACCGGTCGTGAAGGGATCGTCTCCCGGGGTGAACTGGTTGAAATCGGCGGGGCGTTCCGTATTCCCGATATCATGGGTCAGAGCGGCGCCATCCTTCGGGAGGTGGGGAGCACCAATCGGACCCATCTCCGGGACTACGAAGGGGCGATTTCTCCCGCCACCGGGCTCCTCCTCAAGGTACACCCCAGCAACTTCGCCATGGTGGGGTTTACCGCGGAGGTAGCCCCCGCCGATCTGGCCTCTCTCGGAAAAAAATATGCCCTCCCCACCATGGTGGATGCCGGAAGCGGTTGTCTCATGGATCTGACACGCTTCGGCATCAGCGGCGAGCCGACGGTGGGAGAATTTATCCGCTGGGGGGTGGATTTGGTTACTTTCAGCGGGGACAAACTCTTGGGTGGGCCCCAGGCGGGGATCATCGTCGGTGGGGAGGAGTTTCTTCGCCCCATGAGGAATCATCCGCTCCTGCGGGCGCTCCGGCTGGACAAGCTGACCCTGGCGGCGCTGGAAGGAACCTTGCGTCTCTATCTGGACCAGCGGCAGGCCTTGGCGGAGATTCCGGTTCTCAGGATGCTCTCCGTTTCCGCGGCGGAACTTCGGAGCCGTGGCCGGAAACTGCTCCGGAGAGTCCGGAAATCCCTTCCGGTGGGAATCTCCCTGGAGTTGACCGACGGCCTCTCTTCTCCCGGTGGCGGCTCTTATCCGCTCCTTGCTCTCCCCACGATCCTCCTCACCATCTCCCGTGACGGTATGTCGCCCCAGGAAATTCAAATGCGGTTTCGCAACGCTCCGGTGCCGGTCATCGGGCGGATCTCGTCCGGTCGTTTTTCCCTGGATCTCCGGACCGTGGCGGAAGAAGAATTTTCCTATCTTGTTTCCGCGCTACGCACCCTGGACTGATCAGTCGACCGGCGTTGTCGCACCTTCTCCGCGCTTTCCGATCAGTATGCCTCGATTTCAACAATTCTGCTGTAGCTAGCCAGAGAGGCATTGACCGTTACCCGGATCTGGTTCGTGGTAACTGCCGGGAAGGTAATCTTTTGCCAGACCAGATTGCTGTTGGCGACGCTCTGCAGTGTCACCCAGGTTGTCCCGTTCCAGTACTGGACGTCGAAGGCGGTAATGCCGTTGACCGTGAAGGTCGTAGCCGCCGTGGGTTGGGTCGTGTCGGTCAGGATGTCCTGGGCGGTGAAAATATCAATTTCGGAGATTGTCTTTTGACCATTGAAGGTTATCTGGATCCAGTCGGGCCAACTGTTAGCGCTCGTGTCGCGCCAGAAGCCGTTACCGGTGGCGCGGTTGCCGTCGATTACCTTGGACGGTGGATTGGTGATCAAATATGAAGAGGCTGACGCCACCCCGCCATTGGTCGCCAGGGCGACGTTGATGCGTGTTGTGGCGGCGGTGACGGCGAGGCTTCCCGTGGCGCTGCCGCCGGCGGTGGTGACGGTGATGGTCCCTACTCCCACGGTGGTCCCGGTGATGGGGATGACCAGGGATGTGGCGGTGGCCGTCGTGGCGGTTCCAACTGTGCCGTTACCGTAGGTGACGGTGGCGCCGGTGAGATTGGTCCCGGTGATCGTGACGCTGGTGGCGACCCCCTGGACAGCGCTGGTGGGGGAGATGCTGGTAACCGTCGGCGCCGGAGTGACGGCGGCGGTGACGGCGAGGTTTCCCGTGGCGCTGCCGCCGGCGGTGGTAACGGTGACGATCCCTGCTCCCACGGTGGTTCCGGTGATGGGGATGATCATGGAGGTGGCGGTGGCGATGGTGGCGCTCCCCACGGTGCCGTTACCATAGGTGACGGTGGCGCCGGTGAGGTTGGTCCCGGTGATCGTGACGCTGGTGGCGACCCCCTGGACGGCGCTGGTGGGGGAGATGCTGGTGACAGTCGGTTGTGGCGTTACCACCATGGCGGCGGTTCCGTAGGCTTCGATCTCGACGATTCTGCTGTAGCCACCCAGGGACGCGTTCACCTGTATCCGGATCCTATCGGTGGTGACCGCCGGGAAGGTGATGGCGCGCCATACCAGGTTGTTGGCGATGCTCTGCAGTGTCACCCAGGTCGTCCCGTCCCAGTACTGAACATCAAAGGAGGTGATGCCGTATTTGGTGAAGGTCATGGTGGAGGTCGGGGTGACGGCCAGGGTCAGGGCATCCTGTACGGTGAAGAGATCAATCTCATTGATTGTTTTCTGTCCGTTAAAGGTAATCTGTGCCCAGTCAGGGTAGACGTTATTGGTGGCGTCGTTCCAGCCGCCGCCGGCGCCCCATTTTGCCCCAATCCGGTCGCCGTCATTCAGCGCCGCGGTGGGATAGGTCGTTGCATTAATGGTCGAAGACGCCGTGGCTACTCCGCCATTGGTCGCCAGGGCGACGTTGGTGCGGGTTGTGACGGCGGTGACGGCAAGGTTTCCCGTGGCGCTCCCGCCGGCGGTGGTGACGGTGACGGTCCCTGCTCCCACGGTGGTTCCGGTGATGGGGATGACCATGGAGGTGGCTGTGGCGATGGTGGCGGTCCCCACGGTACCGTTACCGTAGGTGACTGTTGCGCCGGTGAGGTTGGTCCCGGTGATGCTGACAGTGGTGACGACCCCCTGAACGATGCTGCCTGGGCTGACGCTGCCGACCGTCGGCGCCGGGGTGACAGGCGCGGTGACGGCGAGGCTTCCCGTGGCGCTGCCGCCGACGGTGGTGACGGTGATGGTCCCTGTTCCCACGGTGGTTCCGGTGATGGGGATGACCATGGAGGTGGCTGTGGCGATGGTGGCGGTTCCAACTGTGCCGTTACCATAGGTGACGGTTGCGCCGGTGAGGTTGGTCCCGGAGACAGTGACGCTGGTGGCGACCCCCTGAACGATGCTGCCTGGACTGACGCTGCCGACCGTCGGCGCCGGGGTGACAGGCGCGGTGACGGCAAGGTTTCCCGTGGCGCTGCCGCCGGCAGTGGTGACGGTGATGGTCCCTGTCCCCACGGTGGTCCCGGTGATGGGGATGACCAGGGAGGTGGCTGTGGCGATGGTGGCGGTTCCAACTGTGCCGTTACCGTAGGTGACGATGGCGCCGGTGAGGTTGGTCCCGGTGATCGTGACGCTGGTGACGACCCCCTGAACGGTGCTGGTCGGGGCGATACTGCTGACTGTCGGTTGTGGCGTTACCACCATGGCGGCGGTTCCGTACGCTTCGATCTCGACGATTCTGCTATACCCCCCCAGCGAAGCATTTACCTGCACCCGGATCCTATCGGTGGTGACCGCCGGGAAGGTGATGGCGCGCCATACCAGGTTGTTGGCGACGCTCTGTAGTGTCACCCAGGTCGTTCCGTCCCAGTACTGAACATCAAAGGAGGTGATGCCGTACTTGGTGAAGGTCATGGTGGAGGTCGGGGTGACGGCCAGGGTCAGGGCATCCTGTACGGTGAAGAGATCGATCTCATTGATTGTTTTCTGTCCGTTAAAGGTAATCTGTGCCCAATCAGGGTAGACGTTATTGGTGGCGTCGTTCCAGCCGCCGCCGGCGCCCCATTTTGCCCCAATCCGGTCGCCATCATTCAGCGCCGCGGTGGGATAGGTCGTTGCATTAATGGTCGAAGAGGCCGTGGCTACTCCGCCATTGGTCGCCAGGGCGACGTTGGTGCGGGTTGTGACGGCGGTGACGGCAAGGTTCCCCGTGGCGCTGCCGCCGGCGGTGGTAACGGTGACGATCCCTGCTCCCAGGGTGGTTCCGGTGATGGGGATAATCACGGAGGTAGCGGTGGCCGTGGTGGCGGTCCCCACGGTGCCGTTACCGTAGGTGACTGTGGCGCCGGTGAGGTTGGTCCCGGTGATCGTGATGCTGGTGGTGACCCCCTGAACGGTGCTGACCGGAGCGATGCTGCTGACCGTCGGCGCCGGGGCGGTGACGGCAAGGTTCCCCGTGGCGCTGCCGCCGGCGGTGGTAACGGTGACGATCCCTGCTCCCAGGGTGGTTCCGGTGATGGGGATAATCACGGAGGTAGCGGTGGCGATGGTGGCGGTCCCCACGGTGCCGTTACCGTAGGTGACTGTGGCGCCGGTGAGGTTGGTCCCGATGATCGTGATGCTGGTGGTGACCCCCTGAACGGTGCTGACCGGAGCGATGCTGCCGACCGTCGGCGCCGGGGTGGTGACGGCGAGGCTTCCCGTGGCGCTCCCTCCGGCGGTGGTGACGGTGACGGTTCCCGCTCCCACGGTGGTTCCGGTGATGGGAACGACCAAGGAGGTGGCGGTGGCCGTGGTGGCGGTCCCCACGGTGCCGTTACCGTAGGTGACTGTGGCGCCGGTGAGGTTGGTCCCGGTGATCGTGATACTTGTGGTGACCCCCTGGACGGTGCTGACCGGAGCGATGCTGCCGACCGTCGGCGGATTGGCGGCGATAATTACACTGTCCGTTCCGTATGCCTCGATCTCGACGATTCTGCTGTATCCCCCCAAGGAAGCATTCACCTGCACCCGGATCCTATCGGTGGTGACCGCCGGGAAGGTAATGGTGCGCCAGACCAAGTTGTTGGCGACGCTCTGCAGCGTCACCCAGGTCGTTCCGTCCCAGTACTGAACATCAAAGGAGGTGATGCCGTACTTGGTGAAGGTCATGGTGGAGGTCGGGGTGACGGCCAGGGTCAGGGCGTCCTGTACGGTAAAGAGATCGATCTCATTAATTGTTTTCTGTCCGTTAAAGGTAATCTGCGCCCAGTCAGGGTAGACGTTATTGGTGGCGTCGTTCCAGCCGCCGCCGGCGCCCCATTTTGCCCCGATCCGGTCGCCGTCGTTCAGCGCCGCGGTGGGATAGGTGGTGGCATTGATGGTCGATGATGCCGTGGCTACTCCGCCATTGGTCGCCAGGGCGACGTTAGTACGGGGAGCTATGCCGGCGGTGACGCTCAGGGAGACCGTTGCGGTGACGCCGTTATAGTTGGCGCTATCGGTGGGGGTGAAGGTTGCGCCCAGGGATTGAGTTCCCGCGCTGCTCATGACCGTCCCGGCCAGGGGGGTATAAACGAAGGTTCCCCC
>CAIYUY010000278.1 GCA_903929485.1 uncultured Desulfuromonadales bacterium
TCACCGCCTGGAGCTTGGTGGCGTCTCCTTCGTGCTCGATCCTGGCCAGGAGTTCGCCCATTTCGCTGGGGTGCTGCTGCTGCACCATGCCGCCCAGGGACTGGCTTTGGCTTTGCGTCGCCGCCATCCCTCCCCCGCTCCTTCCAGCTCGTTCTTCCTCTGTAATCTATTGGGTGGTAATAAGCTTCGTTAATTCGATAGACGCTCCGCTATATTGTGGAAATGCAAGAGCTTTGGCGACAGTTCCACCACACGCGGTTGTGTGCCAAGTTGCAACTCCACGATGTGAAGAACAAGTCCCGGAACAATTCTGAGAATAACTGAGAAACCCATCAGTACAGGTAGCTGTAGCACTACCCAAAATAGTCGCAGTTCCGCAATCTGCGACATACCATATGCTTACGCCACCGTGAGATGAGCAGGTACCGCTACACGTTGCTGAATCACTATAGGTACCGTCAGTGCAAAGTGCAGTGTGACTTATCGTAGCAGTTGCGGTGTTACCCTGTTTACTATCTGGAAACCATTCAACATTACCGCATCCCCCTAAACAAATAACAAATAGTAATAAAATAATCCTACTCACAATATCCCCCTTGATTTATCCCGTTTTAAGTTGCCGTTCAGACATCAGCTCCGAAAGAAGTTTCTTCTCCTCAGTGTATTTTAGTACGTCCCGTTTTTGATCCTCACACATTTGCCCCAAGTGCTGATTGATCTTCTCCGTAACCGTATCCATGGGGCGCTGATCAACCTTGTCGTTACTTCCTTCCGCCTGTTCCTCCCCCGTTAAAAGCCAGTTCAAGTCAACGTCATAAATTCTCTTCAGAGAAAGCAATAACTCATATCCTGGCATTTTTAGGCCGTTCTCGATCTCGCTGACGAAACCGGGTGACGTGCCAAGAGCAGTCGCAAAAGTCTTTAGTGTCATCGACTTATCTTTTCTGATTTTTTTTATACGTTCATTGAGCATAAAGTTCTCGAAAGAGATTTTTTTGAGTTGACATAGTTCTCGAAAGAGAATATTGTCTATCCATGTTCACCGCATTAGCCAAAACACCACGATTTACCAGCCCGGTTTAGATGCCCGGGAGAGGAGCAAGACCATGAACGCAACCACAAGGATACATCGGACCTGGCGGACACAATGGCAACACTTTGAGCGCTCGTACTTTACGCCGGCTGAATTGGCGGAAGGCCGCGCAACAGCAGCCGGAGTAATCGGAGGTGATTCCTTCCTTCAGGAAGAATCAATTCCGGTTGGTGCTGCAACCGGCCTGATTGCTCTCCCAGGTAACAGGCAAAATAAGCCCGTGTCACCGGAGATCTTTGCCTGGTTATGGCCGTCAACTCTTCAATAGTGGCGTTATCCGGGGCCGCGGACAATTCAGCAATCAAGCCGTGCAGTTCGGCTGCGCAAGATTGTTTATTGGCGTGGTCCGTGGCCGGAGTCTGGTTGTCAAGAAAGGCCATGCATGCCTGATAATCCTCTTTGCCGAGGATTCGGGCGGTGAGTTCAAACAGGATGATGGCGGCTCCGTAACCGGTGGTTTTCATGTTGTCCCCCATACTTTTATTGATTATCCAAAACACCACGATTTACCAGCCCGGTTTAGATGCCGGGGAGGAATCAGTTATGTCCATAAAACTTGAAGAATTGAAGCAATCCATCATGGATATTGCAGCCAACATCCTGAATATAGGAATAACCGTTATAGTTTACGCATTAATCTCTTGGCCTTTTGTTCAAATATTAAATTTTATGGCGAGTGATCATTGTCACCAAACGGTTTGTAACTGCACCCGTAAGTAAATGCGTCTGAAAATCAAGAGGTATCTCCATGAACGAATTACAGAAGCTCCTTCGGGTCAAAAACGTCAGCGTGTTGCAGCTCTCGGAAGAGATCGGAGTCAATTACCATCAGGTGCAAAAGGTGGTGAAAGGAACCCGTGTCCACCGGCCCACGCAAGAGGCGATTGCCGAGTGGTGCGGTCTGACGGCTGATCAGGTGTTCGGCCCCCGGTCGGCCCGGTTTCTTGCCCCGCAAATCGACCGGGCTATCAGGGTGCGAGCGGATCAGGTTGAAGAACGGCTTCGTGGTCGATACCTCCGGTCAGGCAACAGGTTAGCAGAGAAGAAGGCGGCGGGCAATGTCTAAAACTATTTCAAAAATAGACAACAAGCAGCTTGCTTTGGATTTCTCTGCTCAGGTGGATACGTTGCTGGAGACAAAGGCGGAGTTGATCGAGGCCATTGAGGTGGGGACCGCTCTCCATCCGGTGGAGAATGAGGCCGAAGCCTGCATTGAGATCGCCGCCGCCATTAAGCGGGCCTTGAGAGATTCGGGGTTGAGCCGGGAAGAACTGGTGGAAGGGATCAATCGGTATTTCGGGCGAACGGAGGAAGAGCCGGGGCATCGGTTGACCATCCATATGCTCAACCACTACCTGAGCAAGCCGACGGAGTACCCGGTACCGGCCTATTACCTCTTTGCCATTCACCGGGTGACGGGATCTCTGGAACCGGCTCGGACGATTGTGGCGCCGGAAGGGGCGCGGGTGGCAACCGGGGTGGAGGTGCGACAGATGCAGTTGGGCAAGCTGGAAGAGACGCTGGTGGAGATGCATCGGCTCAAAAAAGAATTGAAGGGGCTGGTGCATCAAGGGTGAAAAGGCAAGGGTGAAGGGTGAAGGGTGAAGGGTGAAATAAGGCCGAAGGATAAAGGAGTTTTGCTTATGGCTGGTGATAGTTATCGACGGATTAAGGCGCAGGCGCAGGGGTATGAGATGTTGAAGCTGA
>CAIYUY010000279.1 GCA_903929485.1 uncultured Desulfuromonadales bacterium
ACAACCGTCTCCCGAATATCCGCGAGTTCTTCGACAGTAATAATCCGTCCGTTATGAACCAGATGCTCCTTGGTCTCTTGGGGCATAGCAGTGGGCCTCCTCGCTTCATCAGAGTTGCTCCACGCTATCCTAACGAATGGCCTGATTTTTGTCTACAGAAACTTTGCGACGAAATATTTATGAGGGGTGGCCTAACATTTCGATCTGTCGGGCTAAACCGTTTCGTGCGTCAGCACTGAAGAAAATAACACGGAGCCTTTTAATTCTTGCCGAGGGGGCGCCTCTGTTTGACGGCATTGCCATCAGATACTACCAATCCCTCCCATCGGAAATTGTTGACACCATCATCGGGAAACGTGTATTAAGATGACTCTTTTTCATCTCAGTTGCCGAGGAGTCGCCACAATATGATTGCCATCGATTTCAACAAAATGGGAGGGCTCATTCCCGCCGTCATCCAGGATTACGCCACCGGAGAGATCCTCATGGTGGCGTTCATGGACGAAAAAACCCTGAATCTTACCCTGGAGAGCGGCAAGACCTGGTTTTTCAGCCGAACCCGAAACAAGTATTGGATGAAGGGAGAAGAGTCGGGGAACACCCAGGAGGTCATGGAAATTCTTACGGACTGCGATGCCGACACTGTGGTTATCAAGGTAAAGCAGAACGGCCCGGCTGCCTGTCACACCGGCAACAGGAGCTGTTTTTACGTTAAATGGGAGGAAGGCGCCTGGGTAGAGCACTCCAACCCTCTTTTTGATCCCAAGGAGGTATACAAGAAATGAGTTCGATATTGAGATTCGGTGTTCCCAAAGGGAGCCTTGAAGATGCCACTGTGGAACTGTTCCGAAAATCCGGCTGGCGGATGAGTATCTCGTCTCGGAGTTATTTTCCCGGCATTGACGACGACGAGATGAAGTGCCATCTGATCCGCCCCCAGGAGATGGGGAGATATGTTGAGCGGGGAACCATCGACGTGGGGATTGCCGGCCGCGACTGGGTCAGGGAAAACGATTCGGATGTGGTGGAAGTCTGCGAGATGGTCTATTCCAAGGTGTCGCGCCGACCGGTCCGCTGGGTGCTGGTGGTGGCCCAGGATTCACCGGTGCAGAAACCGGAAGATCTCGCCGGCGCCGTGATCTCCACGGAGTTGGTGGAATTCACAAAACGTTACTTCGCCCAGCGAAACATTCCGGTCACCGTGGAATTTTCGTGGGGAGCCACCGAAGCCAAGGTGGTGGACGGCCTCTGTGACGCCATCGTGGAGGTTACGGAAACCGGTTCAACCATCAAGGCGAATAACCTGAGGATTGTCTGCGACCTTATGGAGTCGGTACCGGTGATGATCGCCAATAAGGTGTCATGGGAGGATCCGTGGAAACGTGAGAAGATTTTCCAGATCGCCACCCTGCTTAAAGCAACCTTGGCGGCGGAAAACATGGTCGGCCTCAAGATGAACGCCCCCAACGACAAGGTTGAAGCGATAATCAGCATCCTGCCTAGTCTCAATAATCCCACCGTGGCTCATCTTTACAACTCGGAGTGGCTCTCCATCGAGAGTGTCCTTCCCGAAAAAGAGGTCCGCCGGATCATCCCCCAACTCATCAAGCTGGGCGCCCAGGGGATCATCGAGTACCCGCTGAACAAGATTCTTGCCTGACATTTCCCCGTTACACTTTTCTCCATAATAACCGGCGCTGCGGATCTCCTCCCCAGCGCTTTTTTTTGCCCGTGGGGCTAAAACCAGCCCACGGCGCCTCCCCGACGATAACCCCGGCCGGATCCGACTATCTACCTTCGATTCAACTAGCTGGAATAAAAGGTATTTATTTTAAATAGCGCCCTTTCGAAAAAAAAATGCTTTTCTGACGTTTTTTTCCTAAAGATAGTTATCGACATGCCGATAACTATAATAAGCATTGAATTACCCTTAAATCACAACATGCGGGATTTCAGCGGATTTTTAGAGGAGAATTTATCATGGCCACAAAAAACTGTCAAAATGACGCTCTGCTCATCTACTTGGCCAAGGAAGTCGGACGGAAGGTCTACTCCATGGGTTTGGATATTGATTATAATCGTGATTGGTACAGTCCCATCGAACTCGAAGCTTTTGAAGTCGGTTGGTTGGAAGCGGCCAATGAATCGTCTTTTCTTCGACCCACTGTCAAATTCGCAAACACCGGTCTCAGGTTATCGTGACAAATCGCTTCATCTGCTTCCCGGGAATCGGTAAGTACAGCTAGGAGCGGTGTGGTCGCGCTCAAAACAGCTCATGTATGGTTATGGCATCGCTACTCCCGATTATTATCAGGGGTACGGTGCCATTTTTAACGACAGCGACTGTACTCGGCGAACTTCTTGTCCTCCACGATGACATGGTCGTATATCCAACCGACAACATGCAGGATGAGATCCAGACAAAACTCACTATTGTCGGGTTTGTCGGCGCCTTTAAGTTCCTCTATTTTTTTTACGAATTCGTTATGATCCAGCAGATGCTGCATAATGCCCGGATAGAGCATATCCTTCATATGGCTCTCTTCAGCGGAAAAGTGATCGACAGTATACGCAAGCAACTCTTCAACTACCGGACCGTATGCTACATCTTTTTTATCGGACATGCAGATATCATATAATTTCCTGAACAGATCAAACAACAACTTGTGTTGTTCATCAATTGCGTTATTGTCAACAGAATAGATATCATGCCATTTTACATGCGGCATATGTCACTCCTTAAATATCATATATCATGCCATTTTACATGCGGCATATGTCACTCCTTAAATATCATATATCATGCCATTTTACATGCGGCATATGTTACTCCTTCACTCCGAGATGTTTGTTCGCAACCACTTACATCTCTTGTTAATCCAATCACAATCCCTTTGATATTCAAAAGATGAATAATATTTTTTATCCCTCATCTGAAGTATGGCGATATCCCATAACTTCAGCATGTCACGCGCCAGGTTTTTATTTTCTTTTTTATATTTTTTACCTGCGATTTCCTTGTCTATTATATTTGTTATAAGCAATAACGCCAAATGCTCCGGCTGATGATATTGTTTCGTAATGAAAGTGACTGTTTTTTCCGACTGTTTTGCCAGCCTGACGGCTTTCCGCTGTATAAAATTTTTAGAAAGAGTAGCGTTAAGTTTAAGGAAATCCTCGATATGGTAAATAGTTTCTCTTACCTCCCGCGGAGGGAGGATAAACTGCATCAGTGCCTTGAACATGCAAACCTCTCGTTCGTCAACAATATCGTCCCATGGACCCGGCCGGATTACTACCGGAAAAAAATCACCTTTTCAGTTCTTTACTCAAGGAAATTGATGCATGAGCCAGGGGGGAGTGATGCTCGTCGGATATCAGAACCCTTCTTCCCTCCACCTTAAGACGGCCTTGGGCAAACAGCCGGATAGCCTCGGGATATGCTTGATGCTCCTGGATAAGAATCCGTCCGGAAAGCGTTTCCACGGTGTCATCGGAAAGAACAGGAACCGCGGCCTGAATAATGATGGGACCGGTATCAGTCCCCTCGTCAACGAAATGGACGGTACAACCGGCAACCTTTACACCGTGGTCAAGGGCCTGCCGCTGGGCGTCCAGACCGGGGAACGAGGGAAGAAGCGCCGGATGCACGTTCATGACAGCCAGGGGAAAGGCATTCAGGAGAACCCTGGTGATGATCCGCATGAACCCGGCCAAAACCACCAACTCCACGCCATGGCTCCTCAGCAACGCCACCAGGGCGACGTCATAAGCTTCGCGCCCCGAAAAATCACGATAATCGAGGTAATGGGCTGTGATACCGTGCTTTTTCGCCCGCTCCAGGGCAAAGGCGGCTGACCGGTTCGTAATGACGCAGACCACCTCCACAAGCAGATCGCCCGACAGGCTCCGGTCGATTATCGCCTGGAGGTTGGAACCATCCCCCGAAGCAAGGACGCCGACTTTCAGTTTCGTCACCATGTCAAACCTCTTCCATCGTTTCGACCATCTCTTTACCCCGTTATCAGCTCGGCACACTCTTTCCCCAATGGGCATCCGCTGATCTCACCAATGACCATTGCAGTTTCTCCCAAAGCCCTCAGCCGGTCAAGAATATCCGAAGCATCCACCGCCGGTACAGCCAAAACCATGCCGATGCCGCAGTTGAAGGTTCGATACAACTCTTTGTTCTCGATATTCCCTCCCCGCTGGAGGAGTTTGAAGATGGGAGGCATCTCCCATGCAGCCGTACGGATACGGGCCATGCACCCCTTGGGAAGTATCCGGGGAACATTCTCCGGCAGACCGCCACCGGTGATGTGGGCGATGCCGTGAACAGTGAAATCCCGGAGAAGATTGAGAATGGACTTCACATAGATGCGAGTGGGTACCAGAAGTTCGTCAGCCACGCTACGACCGGTGTCGGGGATGATCTCATTAATACCGAGACCCATCCGATCAAACAGAACCTTACGCGCCAAGGAATAGCCGTTACTGTGAAGACCGGAGGAGGCAAGACCGATGAGAGTATCACCCACCGAGATGGAAGAGCCATCGATGATCCGCTCTCGATCCACCACCCCGACGGTGAAGCCGGCCAAGTCATACTCTTGAGCGGAGTAAAAACCGGGCATTTCAGCCGTCTCTCCGCCGATGAGTGCGCATCCTGCCTGACGGCACCCCTCGGCAATTCCCGCAACAATAGCCGCGCCCTGAACGGGATCAAGCTTGCCGGTGGCCAGATAGTCCAGGAAGAAGAGCGGTTCGGCGCCCTGGACGATGATATCGTTGACGCACATGGCCACCAGATCGATTCCCACGGTGTCGTGCCGGTCAGCCATGAAAGCTACCTTCAGCTTGGTGCCGACGCCATCGGTTCCCGAAACAAGGACGGGATTTTTGTACTTGGCGGTATTGAGAGCGAAGAGTCCGCCGAAGCCGCCGATATCAGCCAGCACCTCCGGACGTCGAGTTGCCTTGACCAGCGGTTTGATCATCTTGACGAAGGTGTTCCCCGCATCGATGTCGACGCCGGCGTCTTTATAGGTAATGCTGTCGTTGCTCACGGTATCCTCCCTTGATTGCCCAGTTCTTTCTAAACTATCCGGGGACAAAAGTCAACGTGACAGACCCCACTAAATCCTTCTTGCCTTTCACCGGCGGGGTAAAGTATGCTGTCGCCTCTCCATGAAACGTCTTTATCCGAGGCCCGTAATGTCATCTCCTTCATTCTTTCGTTGCGCACCCTTTGTGGCCTACATGCTCTTTATCGCACTGGATCAGGGGTTGAGGGCTCTCATGGCAAAGGGAATTATTTCCCTTCCGGAAACATCCCTCCTCTATATCTATCCGGTTAAGGCCGTGGTGGTGTCGCTCCTCCTGATACTCTTTCTGAAAAATTACGACGAACTACGTTTCAGCGACTGGAAAAACCTCCCCGCAACCCTGATCAGTTGCATCGTCGGAGTCATCGTCTTCGTCCTCTGGATAAACATGGCCTGGACGATCCGGGATCTATCCTTTGCTTTGCATGCTGTTGCGGGGAAAATCGGCCTTGGGTTACAGTGGTCGGCCGAGAGTCCGTCCACGGTAACAGGATACGATCCCTATCTCATACAGGATTCATTTACCAGAAATTTACTCATTTTTTCCCGGATGTTCGGCGCATCGCTGGTTGTGCCTGTCATGGAGGAACTCTTCTGGCGCTCCTTCCTCCTTAGATATATCGTCAACAATGAATTCTCCAGGGTTGCGGTGGGGACTTTCACCTGGGGCTCGTTCCTCACCATCGCACTCCTCTTCGGAGTTGAGCACGATTACCTCATTGCCGGGATGATGGCGGGGGTCGCCTACAACCTGCTGGCCGTCTACACCAAAAGTATTGCCCACTGCATCCTTTCCCATGGCGTCACCAATCTGATTCTCGGGATCTACGTGCTGAACAGCGGTAAGTGGCAGTTTTGGTAAATCAATGATCAAAAAAATTTTTGTCTTGAAAAAAACAGGTCGATGGTTATAATGCAAAAACTCATATACATACATCACCGGCAACTGCCAAGGAGTAATCAATGAAGCGTATCATCATTTACGGCATTCTATTCATGATAACCATAACCGCAACCGTGACCTGGGGGGTGACAACCAAGGTTGAACTTCCCGATTCCTGCGCCGTCTGCGGCATGAGTCGACCGGGATTCGCCCAGAGCCGGATGCTGATAACCTATGAAGACGGCACAACCTTCGGCACCTGCAGCATCGCCTGTGTTTCCGGCGAACTGGCCAAAAAAGAGAAAAAGGTCAAGGGGATTCAGGTGGGTGATTACACTACCGAAAAGCTCATTGACGCCAAGAGCGCAATCTGGGTCATCAACGCCAAGAGGCGCGGAATCATGAGCGCGGTTGCAAAATGGGCTTTTGCCGGCAAGAGCGAGGCCGATGTCTACGTGAAAAAGAGCGGCGGGAAAATAGCCGCCTGGGATGAGGTGCTGTCCGCGGCCGGCGAAGAGCAGAGAGCAATCGACGTCAAGGGAGATAAGGTCGGCTGTGACTGCTGCAACAAGAAAAAGAAGTAACGACCCACTCATGCGCAACCATCTCCCCGCCTGGGTTTTCATGCTCATCCTGTTCCTGCCGACACTTTCGGCGGGGGCAGCCGATCTGAAGCCGCGCCGTCCGGCGTCATCGGATAAGTGCCCGGTCTGCGGCATGTTCGTGGCCAAATACCCGGAGTTTGCCGGCCAGATCATCTTCAGGGACGGCACTGCCTCATTTTTTGACGGCTCCAAGGATCTCTTTAAATACTATCTCAACCTTGCGACCTACGCCCCCAAGCGAAAGCAGCAGGAGATTGCGGCCATCTTTGTCACCGGTTATTATACCCTCTCCCCCATGGACGGGAGAAAGGGGTGGTACGTCACCGGCAGTGACGTCTTCGGCCCCATGGGGCGGGAATTAATCCCCTTCGAGAACGAAGCAGAAGCCCGTGAATTCAACTCCGACCACAAGGGGAAGGGGGTCTACAGGTTCCCCCAGGTGAGCGGAGCTCTCCTCAAGGGGATGGAGCAGTGACGGCTCGCTACTCCACCCTCTTTTGTGCGATCACCGGCACACAGTTACTCCTTGCATGCCTGCTGCTGATCCATGCCGAAACGGAGACAGCGGCCCACCAACCTCTCATCCGGAGGAAGGCCGAACTGGCGCGAACCCTGGAGCTTTCCGATCTCTGCCTCTTCACTGAGGCGAGTTATACACGGCATCTTGCCCTGGCCGACCTCAGGACTCCGTTCCAGGAGTACCCCATGGCAATGGAGCATTTCCCCAGCGGTTCACTGACATCTCCACCCCCTCATCTGACGGAAACCCATGCCCCACACCCTTGAAAAACAGCGTCACATCCTCGACTTCACCCTGGCCTCGCTGTTGCGACGCAAGGGGAAAAACGGGGCGCTCTTTACTGTTTACACCCTCATCGTCTTCATCCTGGCTTCGGTGATGTTTTTCACCTACGCGCTGAAGGAAGAGGCGTCACTGGTCCTGAAAGGAGCGCCGGAAATCATCGTGCAGCGGACCCTTCAGGGGCGGTATGCACCGATTCCGGTTGAGTACGGAGTAAAAATCCGGGGGATACGAGGAGTCATGGGGGTACGCCCCCGGGTATGGGGCTACTACTACGACCCGGTCTTCCTGGCAAACTACACGATCATGGCCCCGGAAGGGGTTAACCTCCCACCGGGGAGCATCGCCCTGGGGAGCGGCATATCCCGCATGCGCCGCGCCTATCAAGGGGACACCATCAGCTTCACCGGCGCCGACGGCAAGGCCCGAAACTTCACCATCGCCAGGATTCTTCCCGAGGAGTCGCAACTTCTTTCCGCCGACCTGATCCTCATGGCGGAAGGAGAGTACCGGGAATTTTCCGGGCTCCCGCCCGGACTAGCCAGCGACTTGACGCTGAAGGTGAAAAATCCCAAGGAGCTTGCCACGGTCGCCGAGAAGATCGTCAAGATTCTCCCGGACAGCCGCCCCATCATCCGTAACGAAATCTTGCGAACCTACGACGCGCTTTTCAGTTGGCGCGGCGGCCTCCTGATCATCATCATGAGCGCCGCCTTGCTGGCCTTCGTCATATTCGCCTGGGATAAGGCCAGCGGACTTTCCGCCGAGGAGAAAAAGGAGATCGGTATCCTCAAGGCGGTGGGATGGGAGAGCTCGGACATCCTCTTCATGAAGTTTTGGGAGGGGCTGGTAATCTCCCTCACCTCCTTTCTCGCGGGAACGATCCTGGCCTACTTTCATGTTTTCTTGACTTCAGCGTCACTCTTTGCCCCGGTGCTAAAAGGGTGGTCGGTGCTCTACCCACAGTTTCAATTGACCCCCTTCATCAACCCCGGCCAGATCGCCACCCTTTTCTTCCTCACCGTGGTTCCCTATACTGTCACCACCATCATCCCCTCGTGGCGGGCCGCAACCATCGATCCCGACTCCGTGCTGAGATCCTAAAAGAGTCCCCATGATCAAGGTCACCAACATCAGCAAACTCTACAACGCCGGCCGTCCCAACGAGTTTATCGCGGTCCGCGATGTCACCCTTACCGTAAGCCTGGGAGAGGTAACCGTTCTCAAGGGGCCCAGCGGGTCGGGCAAGACTACGCTTCTGGGAATACTGGGGTGCATGGTTCGCCCCTCTTCCGGCCGGATATCCCTGGGTGATCGGGAGATTACCAGTCTCCCCGAGCGATTTCTCACCCAGATCCGGCGGGAGACCTTCGGCTTCATCTTCCAGCAGTTCAACCTCATCAAGGGGCTCACGGCCTTGGAAAACGTCATGATCCCCGCCTACCCCACCGGTGAGAGATACGCTCCGCTCCGCCGTCGGGCTTTGGAGATACTGGAACTCTTCAACATGAGCCATAAGGCTGCCGCCAAGGTGGAGTGGCTTTCCGGAGGTGAAGCCCAGCGAGTGGCCATAGCCCGCGCCCTCATCAACAATCCGACCATCATCATCGCCGATGAACCGACGGCCCACCTGGACACCAAACTCTCCCATGAATTCATGGTCATCGTTCGACAGCTCCGTGAGGGAGGGAAGACCATCCTCATCGCCAGCCACGACCCCATCGTCTACGATTCGGAGCTGATGACTTCCCGCATCGAGCTGCGAGACGGACGAGTCATTAACGACGGGAGCAGGTCATGATTCTCAACCCCGGTATCCTGGCGCTCCTGATCTCGTCCCTCCTCATCGGTTTCATGGTGCTCTACTCCGCTGTCCATGGCGCCCAAATTCTCCGTCGCTGGGATATCACCAGCGGGAGTGAGCTACAATTGGCGCTGGAGCGAAAGACCTACCTCATCTCCACCATACTCAGCTATTTTCTCGGCATCCAGCTGGTCTCGCTATTCCTCTTTATTTTCACCGTGGACAGCCTCTCCCCACTCTTCGTGGGGGCCATGTGCGCCGTCGGATCACTCACCGTCAACGGCTACGGCTACCCTACCCTGCTCCTCAAACTGGTCAACTTCATTCTTGCCGGACTCTGGCTCATCATCAATCACGCCGATAACGCCGGCTATGACTACCCCATCATCCGAAAAAAGTACCTGCTTCTTATCCTTCTCACCCCCCTGATCCTGGCGGAATCGGCCCTGGAGATCATCTACTTTCTTCAAATGAAACCGGACATCATCACCTCCTGCTGCGGCAGCCTCTTCAGCCCAGCCAGCCGGGGGATCGCTTCGGAGATCGCCGCTGTCCCGGTTCTCCCCATGAAAATCGCCTTCGCCGTTACCATGGGGCTTACCCTGATCACCGGGACAATCTTTTTCCTGAAGCAGCGACTGGGAGGACTCTTCGCCCTTCTCACCGGGGGAAACTCCATCGTCTCTCTCCTCTCCATGGTCTCCTTCATCTGTCTTTACATCTACGAGATGCCGTCGCACCACTGCCCTTTCTGCATCCTCCAGAAGGAGTATGGTTACATCGGCTATCCCCTCTACGCTGCGCTCCTCTTGGGGAGCGTCACCGGCATGGGTGTGGGTGTTCTCATCCCCTTTAGAAACAAACCCAGCCTCCTCCTCACCCTCCCCGGTTTCCAGCGGCGTCTCGCCCTCACCTCCCTTATTTCCTGGATCATCTTCACCATACTCGCTCTCCGTCCCATCCTTTTCAGCTCCTTCCGACTGGAATAGACAACAGCAGGTAAAGGTATCGGGAAGAAGCTCATGGGCAAAGAGATGATCATTGTCCGGGCCGTGGGAAGTTTGGCGGGCCGGGTTTGCCCGCTACGTTGGGCAAACCAAAAGGCTCGCCGGATATTCCGACGAGCCTTTGTCTCTTTGGTTCATGCCCGCACTTTTCCATCCGTCAATCGAAACTATCCGAGAAGCGGGCGGTAATTTCGCGTTTAAGATAATTCTCCACATCCGAGGCGGTGTCGTATGACAACGCTTTGACCGCCACCTGAACCGCTTCACTCTTGGGACAGCGTCGGAGAACCCGCTTGACCCGGGGAATGGCCAAGGGAGACATGGAAAGCTCATCGTAGCCGAGTCCCAGGAGGATGGGGAGGTAATCCGGGTCACCGGCCATCTCGCCGCAGATACAGGCCCGAATACCGGCGGCGTGGGCAGCGTCGGCCACGATCTTGAGAGAACGGAGAAGAGCGGGGTGAAGCGGTTCGTAAAGGTGGGCCAGCCGATCATTGGCGCGGTCGATGGCCAAGGTGTATTGGATGAGATCATTAGTGCCGACACTGAAAAAATCCACTTCCCGGGCGAGAAGATCGGCAATGAGCACTGCCGAAGGGATCTCGATCATGATCCCGGTCTCGATGCCGTGATGGTAGGCAACCCCCTGACGGCTCAACTCCATCTTGGCTTCATGGAGACATGCCTTGGCTGCGAGGAGTTCCTGGAGGCCTGAAATCATGGGGAAAAATATTCTGGTGGGACCAAGGAGCGCCGCGCGCAGGATGGCCCGCAGCTGAGTCCGAAAAAGTACCGGTTCACGAAGAGACAACCGTATGGCCCGGACGCCAAGAGCCGGGTTTGCTTCTTCGGTCGGGTCCGGAGTCGTAATCAGCTTGTCCCCTCCCACGTCAAGGGTTCTGATACAAACCGTGTGGGGTGCGGCAGCCCGGATAATCGCGGCATAGGCTGCATACTGTTCCTCTTCATCGGGAAGCGTATGGCGATTCATGAAGAGAAGTTCCGTCCGGTAGAGCCCGATCCCCTCCCCGCCATGGGTGAGTATGGCGGGGATCTCCTCCGGAAACTCAACATTTCCCTGGAGCGCGATACGATACCCGTCCGGAGTCTCGGCCGGAAGATCCCGCAGTTTGTCAAGCTCCTGCTCCAGGTAATCGTAGCGTTGCTTTCTCCGGCCATAGGAGTCCAGCGTCTCATTGTCGGGGTTGATCTCCACGACACCACGCGCACCGTCAATGACCACCAGGTCCCCGTCGCTAATAACGGAGGTGGCGTTTCCCATACCCAGCACCGCCGGTATTTCCAGGGCGCGGGCCAGGATGGCGGTGTGTGAATTCTTCCCCCCCAGGTCGGTAATGACCCCGGCCACGCTGGATGTTTGAAGTTGCAGCATATCGGCGGGGGAAAAATCGTGGGCGACAAGAATACTCTTTTCGCTGAAGAGAGGAAGGGGGGAGGTATGGTTGCCGGCCATCTGGTGCAGAATCCGCTCCATGACGGTCTCGATGTCCCGTCCCCGCTCCCGGAGATAGTCATCTTTCATGGCGGCGAAGTGCCGCAGAAATTTGTGGGTTGTACGACGGATCGCCGCCTCGGCGTTGATCTCCTCGCCTCGGATGAATCCGGTGACTTCCCGGACGATCATACTGTCTTCCAGAATCAGAAGGTGCGCATCGATGATGTAAAGATGCTCGGGACCCCGATCGGCCGACAGCTCATGGCGGACACGGCGAAGCTCGCTCCGCGCGCCCTCCAGGGCATGGGTAAGCCGTTCAATCTCGCGAGGAATCTGTTCCGGAGTAATGGGGTACTCGATAAAATGCAGACGCAGACAATCCACCACCCGCGCCGTCCCCATGGCGATCCCCGGCGCCCCCCCCGTCCCTTGAAGAACGTTTCTAGTTTTCGCCAAACCCATCCCTGATAAGCTCTCCCAGGGTCGCCATGGCGGCGACTTCATCGTCCCCTGCCACCACTACCTTGATCGTGGTACCCTTGGCCGCCGCCAGCATCATGATCCCCATGATACTCTTCCCATTCACTTCAACCTCATCGCGACCGATCTTGATCTCCGACGCAAATTTACTGGCAGTCTTGACCAGCAAGGCAGAGGCGCGAGCGTGAAGCCCCAGTTTGTTAATTATTTCAAATTCATGTTGCAGCATAAAAATCCTTTTGTAACATCTATTTCAGGAAATCTCCGGCCACGGCAATACTCTCCCGGCCGCACTCTCGAAGCCTGGCGGCAAGCTCGGCCACCCCCAAAAATTCTCGTTTCAGGGCAAACTCCATGACCATGGGAAGATTAACGCCGGAGAGAACTTCGATCCGGTTGTTTTCCAAAAACGAAAGACTCAGGTTGGAAGGAGTTCCGCCGAACATGTCGGTCATAATAAGCGCGCCATTTCCTCCCAGCCGCTTGAGGGCCTCGGTAATACCGGCAAGAATAATTCCCCCTTCATCTCCGGGGCCAATACCCACAGCCTCGGCCTGAAGGATGGGACCGACAATCAGCTCAGCTGCCGTAAGAAGTTCAGCGGCGAGACGTGCATGCGCCACAAGGACAAGTCCGATCATGAGTTCCCCTTTTCCACATCTCTGTGAGTAATTTTCAATCTGACATTCAGAGAATTGAACAGGCGCCCCAGAGCTTCGGTAACCGCCACGGAGCGATGCCTCCCGCCGGTGCACCCCACGGAGATTGTCAGATAGGATTTGCCCTCGCTCCGGAACCGGGGTATCAGAAAACCCAATAACTCTTCCACACGAGTGAGGAAGGTCATCGTTGACTGTTTTTCCAGGACATAATCCCGAACCCCCGAGTCGAGCCCACTGAACCGTTTCAGTTCCGGGACAAAGTGAGGATTGGGAAGAAATCGGACATCGAAAACCATATCCGATTCCAGGGGCAAGCCATAACGGTAACCGAATGACTGCAAGTGAACCGTCATCTCCGCCGATTCGGCGCATCCCCTCACATGGGCCAGAACCTGTTCCCTCAATTGATGGACATTCGTCTCTGACGTGTCAAAGATTTTATGGGCGAGACGATGCAAAGCCGCCAGCTGCTCCCGCTCAAACCTGACTGCCTCGGGAACCGATTGGAATCCCGCCGCCGGGTGGCGCCTCCTGGTTTCGGAAAAACGGCGGATAAGAATCTCGTCCGTGGCGTCAAAGAAGAAGACCTCTATGGAATGCCCAAGAGTCCGGATCTCTTCAAATGTGGCGGTATAGCCGGAGATAAAATCCAGACTCCGGATATCCATTACCAACACCACTCCCGCGACCTGTTCCCGTGATTTCCCGATCAGTTCGATGAATTTCGGAAAGAGAGTCAGAGGGAGGTTATCGATGCAGGAAAAACCTTCATCCTCCAAAACTCTTACCGCGGTAGACTTACCGGAACCGGACATCCCCGTAACAATGATGATCCGCAACTATTCCTCCTTGTCGCCAAGGTGGCGAACTTCCGGTCGGCTCATATCTATTCCACCTCATCGCCAAGGTGACGGACTTCCAGACGGCTCATAAGCTGCTCATGAAACTCTCGGGCAGAATGATACCCCATTCCCTTCAAAAGATAATTCCTGGCGGCGACCTCTATGATTGAGGTGAGATTGCGTCCGGGGCGAACCGGTATTTTCAGGTGCGGCAGATCCACATCAAGGATCGTGTAGACCGCGTCATCGATCCCCAGACGATCATACTCATGGTTTGCATCCCAATCCACCAGTTCTATGACCAGATCGATGATCTTCTTCTCGCGAATGGAAGAAACTCCGAAAAGGTCCTTGATGTTGATAATACCCAACCCCCTGATTTCCATGTGATACTGAAGCAACTCACCGGCCATCCCCACCAGGGAGGCCGGCATCTTCTTCCTGATGAAGACGATATCGTCAGCCACCAACCGGTTCCCCTTGAGGATCAGGTCCAGAGCGCACTCACTCTTGCCGATACCGCTTTTACCCACCAGAAATACTCCGACTCCGAGAACATCCACAAGCACACCGTGAAGGTGAGTCTTGGGAAGAAGACTCTCTTCCAGGAATTTGGTGATAAGCGAGATGAAAGTGGATGACTGATGGGGACTCACCAGAAGCGGAATACCGGCTGATTCCGATATTTCCTTAAGAAAATCGGGCGCTTCAAGACCCTTGGTCATGATGAACGCAATGAGGGGAAAGGAGCAGAGTATACTGAGGTACTCACGCGCCTTATCTTGAGGCAACTGCCGGAGGTAGGAGATCTCCGTATTCCCCAGCACCTGGATTCGGCCGGGATGGAGGTGCTCAGTATAGCCGGTGAGAGCCAGCCCCGGCTTCTGTATGCGGGGGCTGGTCAACTTGTTGTCAAGTCCCCTGCTCCCCGCGACCAAGGTCAGGTTAAGCCCGTATTCAGTCTCGGTGAGCAGGTTATTGATGGTCATGGTTGGCGTTTTCACAGGGAAAGGCACCTCGGATGAGCCGTACTGTTGTTACGCCCGATCGGGCTCGATAAGTCCGAAATTTCCGTCCTTGCGCCGGTAGATAACATTAATGGCGTCATTACCCGCATTGGTAAAGACGAGAAAGTCCTTGTGCAGGAGATCCATCTGCATGACCGCCTCATCCACCGACATCGGCTTGATGGAGAAAGTGGAGCTCTTGATGATGATCGGTTCACGGCTCGGTTCGATACTCTCCGCTTCCATGACGCTCTTCATGAAAAGCTGCCCGCTGTCGGGAGAGGGTTTGTGATCCTTGAGCCGATCCTTGTACCGCTGGAGTTGGCGCTCGATCTTGTCAAGGACCATATCGATGGCGGCGTACATGTCACCGGTCTCTTCCGAGGCCTTTATGGTAATCCCTTTGGCGGTGATGGTGACATCGGCGCTGTGCCGGATTTTCTCCACGGCCAGGAAAACCTGAGCAGTTATCGGCTCATCGATGTATTTCCTGATCCGTCCCAGTTTTTCCTCGGCATAGGACTTCAGCGACTCGCTGGGTTCAAGGTGACGGAAAGTAGTGGTGATTTGCATGTTGAATCCTCCTGTGTGATATGAACTGAAACGGAGATTTTATCCTCCGATTTTTCGGGAGTTGTCAATGAAGGCGCTTACGTTCAGACGAAGAGCCGATCCTGAGCATCTCCCGATACTTAGTGACGGTACGGCGGGCTATACTGACGTTATCCTTGGCAAGGAGCTCCGACAGCCGTTGGTCACTGAACGGCTTGCGCAGATCTTCGGTTTCCAGGATCTCTTTGATCTTGTTCTTGACGCTTTCCGAGGCGATAAAATCACCGTCCCCCGTGGCGATACCGCTGTTGAAAAAATACTTGAGTTCAAAGAGTCCCTGCGGGGTCTGCATGTACTTGTTACTGGTAACTCGGCTTATGGTCGATTCATGCATGCCGATATCATCAGCCACATCCCGAAGAACCAACGGCCTCAGGTGTTCAATCCCCCTGTCGAAGAACTCCCGTTGAAATTTGACGATGCTCTTGGCGGTCTTGTAAATTGTCCTCTGCCGTTGCTGGATGCTCTTGATCAACCAAAGCGCGGAACGGGTCTTATCGTTGATATAGCTTTCCGTCTTCGGGTCCGCCGGGGCGCCCGGTTTCCCTTCGGACAGATACAACGGATTAATCCGAAGAGTGGGGAGTCCGTCTTCGTTCAGGGTGACCACGTACTCTTCCCCGACCTTGTACACGAAAATATCGGCGGAGATATACTGGATGTCATCCTGCAAAAACTGCCGTCCCGGCTTTGGGTCCATACCGGAGATAATGCGGGACGCCAGCAGAATATCCTTGATTTCAATTCCCAGAGAGCGACAGATCTGACGATAATTCCTGATTTCCAGATCTTTCAGGTGATCACGGATGATGGACTCGACAACAGACTCCTCCATCTCCAGGAGACGGACCTGAATAAGAAGGCATTCCCTGAGATCCCGGGCCCCAACCCCCATGGGATCAAAATCCTGTATTTTTGCAAGAATCGCCCCTACGAACTCCTCATCAACCCCGCAGGCGGAGGCCACATCCGCCAGGGAGGCTCTGAAATAACCATCCTCGTCGATGTTCCCGATAACCTCGGCGCCGACTCGCGTCTCCTCGGAGGTAAACTTACCCAGGTTGAGCTGCCAGACAAGGTGATCGAAAAGAGTCCCCTTCTTGGTGAGCATGTTTTCGAAGGAGGGACGATCATCATCGTCGTCATTGTACTGATCGCCGGAGCTGTAGTTGTACCCCTCCATGAAGGAGTCCCAATCCATCTCCCTGATGGTATCTTCGTTTACCTTCAGCTCCTGGAAACTCTCCGCCTCCTGGAGCGGTGAGCTCTCCTGCTCCGACAGTTCCAGGGTATCAGGCTCCTTGGGCTCCTCCATCTCCATGATCTCATCAAGAAGCGGATTTTCATCCAGTTCCTGCTGAACCACCTCCTGAAGTTCCAGTCGAGAAAGCTGAAGCAGCTTGATCGCCTGCTGTAACTGGGGGGTCATCACCAGTTGCTGCGTGAGCTTCAACTGCTGTCGCATTTCCAACGCCATACCTGCTCCCACCCGACCGAGTCGCTACAGTCTGAAACCTTCTCCCAGGTAAATCTCCCTGGCCGTTTTACTCTCCGCAATCTGCTGGGGATTCCCCTGTTCCAGGATCTCACCGGCATTCATAATGTAGGCCTTGTCGCAAACACCCAGAGTCTCGCGTACGTTATGGTCGGAGATCAGGACACCGATCCCCTTCTTTTTCAGCGCCGTGATGATCCCCTGGATATCCATGACAGCGATTGGATCGATCCCGGCGAATGGTTCGTCCAGAAGGATGAACGCCGGTTCCGTCACCAATGCGCGGGCTATTTCCACTCGACGCCGTTCTCCCCCGGACAGAGCGTAGCCGCGACTCCTGGCGATATGGGTAATGCCGAACTCCGCCATGAGCTGTTCGGCTCGTTCCAACCGTTGCCGTCGGGAAAAATCGAGTGTTTCCAGAATTGCCAGGAGGTTTTCCTCCACGGTCAGTTTCCTGAAGACCGAGGCGTCCTGAGCCAGGTAACTGATCCCCTTGCGCGCCCGCTGGTACATGGGGAGGTCGGTAATATCATCACCGTCCAAAAAAACAGAACCCGAATCGGGCCGGGAGAAACCGACGACCAGGTAAAAGGTGGTGGTTTTACCCGCGCCGTTAGGGCCAAGGAGTCCCACGACCTCACCTGAGTGGACCTGGAGATTTACCTCCTGAACCACCGTCCTCCGGTTGAATCGTTTCACCAGTCCGCAGGTGGAAAGGAGTCTCTCAGTGACTGGTGTCGGCATCCCGCTTGCCTTTCGGATGAATGACCGCCTCCACGCGTACAGTGGAAGTTCCCGTGACGACACTTCTCTGATCCGCAAGGTAATAGGTGATTTCAGACCCGGAGATCATATCCTCTCCCTGATAGACTTTCGGAGCCATCGTCAGAACAATCTTTCCCTGCTTATTGTCATAAACAGCATTGCCTGCCGTACCTGTCCGGTTTTTCTGAACAACCCTGACCGTGCCGAAACACTCCACCCGCTCCACGTTTCCCCCATCGGCGCCGTAATGAACAACAATTCGGTCGGCATAGAGAGCCAAGTCTCCCTGGCGAGCAGTCACCTTGCCGCTGAATGAGGCAGTACGGTTGTGGGTATCGGTAAGGAGTTGGTCAGACTTGATAAGAATAGGATTTTCGTTCCGCTCCAGCAAAGAGGGAGTCACCGACTCGCCAAAAGCTCCTCCGGAGAAAAAAAAACAGCAAACGAAGCCACAGAGTGCGATAGCACGCATCACTTTCGGCTCCCCGGCTTCAGCGTGGCGCTGACATTTCTGAGGAGTTTGATTGTGCCGTTCACACTATGGATTTCCATTCCGTCCCCTTCCACGATGTCATTGCCGTGAATAATCCGTACATGATCGTCACTGCTCAACAGGGAGCGCTGAGCATTGTAGAATATTCTTTCGCATTGGACATTCATTCCGGTGTCGCTGCCGGCCACCACCTTGTCGGTAAGAGTCACGTCACGGCTTTTGATGTCATAAACGGCGCGACCGGCGGTCAGCGTCACCGTCCCCGACTGTTGCTGCAAGTAGACGACAAAATGTGGCTTCAACAGATAGATTTGATTTTCTTTTTGCGCCACATCCGCCTGCTGCGCCTCCAGTACCCACTTCCTGACACCTTCACGAGTTTCCGAATAGGTAACAGTGTGCATGGATATGTCGACATTATGGGGTAAACGGGATAAGGATGCCCCTTTTTTGCGCAACTCGGGCAATTTCAGATAGAGCATCACTGCCAGGATCGTAATGGCCGCGACTATAGTTAAAGCAAGAATCTGTCTGAATTTATTCGACTTTCTCATAATACGGCGGCAAGTATACCATCAACCGGTGGAGAGTGTAAAGCGCATAGTTGGAAATAATTCTCGAAGTTGGCACAAAGATTGAATCACGCAAAATACTTCCCACAGACACTGTCCCAGAGCCCCTGCTCCCGGAGAATCAGGTCACAGAGTTCCCTGACGGCGCCCCACCCTCCCCGATTAAAGGTAACGAGGTGGGCAAAAGGGAGGAGGTACTCCAGGGCATCCGCGGGAGCGACCGCCAGACCGACCATCCGCATGAGCGGAATATCCGGCAGGTCATCACCCATGTAGGCAATCTCGTTGTGGGCAAGTCCGGTAATGTTAAGGATATCCAGGTATGGTCCCACCTTGTCCAGCGCCCGCTGATATACCAGATTGATCCCCAGTTCCGCTGCGCGCAGGGTCACAACCTGGGATTCTCTGCCGGAGATGATCGCCACCCCGATACCGGCTCTCTGGAGCAACTTGATCCCGAGGCCATCCTTCACATTAAAAAACTTGCTCTCCACACCGTTGGCGTCATAGACTATCCGGCCGTCGGTAAGCACGCCGTCCGCGTCTAGAATAACCATTTTAATCTTTTTTGCCCGTTCACCGATCATGCTAGCCCCGCCTTGAGAAGATCATGGAGGTGGATGATCCCCACGGGAACCCCCTGCTCCTCGCCGATTACAAAAAGTGAGGTTATGGCGGATTCCTCCATGATGTTCAGGGCCTTGGCCGCCAGTTCCGTCTTTTGTATCCGTTTGGGATTTTTCTTCATCATTGACCCGGCGGAAGCGGACATTATATCGACCCCCCGTTCCAGCGCGCGTCGAAGATCTCCATCGGTGATAATCCCCACCAAGGAGCCTCCATCGTCAATCACCCCCGTCACCCCCAACCCCTTGGCAGTGATGACAAAGAGCGCTTCACGCATGAGGAGCCCTGAACCGACCAACGGCACGGCATCGCCGGCATGCATCAGGTCCTCCACACGGAGCAGAAGCTTTTTCCCCAATGCGCCTCCGGGATGAAACAGGGCAAAATCCTCCTCCCGGAAACCTCGCTCCACCAGGAGGGCCACTGCCAATGCGTCACCCAGCGCAAGGGTGACGGTTGTTGATGCCGTCGGCGCCAACCCCAGTGGGCAGGCTTCCTCCTTAACGGTAACAGGGAGGAAAATATCTCCGGCGAGGGCAAGGGTGGAAGTCGGATTACCCGCCACGGTGATGAGGTGCGCGCCCAGGCGCTTTACCACGGGAAGAATCCGGAGGATCTCTTCTGTTTCGCCACTGTTGGAGATGGCAATAACGACATCCCCCTTCATTATCATCCCCAGATCACCATGTACCCCTTCCGCCGGATGAAGAAAAGAGGAGGGGGTTCCCGTGGAAGAAAAGGTCGAGGCTATCTTCTGTCCAATGAGCCCTGACTTTCCCATGCCGGTGACCACGACTCGACCCCGGCACCGGAGAATCAGCTCCACTGCCTGTTTGAAGGCGTCATCAATGGTATCGGCCAGAGCCAGGAGCGCCCGAGCCTCGATACGAATGACTTTTTTTGCTTCTTCAATAATCATCTCTTATTTCACCAGTGCGTCGATTGCTTTCAGTTTTATCAGCAGTGGCGCCAGATCTTCCAGCCGCAGGGAGTTGGGTCCGTCGCTAAGAGCTTTTTCCGGATCTTCATGAACCTCCAGAAAAATCCCGTCGATCCCCACCGCCACGGCTCCCCGGGAAAGATACTCCACGAATTCCCGTTGGCCACCGGAACTTCCTCCCTGGCCTCCGGGCAACTGCACGCTATGGGTGGCGTCAAAGATTACCGGGTAGCCGAAACCCCGCATAATGGGGAGGCTCCGCATGTCCGAGACCAGATTGTTGTAGCCGAAAGAGACCCCCCGCTCGGTGAGCATGAGTTTTTCGCATCCCGCCTCAACCGCCTTGTCAACCACGTTTGCCATGTCCCAGGGTGCAAGGAACTGACCTTTCTTGATATTGGCGACCCGACCGCACCGGGCCACGGCCACCACCAGGTCGGTTTGACGACAGAGAAAAGCAGGAACCTGGAGGACATCGAGAACCTCTGCCGCCGGCACCACCTCCTCCACTGAGTGGACATCGGACAGGATCGGAACACCCAGGGATTCCTTGATCTTGGCGAGAATCCGGAGCCCCTCCTTGAATCCGGGGCCTCGATAGGAGGCGCCGGAGGTCCGATTCGCCTTGTCATAGGACGCCTTGAAGATAAGTGGTATCCCCACCACATTACAGATGGCCATGAGTCGCTCCGCGCATCGAAGCGCGGTGCTTTCATTCTCAATGACACAGGGACCGGCAATGAGCACCAGCGGACGCCCGCCCCCTACCCGTACCTGCCCGACTTCTATCTCTTTCACCATGGAATTCACCCTTCACTCTTCACTTTGTCTGATTCTCCAGCGCCGCGGCCACGAAAGCCCGGAACAAGGGATGTGGATTGAGCGGCTTCGACTTGAACTCCGGATGGAACTGACAACCAAGGAACCAGGGATGATCAGGGATCTCGACGATCTCCACCAGGTCCCCGTCACGATTGATGCCGGAGAGAACCAACCCCTTGGCCGTTAATTGCTCGCGATAGCCGTTGTTGAATTCATACCGGTGGCGATGACGTTCCGAAATCTCCAGGGAACCATAAGCCTTCTGGGCGACGCTCCCCTTCAGGAGGGTGCAGGGGTAAGCGCCGAGCCGCATGGTTCCTCCTTTGCGGCTCACCGACTTCTGCTCGGCCATGAGGTGAATGACCGGGTGAACGCACTCCGGTTTGAATTCGCTGGAGCAGGAATCGGTCAAACCACAGACGTTACGGGCGTACTCCACCACAGCCATCTGCATCCCCAAACAGATTCCGAAAAAAGGGATCAGCTTGGTACGGGCATATTCTATGGCCTTGATCTTCCCTTCGCTTCCCCGCTCACCAAAGCCGCCGGGGACTAAAATGGCATCCAGATCGGCCAGATGCTCGTGAACATCTTCCTGTTCCAGCTTTTCGGCATCCACGAAGGAGAGTTTTACTCGGCAGCCCGCGGCAATGCCGCCATGCACCAGCGCTTCGTTTAGCGACTTATAGGAGTCGGCCAGGTTCACGTATTTACCGACAATGGCGATCCTGACCTCCCCTTGAGCGGGATTGCGCAGCGTGGCCACGACCTCCTGCCACGGAGCCAGATCCGGCGCCTTGGTCCAGATATTGAGTTTATCCACAACCTGCTCATCCAAGCCTTCGCGATGCAGGGCCAGCGGCACGGCATAGATATGCTCCGCGTCGGTGGAGTTGATTACCGCTTTTTCATCCACATTACAAAAGAGCGCTATCTTGCTCTTCAACTCCCGAGGAAGCTCCTGCTCGCTCCGGCAGAGGAGGATATCGGGCTGAATTCCGATGGTCTGGAGCTCCTTTACCGAGTGCTGCGTCGGTTTGGTTTTAAGCTCCCCGGCGGTCCTGATGTACGGCACCAGGGTCACATGGAGATAGAGAACATTCCCGGCGCCGCGATCGGCCTTGAATTGACGGATCGCCTCCAGGAAGGGGAGTGATTCGATATCCCCCACGGTTCCACCCACCTCCACGATGGCGATATCGGCCCCCTTGGCGTTATCGATGATCTTGGCCTTGATTTCGTCGGTGATATGCGGAATGACCTGAACCGTGCCGCCCAGATAGTCCCCTCGACGCTCTTTCTCGATGACAGAGAAATAGACCTGACCGGTGGTGAAGTTACTCTTGCGGGAGAGGCGGGCATTCGTATACCGCTCGTAGTGTCCCAGGTCAAGATCGGTCTCGGCCCCGTCGTCGGTGACAAAGACCTCGCCATGCTGGAAGGGGGACATGGTCCCCGGGTCCACGTTAATGTAGGGATCCAGTTTCTGGAGGGTAACCCGAAGCCCCCGGGCCTCAAGGAGCGCCCCCAACGATGCCGCAGCCAAGCCTTTACCGATGGATGAAACGACTCCTCCGGTTACGAAAATAAACTTTGTCTTCACAAAACCTCCTAGAACCTTTCACCTGCCTTTTAGCCTTTCCAATACCTTTTCCAAATCCCCCGGAGTATCGACTCCAATGGAGTCATACGCCGTTTCTACAACTTTGATCCCATAGCCGTTCTCCAGCACCCGAAGCTGTTCGAGTTTTTCCGACAATTCAAGAGGTGTGGGAGGCATTGAAGCGTACTGGAGCAGAAAATCGCGCCGGTATACGTAGAGCCCCACATGCTTGTGACAGAGGAGTTTGCCGGAAGTAAACGCTTCATCCTTCAGGTCGTTCCATTTGTCGCGAAAATTAGGAAGCGGTGACCGGGAGAAGTAGAGGGCGAAACCGTTACGGTCCGTAACCACCTTGACCACGTTTGGGCTCAAAAAGTCGTGTAGATTCCTGATGCGACTGCTTAATGTTCCCATGACGATGGTCGGATCCTCCACGAGTGGACGGATGGCCTCATCGATCATAGCCGGTTCGATGAGCGGTTCATCCCCCTGCACATTCACCACAATCCGGGAATCCAACCCGGCGGCGACCTCGGCCAGACGATCCGTGCCGGTTTCATGTGAAAGAGAGGTCATGACAACCCGACCGCCGAAGGCGCGAACGGCGGAGGCAATCCTCTCGTCATCCGTGGCGATAATGACCTCGGAGACCAACCTCGCCTGGGACGTCCGTTCGTAGACGTGACGAACCATCGGTTTACCGTTGATATCCGCCAGAGCCTTCCCTTCAAAGCGCGTTGACGCATAACGGGCCGGAATAATAGCCGTGATTTTCATGGTTGAAAACCTTTATCATGGAGTACATGCTGCCGGGAATAATGCCGCGACGTGACGTGCTACGGAGAAAGGAGCCTCCGAAAAAAGGAACAGCCCCTTCATCTGGTGGGACGAAGTACGTTACCCCAAAAGAGGGGAGGTGTCAAGGCGTGAAAAGGGGGAACGGGTAGAGTCAGCCGTCGATTTTCGTGAGGTGAGTGTCCAGCAGATGACGCGGCATCACATTTCCCAACGCGTTCAGGAGACTCTGCTTGATATAGGGAATCTCCTTCTGCAGCTCCGTCAAAAGCCCTTTCATCCGTCTTCGTTTGATATCGGCGACTCCGCAGACAGGGCAGCGGCAGCAGACCACCGGAAATTTCATCTCCCGGGTAAAGGCGATGATGTCGTCTTCGGCGACGTAGACCAGCGGCCGGATAACCGTGGTGTGACCGTTATCGGCCAGCATCCGGGGAGCCATGGCCTTGAGTGAGCCCACATAGAACTGGTTGAGAAGAAGGGTCTCTACAAAGTCGTCCATGTGGTGCCCCAAAGCCAGCTTGTTGCAGTTGAATTGCTGGGCCAGAGTGTAGAGGGTTCCCCGTTTGAGTCGAGCGCAAAAGGAACAGTAGGACGAACCGGGCCGCCGCTTAGCCTCGATGATCCGATAGTGTTCGGTGGGTTCAATATGAAACGGGATGCCGGTTTCCTGAAGATGATCCCGGATGATATCGGTTCGAAATCCGGGATAGCCCGAATCGATGGTGACGGCCATCAGCTCAAATCTGATGGGAGCCCGTTTTCGAACTCTCTCCAGAAGGTGCAGCAGGGTGTACGAATCCTTCCCCCCCGAAACCCCCACCATGATCCGATCACCCTCTTCAATCAGGTTGAAGTCAGCCACGGCGCGCCCCAGGGCGCGCTTCAATTTCTTCACGTTATCCAAAAGATGAACCTCACTTACAGCGGGGAAAGAGGGGCGACGGGGATGGCAAAGGCGGTTTTCTCACCTCCCGCCGGTTTCGGGCGGACAACGCCGGCATGTTCGCGGGTAATCTCTTCGGGGATGCCACTCTTTTTCTTGAGAACTCTTGCGACCTTGGTCCAGTCGACCTTCGTCTCGACCTTCCGCCGTGAGACCAGTTTTCTGACCTCACTCTCCAGATTCCCTGAAAAACGGCCATAAACATCACCGTTAACCTCCAGGAAGACCCTTCCCTCCAGTGACACCGCCAGCTTCACCGGCTGATAAACAATTATCCCCGAGGTTCGCGGCTGGACCACCGGGAAGAGCTTTTCCATATGCTCCGGCATGACCCGGATGCAGCCGTGACTGGCATAGCTGTAGACGGATGAGGGTGAATTGGTGCTATGAATCAGGATCCCGGAAAGTGAGGTCTTCATGGCGTACTTCCCCAGAGGGTTCCCTTTCCCCGCCGCGACCTCCTTGATCGGCTCCCTGCCATGCTGTTCCATCTCATCCTGAATCGATTGAGGGACCCTCCAGATGGGGTCCTTGGCCTTGGTGGTGATGATGAACCGGCCGGTGGGAGTCGTCCAGTCCTCGTCATCATCCGGATGGGGTGGTTTCCCCACGGCCACCGGGTAGGAGTACTCCACTGCTCCGTTTTTCAGCAGGTAAAGAGTCCGATCGGCGATATTGATAACGAGACCGTCCCGCAGCGCAGTGGGGACGATCTTCCGGTTATCATATGCAATGATCTGCCCCGGTTGGAGCTGCACATTTGAAACAAGACCATTGCTTTTGGCCAGATGACGCCAGTCGACCCCTAAACGGGCTCCCACCCGTTTGAGAGAATCTCCTCTCTTCACCGTGTAATAGCCACGGTTACCGATGAAACGCCTCATGTCGGCCATGGGGAGTTCCTCGCCGGGAAGGGTAGAGAGGGGTAGCAGCGACTCCACATGAGACAAACCAGCGGACATGGTTTCCGGCGCCAGTTCCGTCTGCCGTATCCCCTGTTCCCTGGGAAGCGGCTGCGGAGAAACGGCGGGGGAAAACGCTCCCGGCGGAACTTTCGTCTGAATTTTCGGCGTGAGTATCCCTTCCGCTTCCCCAACCGTATCGGGCAAAGTGGCGCCGACTGGGGAAACGGGCAGGATCTCCATGGACTGTTCAAGGGAAGGGAGACGGGCAGGAACACCTTTTGCCGGGGCGACGATGAGCTCGGGTTCCGTGGCTCGCGTAGTCAGCGAGTGCCCCTTCAAGAGAGCCAAACGATAAACGTTCTCCGACTGAAGGGACTCCCCTCGCTCGGCAAGAGTTTCGGCCCGGGCGATGGTGGTGATAAAACTGCGATACTCATCGGGGAAACGTTCAATGACACGACTCTTTCCCAGTGCCTGGTGCAGAGCAAGCGCACCCTTCCGTGAGGGGGTGGAGGAGGCGCAGCCGGAAATGAGGCCGGCAACAGCCAGGATCTGGAGACAACGAAGAAGGGTCATAGGTCCGCGGTTCCGGATTCAAGGTTCAAGGTTCAAGGTTCGAGCCGGACATTGTCATACCTATGTTCACGAATGTCAAGCAAACTGATCACACAATCTCACAGCTTCCCCGAACGGAGAATGGCGACGACCAGCCAGAGTCCCATGATGCCGGCAACGACATACCCTGCAAAGGCGAGAAAGGGAAAACCTAAAAGTTTCGGACCTTTGTCGGTGGTAACGATGATGGCCGAACCGACCAGCAGGGCGGCGATGATGGTGCTGGAAGAGAGGCGGTTACTGGCCTTGTCAAGTTCGGTTATGAACCGCTCCAGCCCCCGATGCTCCAGGTCAATCTTCATGGTTCCCCGATTGATCCGGGTAATAATCTCCTTGAAATCACGTGGAAGATTCCGTGAGAGCTTAAAAAACGACTGAAGGTAGGAGTAGAGATCCTTTGCAACCTCCAGGGGGGCCGCTTTTTCCCTCATGGCCGCCTGAATGAAAGGGCGAAGGTGAATTATCATGTCGAAATCGGGGTCCAGACGCCGCCCCAGCCCCTCCACACCGATGAGAGCCTTGACCAGGAGGAGCAGGTCGGCGTCAAGTCTGATCCGATAGTGGGTGATGATCTCCACGAATTCGGAAAGAAGCCGCCCCACCTGGATCTCCCGCAGCGGAATATCCAGATAACAGTCAATAAACTCGGCCAAATCCCGGCGCAATGCCGGTTTCGTCGCCGGTTCGGCAAGGAGCCCGGCGTCATCCAGGATCTCAATGAGTTCATCAGGCGCCCTATTAAGGAGAGCCTGGAGCAATTGGAAGAGAAACAGCCGGGTACTCCCTTCCAGGTGTCCCACCATGCCGAAATCCAGGAGACAGATGACATTATCGGGGAGGATGAAGATATTCCCCGGATGGGGATCGCCATGAAACAGACCGTTATCCACCACTTGGCGGAGAAAGATATCCGCTCCCCGGGCGGCGATGGTACGGCAGTCCAGTCCGGAGCGACGGAGCCCGTCAAGATCGGAGACCTTGATCCCCCGGACATATTCCAGGGTCAGCACTCCCGGTGACGTCAGCTCCGGGTAAACGGCGGGAAAGTACTGGGTCGGATCTTTGCCGGCATTTCGTTGGAACCGCTGAATGGTCCGCCCTTCTCGCGCCAGATCCATCTCCCGGCGGATGGTTCGGGAAAATTCCCGCACCACCCCCGGGAGATCGTAGGATGAACCTGCCGTCAGGTGCCGTTCTCCCCAGCCGGCCATGACGGAAAGAATATCGATGTCCGTCTCCACGATCCCCACGATATCGGGACGCCGAACCTTCACCGCCACCTCTTCACCGCTCTTCAAGGTAGCCCGGTGGACCTGGGCGACGGAAGCGGCAGCCAGAGGTGCCGGGTCGAAGGTGGCGAAGAGCGATTCCGGCGTCCCTCCCAGCTCCTGCTGAATCTGTCGGCGGATCTCCTCCACCGGAACCGACGGCACCCGGTCCTGGAGGAAGGCAAACTCATCGGCAAAGCTTTTGGGGATCAGGTCGGGGCGGGTGGAGAGGAGTTGCCCCAGTTTGATGAAGGTGGGGCCAAGTTCCTGGAAGGCCAGCCGCATCCGCCGGGCCGGGTCAAGGCCGGCGACATCCCGTTGTTCCCGGCGGAAGAGCCGACGCTTCCGGAAAGGGGCCGGGAGGTTGAAGCTTTCCAGGAGCTGATCGAAGCCGTAGGAGATAAAGACCCCCATGATGACGCGGGTCCGCCGGATGCTCCGGACATTACGGTTGAGTCTCATGACATTGAACATGGGGAACCTGTTTTGCTAGTAATCGGAGACACAAAACGAAACAGAAGGCCCCGTATCCTGGAGAGGAGACGGGGCCGAAACAGTCCCAAACCGGAAATTTTATGCAGCCAACCGACGCTCCTCGATGGCGAGCATTGCAACAATGCTCAGATGATAATCCGGATCAGGCCACTTTATGCCGGTTCCCCGACAGATAAAGCGGTAATTTGCATGAATGAGCAGTGTAGGCATGGAAGGAGAGTACAAAATTTCGCATGAAGCGTCAATCTTTCGTTTCGGCTTTCTTTAATCGGACACTCTCCCGATACAAGGTGTCCGGACAAAAATCAACATCATCAAAACCCTCGAAATAGTGGCCGATGATCTCTTTATTCTCACTGAGGGTTTAAGGGCCATGAGGCTGTTGTCGCCATGACACCCGAAACCCAACCATTTCACCATTCAGATAGCGCAACTCCTCCCCACTCGCTCGCTTAACCACCCATGGACTATCCCATACACGGTACCGACACATCAATCAGCGCATTG
>CAIYUY010000280.1 GCA_903929485.1 uncultured Desulfuromonadales bacterium
ACCCTTCGACAAGCTCAGGGCGAACGGATTCAGGTTTAATAACCGCCTTATTTTCCGTTCGTGGTGAGCCTGTCGAACCATGAACGGAAAATCGATACCGAACATGTTATACGGTACACTCTTTGCTGCGAATCACCTTATCTCTCCGTCTTGTGTGGTCCGGCAAAAGCTGCCGCCCTCACTGTTTTCGCCTGGAGCCGTCAAGGAGTTGCCGCAGGGAACGGGAAGCGCTCTCCCGTTGGAGCTGCTCCAGGAGATATTCGAGGGATGCGTCACCGAAAATCGTCCGGCTCTCCGCAATACTGGTGTTCTTTTCATCCCCTTCACTCAACCCGGCATCCTCCGCCGTGACACCTTGGGCATGGACGACGGCGGGGACCCGGTCGATGCCGTACCGGCGGAACAGCAGGGGATCGACGACCAAAGCTGCCGACAACATCTCGCACTCCTCTTCTCCTGGATCACAGGCAGAGTCTCGTTGCAGTACCGAGGCGATGAACCGGATGGTCGGCCGGATCTGTGTCATCCCCCCGACAAAACCCCGCAGCACCATGATGACGTTGGGATCACCCAGGCGGGCCACCGAGGCGGCATATTTTCTCAACGTCGACAGCGGCATGGCTGACGAGATGAAGAGGTAGATTCGCTCGTCGCTGCCAAGTCTCCCTCCCACACCGGGAACGGTACTGTCCTGATAGAACCGGGTAGCGGCGGCGCCGAACAGTTCCCGCGAGAGCCGGTCAGTCTCCCCTCGCAGACGTCCCTGGAACTCACTGGAGCGGTAATAATCCACCCTGCCGGCAAGCTCCGTCATTGCTGCCTTATCACGGTTGGCAGGCAAGGTCATATTTTTCGCCACCCCACCGGCCTTCTCCAGGGCAGTCGTCACCTCGGAAATACTCACCGGGGGACTGCTTTCCCGTCTATCCGAGACGGAGTGCAACGTGGGTTCCCTCCGCACCAGGGCGGGGATGAGCAGGAGCACCAGGATTAGTTCAGTGAATAGCCGACGCAACAGACCCTCCTGCGTGTCAATGACCAGAGAAAATTATCCGGTGAGGTGGAGTCGGTTCCGAAGGGGGGATTCTTGGCCGCCCCCCAGATCAGTGATGGTCTGCCGATGGGGAGACAGTCATTGCCCCGCACCGGTCGTGCTATCTGCAACCGGTAGTTGCTCTTGACCAGGATGGGGGTGACGACCCCGGCGCTGGAGCATTGGTTGATCCCGGTATCGAAGAGGAGCGTCTCCCGACTCAATTTGAAGAGGAGTCTGGCGGCCAGACCGGCATTGACGTTCAGCGGGTTACTCTCCACCATGCTTCCCGACAGGGGGTAGAACGAGCCCCAGCTCCCCATGCACCAGAAGAGGGGATCAATGGGCTGGGTGATGGTGGCGGCCACGCTGTCGGCGACACAGGCCAGCTGCGAAACCGGATTGCCGAACAGGAGGGCCTCGGGGTTGATGATGAAGGAGAGGCTGTCATCGTTCCACATGGGGTCGACCTCGCTCAGGTAGGCAAGATCAAAGGCCCGGCTCTCGGCGCAGGGAAAATCCATGAACAGTTTCAGGAGCGACCATGCCGGGAAGTAGAAGTAGTGGACCTGCTGAAAGGCGAAATCCGAATCCCCGTACTCCCTGCTTCTGACCTCACCCGAGGCAAACCCCGGCTTGGGGTTGGTCATGCCGGCACCCAGGACCGGAAAGCAGTAGGGATCTTTCACCGTCTCGATGAGCCGGGCATGCTCCCAGAAGGCGGTGGAGACTCCTACGGTGAGGCTTCCGCTACCGTTGGGGCAGGCGCAGACCGGTGAGGTGATAGCGCCGGGTGCGGCTTCCGCCCCGTTGCCGAAGGTGACGCTTCCCATCTTCACCGGAAACATGCAGTGCCAGCAGATATCGGTCACCGGGTTGAGCACCTTCCCCTTGCAGGCGCTTCCGGCGGCCTGAGCAGAGGCGCCGCCCGTCAGGAGCAGGAACAGAAGAAGCAGAACTGCAAGGATATGTGACAACTTCATAGTCGGAGGCATCCTGTATATCCTGTACATCCCTGTTAAATTCAGCGTTGTCCGGTTTGATACTTGCAGGATCGTCCAAACCCTGCATTGTCCCCTCATCCGGCCTGCGGCCACCTTCTCCCGGGGGGAGAAGGAATCATATAAATCCCTATTATCACCTGAAGGGGGTATCCACTTCGCTCCAACAGCCCTACCGGTTGCGATCATCTCCGGCAGTCGACGATCGCACGGTATGACGTCGGGCTTACTACAACAGCATTTTGGAGCAACCTATAGAACAACAATCCGCGTGATCTCGAATTCCTTCGATTGAAACGAAAGGTGTATTCATCTAAGTAGTCGTCTAAATGAACTGGGAGTGCCGCACCTTGATGAGTTCCCAAGAGCCACCTCTTCAATAAAGAGGCGATACGGTGCACGCCTGGCATCGCAACATGTGCAGGATCTCCTGTATCTGACAGGATGGTCTTATTATGGGTGTAGCCATGCTTTGCAAGTCCATTATACCCCTTCCAGCCATCTGTTTTCACTGTGGAGCCAGGTTCCACAGTATCTACAATAAACGGGATGAGGCTATCACCAGACACGTCTTTAATCTGACGTATCCGGACACGACCGTATCCTTTTGGTGTATGCAGTTCAATGGCGATCGCAAGAATGGCCTTAGTTTCAGTCTGACGGCCTTGAACACCTTCTTCTTCGCCTCCAACATACGTCTCGTCGACTTCAACAATACCGGAAAGTCGATCCCGGCCAGGGCGAACCATCGCCCTTCTCAGCTTGTGAAGAATAGTCCACGCGGTCTGGTAGCTGCCTATTCCGAGAATCCTCTTGAGACTAAGCGCACTTACTCCGTTTTTCTGAGTGGTAACGTACCATATTGCTATGAACCACATTGTCAAAGGGGTCCGAGTCCCTTCAAAGATAGTCCCGGCAGTGACAGTGAATTGAGCGCGACACGTACGGCAAATCAAACGAGATCGTGAAGCACGATAGGGATCACCTTTGCTGGCGCAAGATGGGCACACAAAACCTTCTGGCCAGCGCAGCTTCTCAAGATATTTGGCACAGGCCTGATCATTCCCGAACTGGCCGAGAAACTCAGCCCAGTTCCGCGGGTAATCATGACCGCATGTAGTAAGGATCGACTCATCGCTCATATACCATATATTGTATTAGGTGGAGCGAAATGGATACCCCCTTCACCTGAATGCCACAAGTAGCGTCCCTTCTCCCCGGGGGAGAAGGTGCCCGACAGGGCGGATGAGGGGGTAAATTGCCACTTGCAAAAACCTAACCAGACAACACTGTGTTAAATTGCTTTTCTATCGTCCCTGATCGGCGACGGCACCCTTTTTTACGGTATCACGCCGAACATCGATTTCGCTCACTTCCATGAATCGCCCCTTCTGCCTGACAATGGAGGGAACCGCCTTCAGCCGGAACCGGTCGATGATCTTCCGGTCCGCATAGAACAGGGGACGGTTCAGCCGTTTCGCGACAACAGGATGTCGCCCCTCGGTCAAGAGCAGTGTCACATCCAGCCGGGTGGCGTACTCCGAGGAGACAAACCACTGCAGCTGCTCGGGATCGTTGCCGTTGATGATCACGATGCTCTTCGGGTAGACCACATACTCCAACGGAATGAAGGTGTATCCCTTGGGATAGAGGATACCTCCCTTGCCATCGGGAACATCCATCTCCAAAGTGTAGGTCAGATCAACCGCAAACGATCCCGCCCGCCTCGCCCGTGGCAGCGTAACCCGGTCCGGCGGCCCCTGGTAGCCGTCTCATTGGCAGTGGAGTAGACCCCGCCATCGGCGCATGTCGCCGGTTTGACGCAGCGATCATAGGTCGGACCGGCAGGATTCGCGTCATAGACGTACCCCACGGGACACTCATTCTGAACCAGCTTTTCACAGCGATCGGTCACCGGGTTAAATACTCCGGCATCCGGACAGACCACCGCCTTGGTGCATTTGTCAATTCCGGCATCCCAACTGTAGCCGCTGCCGCAGACATTTTGGGACGTCGCCTGACACATGTCGCGAGTCGTCTGAAGGGTCGAACCCGCCGGGCAGACCGGAGCGGTGTAACTCTCCACACACTCCGTCGCCCCCACCGGACAGAACTGTCCCTGCGCCGTTTGGATACAGTTTGCCACCTCGCCGGGGTCGGCGGCGTAGCCGTTGTGGTTGAGATCCTGTCCGCACATGATGTTGCCGATGGCGTTGGGGTCAGGGGGCGGGGGCTCAGGCGGAGGAGGCGGTGGGGTAATGGTTGAGGGGTCAATGTAGGAGGTCGCGCAATCCAGCTTGCCGGAAAACTCCACGATCTGGGCGGTGCGTCCCCCGTCAAGACCGCTGTTCCAGACACCGTCACTCCCCATGACGACCGCCTGCGGCTCCTCCCCGGCATAAACTCCGGTGGCCGGCCAGTTGGTGAAGGTGAGCGCGGAACCGTCAAGGAAGGTGAAACCGGCAGGGCCGAACTCCTTCCAGGCATCGATATAGCTGCTCCGGGCCGATGTGGCCGCACCGAGGTAACTACCGTAGCGTTTCAGCAGAAAATCAAGGGTCTGCCGGCTGTCGATCCTCACCGGCCTGGCCTCGCCGTACTGCCCCAGTTCCAGCATCCGTTTGAGTGATGCGCTGTCCACCCCGGTCATGGCATATTCACGGCTGATGTTCGCCGCGAAGTTGAAATACCCGTCGGGTAGCGACTGTCTGCCGCTGACGGCGGACCTGGAGAGGGCGTAGCTCTTGCTAACAAGTCATACTGCTGTGAACCGCAAACATAGGTCCGTTTCTTCTGCCACCAGTCACGGCAGATCTTGTTGGTCCCCACCTCACCGGTGAAATTCTTGCAGGAAGGGAGTGGGGTGAAGCCGGTGGGGGTGAAGTTCTGGGTGGTCATGACTCCGTCGATCTCTTCCTGCTGCAACCGACAGTGGGGATCGGCGGCAAGAGTGACGCATCTGTCCTCCACGGACTCGGTGTAGCTGTCTTCCTTGAAGTCGAAGAAATAGCTCCAGCCGAAGGTCGGCCATTGAGCATCTCGACCGGGGCAGGACATCGCCACCTGGATGGAGGCGTCAAAACCGTTGAGGACGCCGTCCACGGAGGCCGATCCTGTGGTGCAACCAGGTCCCCCCAGGTTGTCCATGTTGGAAGTGGCGGCCATGAGTTGACCGAGCTTGGCCGGGTCCGGTCTGCCGAGCAGCAGACTCTTGTAGGTAAGCCAGCCGTCGCCCCCCGGATTATCATTACAGTTATTGTGCGCGGTGACCGGACCGGCCGGGCCGGTGTCCAGGTACTGGAGCTGATAGGTCACGTCATCGACCTTGTGAATACGCACGTAGACCAGATGATCGGTGCAGAGTTGGCCGGAACCGGAATCGTTGAAGGATCTGGTGGTAGTGTCCACTCGCCCGGCACGATCCATGGTGCAGGCGCTAACCTTTCCCTGGGCCTGGCGAGCCGCCCCCGAATTGGCGATCTGAGAATAGAAACTGCCGGGGTCGGACGACTGGGATATCGCCGCGGAATCCCGGAGGGGGGTCAGTTGGGACCAGTTCGTGTAGTAACCCTTCAAGGTCTCCACCGTTGGAGATGAGGCCAACGCCGGGAGGGAGGGGGATGCGGTTTGCGACCTGGTGGTAACCTGACCATAGTAGGTGATGGTGGTGATATCGGTGGCCACGTTGGTTATGGTGAACGCCGTATCGCCGGCATGCATGGCATTGACGATGCCGCCCCCCAGATCCTTGAGGATGATGGCGCTGTAAAGCGCCGTGCGATAATTTTCGGCTGAATCGTGCGATAATCGGCCGCGCCGAATTGCTTGATAGCTTCAAATCATATTTGAAAACAATTTAAGCCACCTCCCCTTTTAACCCTCCTAACTATTCTCCCTACACCATC
>CAIYUY010000281.1 GCA_903929485.1 uncultured Desulfuromonadales bacterium
GGAAGGCGAACTTGACGTGGGCATCCGCTCCCTTGATGACGGAATAGATATCCTTCAGTTTTTCACGCATCTCGGTAGCCGTGTCCGATGATTCGATGTTATCCAGGATCGGCTTGTCGTATTCGTCAACCAGGACCACAACCCTTTGGCCGAACTTTTGGTGAGTCTTTTGTATCAGTTCCAAAAAACAGCCGGCGTTGCTGGCGGCTTCACAGCTGACACCCAGCCGCTGCTGATGATGACGGAGCAACTCGGTGATTCTCTCCTTCAGCTCACCGCCGCTTTTTACGACTCCCTCGCCGAAGCTGATCCTGATAACCGGGTAGGTTACCGACCAGTCCCATTGATCACCTGCCGCCAGCCCCTGGAAAAGGAGCCGGTTTCCCTCGAACAGCTCCTTCAGGGTATCCAGAAACAGGCTCTTGCCGAAACGCCGAGGCCGCGAGAGGAAGTAATGACTTCCCTGATCGATGAGGGCCAGGGCGAAACCGCTCTTGTCCACATAGTAACAGTTGTCTTCGCGAATTTTGGAAAATGTCTGAATACCGATGGGGAGCTTTTTGCGCATGAGGTGCCTCTTGAATAATGCGATAAGCTACTTCGATTCACCTTACCGTGTCAAGAAATTCATCCACCGCCGGGCCGAATACAGCCCTTTAACCTTGAACCCTGAACGTAGAACATAGAACGGGTTTATCCGGGAGTCCCTCATGCGGATAGCCAATCCGATTTACGATGTCGTCTTCAAGTACCTCATGGAAGATGCGAAGATCGCCAAACTGTTGATCTCCTCCATCATCGGTGAGGAGATTGAATCCCTTGATTTCCGTCCGCAGGAATTTACCGCTGATATTGATACGGGGCTGGAGGGAAGAATCGGCCTGCTGACTGGAACCGGAGATGAGAAAGCAGATGGAGATTGAAGACGGCATTCTTGATGATTTTGAGGATATGCAGCGTAAGATACAGCGCCAAAGCCATGAAATAGCCGAAGCCGAACGGGTGACGGATGAGGCAAGGCAGGAAACAGCCGAAGCCGAACGGGTGACGGATGAGGCAAGGCGGAAAGCGGACGAATCCGAACGAATGGCGGATGAGGCAAGGCGGAAGGCGGACGAAGGTAAGAAAACTATTCGCGCAACCTTAAAGCAGCGGGCGTTGCGCTGACGACAATCATGCAGGCGACCGGTTTGAGCAGAGAAGAGGTTGAAAATGCTTGATTCTCACCTGTGCATCTCCACATTCTGTTCTGAAGTGGACGGAACACGGTGAATAGTAAGCGCATGCTATAACTACGCCGATACATTCGGCACGTCAGAAAGTTATAGAGTGAGTTCGGAGAAGAGCTGCAAGCGATGGGCAAGAGCTCCGAGGTTTAGAAACCCCGGAGCTCTTTGACGTTTCACCCTTCGACTTCGCTCAGGGCGCCGCCCTTCATGTTTTTTCATAAATTTCAATTATCAATTGTCAACTGTCAATTCTCGACGTCAATTCTCAATTGCCGTCTCGCGAATCCCACAACTCCCAAGGAGAGGCAGAGGAGGAGATAGGTGGTGGGCTCGGGGACGGTGGCGGGAGCGAAGGAGGTGAGGGACATGATTTCCCCACCCAGGGCGGTGGCCTGGAACGGGTTGCCGCCGGTGGGGGCGTCGCTGGTCAGCGGGGAAAAGAGCTGAAAGTCCCCCGCGTACGACTGGACGGGATCGCTTTTTAATTTCGTGTAGCCGGTGCTCCCCCAGAGCAGGTCTTCGCCGTTGGGACCCACCTTAACCAGGGTTTGACCGACCAGTTGCTGCTTCAGATCCACCCCCACGGAGGTGTCCAGGAGCACTCCGTCGAAATCGACCAGCGTGAAGGTTCCGTTGCCGCGGGTCGCGCCGCTCACGGTGACGGAGAGAGCCGCGACGAGTCCGGCAATGTTCGCCCCGTAAGGCGTGGCGCCGGTTGAGTATATCTGGTCGGCGCTGATGTCGAAGACGTTGCGGCCGGGATTGATCAGCAGGGCCATGTCCAAGGTGATGTTCCCCGTGGCCGTGGCGCCGTTGCCGGCAAAGGTAAAATCGAAGATCACGACGCTGGCGGCGGCTGGAGCGGCGACCAGCAGGAGCGCCATGAGGCCGGCGATAAGAATACGTTTCATTGAATTCCTCCGTGTTATGTGATGTGTAGGGGCGCGTCGCGACACGCCCCTACGAAATGCCGCATTTTATTGACCGACGCCGGTGAGGCTGGTGGAACCGGTGGAGGCGCCGTTATTGGTGCTGTAGCCGATGGTGACGTTGAACTTGATTGTCTTCTGCTTGACGGCGCTGCAACTGCTGAAATCCACGGTGACATTCCCCGTGGCGCTGTTGCCGGCGGCGATGTTCCCCAGGGCGAGGGGAAAAGCGCTGGTCACCACCGGCTTGCAGCTCCCGCTGGAGGAGACAGTCAAGCCGGTAATCTGCACCGCCGCGGCGGAAACTCCGGCGCTGGGGGTGAGGATGACCGGCCAGCTCCGGGTAGCTCCGGTGACGCCGGTGGCGGCGCCCATGGCGGCGCTGAGGGTCGTCATCACAGGATTCATGATAGCGGTGACGGTGATCGGCCCGTTCATGGTGACATAGGTGGCGCTGCTGGCATAGTTGGCAGCTGGCCCGCTCCAGGAGGTGAAGGTGTAGCCGCTCCCCTCAATGACGCCGATACTGGGAGTCGCTCCGGCGGCATACCAGCCGTTGGAGGCCAGGGTGACGACGCCGCTCCCGGCGGGGGAAACCGTCGTAGTCAGTTGATACTCGGTGGTGAAGGTGGCGGTATAGGCGGCGCTCCCCGTATTCGGGGTGGTGATGGTGTGGCTGATCCCCTGTTTGTCGGACCAGGCGCTGAAGAGGTAGCGAGTGCCCACACTCCCCTGGGGAGAAGTTGTGGCGATGGCGTGATTGCTTCCCGGAGTCGCCATGAAGGTGTACGGAGCAATCTGTGCAGCCCCGCCGTCGACGGTGACGGTGAGTCCGGCCGGGACGGTCCGGACCGTGACGCTGACCTTGCTGGCTGCCAGGATGGCGAAGTCGCCCGCCGGGGCGTTGGAGAGAGAGTTGTAGTTGATGCTGTCGGCAGGGATGAAGTTCGCCGTGACGGCATAGGTTCCGGCGGCGCTCTGGGTCAACCCACCGCCGGTGAGAATGCCGCCGACGCTGCCGGCTACGGAGGCGGTGACGGTGGCCCCATGAGTGAGACCGTCATAGCTGACCGGTGAATTGCTGACCGTTAGGGTCGGTGTCTCCTTGGCTATGATGAAGCCGCCGGCCGGGGCGTTGACCAGCGGGCCGTAGTTGGTGCTATCCGCCGGGTTAAAGCTTGCCGTCACCTTATAGCCGCCGGCGTTGATCGGCTGTGCCGACGAGCCGTCATATTTGACGTTGCTTACGGCGCCGGAGACGTTGCCGGAGACGATAGCCGCCTTGGCGGCGCCGGTATAGGTGGTGGGAGAGTTGGTCACCGCCAGGGTCGGTACGGCCCGGTCTATGGTGAAGTTCCCGGCTGAGGCGCCGGTGAGGCTGTTGTAGCTGCTGTTGGTGGGGGTGAAGTCCGCCGTGACGGCATAGGTTCCGGCGGTGAACGGCACGGTGGCGATCCCGTTGTACGTGATGTTGGTGACCGAACCGGCCACCGAACCGGTGACCGTGGCGCCATGGGAAGCGCCGTCATAGCTCTGCTGCGTGGTGGTTATGGACAGGGTCGGCGTCACCTTGGTGATGACGAATTCCCCTCCGATGGAACCCTGGTAGTTGCTGCTGTTGACCGTGGCCGTCACCGTGTAGCTCCCCGCGTTGGTCTGCGGCGCATTGGTCCAGTCGATGGTAAGGCCGACGGGGTTTGTGACTGCCGTGGGGGTCAGGGCGCTGCCGCTGTAGCTCCGAGCCAGGTTGCTCAAGACAACCGTGGCTGATGCCTTGCCGATGGTAAAAGCTGTTGCGTCAGAGGAAGCGGCGGCGTAGTTGGTGTCGGCTGCAACCGTTGCGGTGACGCTGTAGGTTCCCGCCGCCGTCGGCTTGGTCGTGCTTGCTGAGTAGGTCGTCGTGCCGGTCCCCAGATAGCTGAAGGTCAAGGCGCCGGGTGAGTCCCCCTTGGTGGTTTCCGTCGCACCCGGCCCCTGGGCCGAACCGCTGTAGGTATACGTCCCCGCTGTCACCGTCACAACAGGTGTCACCTTGTTGATGGTAAAGGCCGTGGCGCTGGAAGAAGCCGAATCATAGTTGGTATCAGCCGCGACCGTTGCGGTGACGCTGTAGGTTCCCGCCGATGTGGGCTTGGTTGCGCCGGCAGGATAGCCGGCGCCGGAATAGCTGTAGGTCAAGGCGCCGGTGGAGCCCCCCTTGGTTGCCGTGTCAGGCCCCTGGGGTGATCCGCTGTAGGTGAACGTGGTGGAACCGGTCACCGCCACGGTGGGAGTGATCTTGCCGAGGATGAAATTCCCGGCCGCAAGAGCCGTCGCGGCGTTGTAGTTCGTGCTGGCCGCGCAATCCGCCGTAACCGCGTACGTTCCGACGTTGGTCTGAGTCGCGCTGCCGCCGGTGGTGATGTTGCTGGAGATGCCGCCACCCAGACAGGTGACCGTGGCGGACTGGGCCGAACCGGTATAGTTCTGCGGGCTGTTAGCCACGGTCGCCGTGGGAGTGATCTTGCCGAGGATGAAGTTTCCGGCCGCAAGAGCCGTCGCGGCGTTGTAGTTCGTGCTGGCGGCGCAATTCACCGTTACCGCGTACGTTCCGGCGTTGGTCTGAGTCGCGCTGCCGCCGGTGGTGATGTTGCTGGAGATGCCGCCACCCAGACAGGTTGCCGTGGCGGACTGGGCCGAACCGGTATAGTTCTGCGGGCTGTTACCCACCGAGGCCGTGGGAGTGATCTTGCCGAGGATGAAATTCCCGGCCGCAAGAGTCGTCGCGGCGTTGTAGTTCGTGCTGGCCGCGCAATCCGCCGTAACCGCGTACGTTCCGACGTTGGTCTGAGTCGCGCTGCCGCCGGTGGTGATGTTGCTGGAGATGCCGCCACCCAGACAGGTTGCCGTGGCGGACTGGGCCGAACCGGTGTAGTTCTGTGGTGTGTTCGATACTGAAGCCGTCGGGGTGATCTTGTTGATCACAAAGTTTCCGGCGGCAAGTCCGGTCCCGACGTTGTAATTGAGAGTCGCCGGGCAGGTGGCCGTCACCGCGGTGCTACCGGCGTTGGTCTGTGTCGCCGGAGTAATGGCGGTGGCAGTGCCGCCGCCGGAGCAGGAGACCGTTACGCTCTTGGCGGTGCCGTCATAGGAGAACGGACCGCTGGTCACGGTGGCGGTCTGGGTAGCCGGGGCAATGGTCACATCCTGCGTCTGAGAAGCCGCCTTGTAGTTGGTGGTGGCGACGCCGTCGGCCTGAACGACGCAGGTCCCGGCGCCGGTGGAGCTGAAGGTGCCGCCAGTGCCGAAAGTACAGGGGCCGCTCACCTTGCTGTAGGTCAGGGTGGTGCTGTCGCTGTTGGTGGTCGTGGCATGTACGGTGAAGTCCCCCCCCAGATACGTGGGGGTCGGCACCGTGTCAAAGGTTATCACCGCCGGCGACTTGCCGGCGTTTACCACCTGGGAGAGGGCCGTGGTAACCGATGCTTTATAACTGTCGGCGCCGATGTACACCTCATAACCGTAGTAATTGGCTGTAATGCTGTGAGTTCCGGCGACGAGAGCATTGGTGCTGGTGGCGGCGACACCGGAGGCAAGGGTAGTGTCGACCCCAAGTTGGGTCTGGCCTTCCCAGAACTTGACCGTGCCGGGGGCGATGGCGGACGCCACCGTGGCGGTAAAGGTGACCGAATCGCCCGCGTTGGAGGGGTTAAGGCTGGAGGTCAGCGTGGTGGTGGTGCTGTTGATCAGCCTCTGTATGAAAATAGAACCGTAGGCATACGCCAGATAGGGGGTCCCATCCATGGCAAAAGCCAGAGTGCCGCTGCCAGAGACAGCGGTGGTGGAGAACCCGACGTTCCCCACGGTTTCCCATGTTGAGGTTCCGGTATTGAACTTACTGACTGTCGCTTTTGGGCTTTGAGTCGCCACATGGAGCGTCCCGTCAGGGGCAAAGGCCAGGGAGGTGGCCGTCGTAGCAACGGTGGAGGCGGCGCCCCCCACTTTAACCCAGGCCGTCCCGTCAAATTTCATCACGGTCGCCATGCCGGGGGGGGTCGTGCTGGTGTCCGCATACGCCACGTAAGGCGTCCCATCCGAGGCAATGGCCAGGGATGAACGAAGGGTAGTGGAAGAGGTGGCTGAAGGGGAAAAGTCGGGGAGCCCCACATTGACCCACGCCGTCCCATCAAACTTCATCACGGTCAGCTTGTTATTTCCTGAAGGAGAGTTGTCAGTGTATGCCACATAGGGGGTCCCATTCGGGGCAAAGACCAGGGACAGTTCCATAACCGAACCGGGGGAGAAGCCGGCGCTCCCCACCAGACTCCATCCAGTGGGGACGGCCACGGTAATCCCGGTGAACTTCATCACGGTCACATTGCCGGAGAGGGAGAGGTCCCGAAACGCCACGTAGGGGGCGCCGTCCGGAGCGATAGCCAGAACGATCTGATTGATAAGGTCGGGGGAGAAGCCGGCGGTCCCCACCGGACTCCACCCAGTGGGGACGGCCACGGTAATCCCGGTGAAGTTCATCACGGTCGCCTTGCCACCGGCGTTGACGTCCCGATACGCCACGTAGGGGGTGCCATCCGGGGCAAAGGCCAGGGAAGGGTACCCGGCACCAGCGGCGGAAAATCCGCCGTTCCCCACGTTTTCCCATGCGGGTGTGGTCAGCGCCCTGTTGTACCTTTTCACGTTCGCCAGATTAGTGGTGAGGACTTGATACGCTACATAGGGGGTTCCGTCCGGGGCAAAGGCCAGGGAGGTGGGAGAGGTATTGGAGGCAAGGAAGCCCAAGCTGGAGCCCACGTAATTCCAGGCCGGGGTGGCGGGGGCCTTGGGGGTGGTAGTGGTAAAATTGGCCGTAACCGGGGTAGCCACGGTAGAGTTGTTGGTGAAGCAGACGGTATAGGGGCTGTTTTGGGGCAGGTTACGCTGGGTGTAGAGCCCCGTCACGTTTGCGGTGAGCGGCAGGGAGCCGTGGTAGGCGGCTATCGTCGACGTCGCGGCGGCGGTCAGCCCCGCCTTGACATTAGCAGCGCTGCCGCAGGCCACCCCGCTCCCCTTTTGCAGGGTGAAAAAGCTGGTTCCCGTGCGCGTGGATTGCAGGTTAAGGGTAACCTGGTTGACTCCCAGGTTGGTGGGGGTGAGGATGGTCACTGTCGGTAAAGCCGCCAGTGCGCTCCCCGCCCAGGTCACCATGGTCAGCGCCAGCATGGCCGCCACCCCGGTGAGGCGGCGGTACAACTTCAGTCCGTTCATTCATTCTCCTTTTTCGGTTTCGCTTTCGGTCTACAGCTTTACCTGCTGATTCGTTGCCGCCGGTTTTATCCCCTGCCGCTGCACGAACCTATCCGTAGTATGGGTGGATCGTGCCGGCGGGAACTCCGAAAATAGAGACATGAAGGGTAGGAAGGGGGAAAACAACAGGGAAAAATTACCGGATCCATTAAACCTTTCGGCGATCCGTCAGGAAGCGTCCGCCACGCTTATCGTAGTAGACGTTGACAACAAATAATGACAGACCTTGGATCGGTAGCGCAACTAGCTGCAATTGTGTCGAAATGTGCCGAAATGTGTCGAAATGCATCGGCCGAAAGTGGTTTAAAAAGCTGTTTTCCCGTGCTTTAACCGACTCGCTACGCCGTATGACGGCCCTTCGACTTCGCTCAGGGACCGGATGTCGGCAGCTCGACTACCCGACATTCATGGTCGCCCGCAAGGGACGACCCTACGAAATTCGGGGTTTGCAGGGATGCCCCTTGCGGGTATCCTGGGCGTTGGCCGGTTACGTCATCCGGAGAAGAACGGAGAACCCGTACCCCCGGCGGTAGCCGCTTTCCAGGGGAACCGGACGTCCGGTGGCGCTCTCGATCTTGCGCCGCAACCGCTGCACGATGGAATCCAGGGCTCGGGAGTCACCGCCGGCTTCATCATACCCCAGCACGGCGCAAAGGTCGGCGCGAGCCACCGACTCTCCCTCGGCCTCCGCCAGACACTTGACCAGGGTCCGTTCCTGTCCGGACAACAGCACCCTGACTCCCAGGGGGGAGACGAGGGCCCAGGATGCCCGCTCCAGAGTCCACTGTTCGGCGAGAGGAGAGCTCATCGGGGTAATTCGCTCTCGACGGCGACGCGCCAGGTTGACGATAGCCGCCGCCAGTTCCGGCATGTTCACCGGCTTGACCGGATAGAGATCGGCCCCCGCGCCATACCCCCGCACCCGGTCTTCCATGCCGTCCCGGGCGGTAATGATAATGATCCCCAGGTCGGTCTTGCGACGGTCTCAGAGTGAATAAAAGAGTTTGATCCGCGTCCATCCGCGTTTATCCGCGTACAACGGTTTTGAATTTTCAAGTTTGCTCAGAAATTGTAACGACTGAAGTTGTAAGAGACCTAAAAAAACAGTCCACCACGAAGACACGGAGACACTGAGAATAATCTGTCTCAGTTTGCGATGGTTACACTGAGGTAAGTTCTAACATTGCTCAAACCTTTTGGGCTAAAACCAAAAAACAGATTTTCTCACTGTTTTCCTCCGTGTCTCCGTGCCTCCGTGGTTCACCTGCCGTTTTCAGGATTACTTGCTTGCGCTCCATGCGCCAAGATCCTTGGGAAGCGACGGATCAAAATAGGTGCCGGTGAGATTGCCGGCGGCATCAATAAAGCCCGTGTACGTCTCATTGTATGCCCCATTTTCATCCGATCCCGCGACCTTGAAGGTCACCCCCGTGGCGGTGACGACGAGATTCGAGTAGACCTCGGTCAAAGGAGTAATGACCCCCGTGGCGCTTTTCCGTGCGGTGGTTCCCGAGACCTTGATCGTGGGGGGAGAAGCTGCGTCGATGATTACCGTCGTCGCGTAGCTGTAGACCGCATCGATGGAGACAAACTTGTAGGTACCGGCCAGGGGAAGAGCCGGCGCCGCACCCCAGCTCCCCGTATCAGCCGGTTTCAAGGGATCGACATACGTTCCCAACATGGCGGCATTGGCGTCTCTACTGCCGGTATAGGTTTCGTTGTACGCGCCGTTTTCATCTGATCCCGTCACCTTGAACGTCACGGCATTTCCCGCAACCGTCAGGTTGGAAAAAGTTTCGGTAAGCGCGGTGATGGTTCCGTCGGCGTTTTTCTTCCGCTCCGTTGTCCCGGAAATCAGGATCGACACGGCAGGGGCGCTGGTGATGAGCGCCGTGGAGGTATAGGTGTACGTGGCGTCCTTTGACACAAGGGTGTATGTTCCGGACAGCGGGATTGCAAGCGTGGCATTCCAGGCGCCGATATCGCCGGGAACGGTGGGATCAGTATAGGTGCCGATCAGTTTACCGTTGGCGTTTCTGACGCCGCGATAGGTCTCACTGTAGGCTCCCTTCTCATCGGCTCCGACAACCTTGAAGGTAACGCCGGCATCGGTAATGGCAAGGGAAGAGAAAACTTCGGTGAGTTGCGTCACGACGCCGGTAAGGTTATGTGTTCGCGCGGTTGTTCCCGAAATGGTGATAACCGGCGGCGAGGCGGTATTGATGATCGCCGTCGACGTATAGGTATACGTGGCGTCCTTTGAGACCAGCGTATACGTGCCCGGATACGCGCTGGTGTCCACAGCTGCCGGTGAATTTCCGGAACCGCCGCAACCGGCCATGAAGAACGTCAGCACGGCACACAGACAACTCATCAAACAAAACAATTTTCTACTCATCTTCTCACCTCGTATGAGTGACTCCGAGAAAAACAGACCAAGACGGAGTCGTTGCCTTGATCCTGACCTCTTTTTTAAAGGCGTTCATTTTTAACTGCGACCGTTCAGCGCAAACCAATTGCGGATATTCGCCATCTCGTACCTGGAGAGTAAACCCGCCTTCTGTTTTTATTCTCCTTCCTCTGCACGAACCTGTCCGCGACGAGAAAGGCTATGCCGACAGGGACGCAAAGTATATACACAAAGATTGCAGTGAGAGCGGCAGCACCAAAAGAGGAACAACCGGAATATTCACGTTTTAGCGGTTAGCGACCGGAGCGGCCGCTACAATAACTTTTCAGATAATAAATAAAAATAATAATGAAACAAGGATGCATAACGCAACCCGTCTCGATTGTAACGAAATGCATCTAAATGCATCGAAATGTAACGAGTTTTTACGGGTAAAAAACATGTTTAATCAGTGCTTTGACCGATATGCAACGCCATTTGACGGAAGGGGATGCAGGGAGGGGGAAGAAGGCAAACGGGTCAACGATTAGAAAGAGAGATAAAGCACGCCATATGACGACGGGGGGGGTGGAGGTGGGAAAAGCGAAGGTGATAGTCGTTTTGGAAAGGTTCCGTTACCGTAAGGGCGCCCGCAAGGGACGCCCCTACGAAAGAAGGTCATGGCATAGTTACCCTGTCATCTCTGAAGCTGGAGCTTCACCCACAAGTATGTTCCCAAGCCGGAGCTTGGGAACAAGAGTTAAGGATGAAGTTGTAAGAGACTAACCGCTTGTTTCGACCTCAAATCCCACGATGTTCCGACTCTCGCGGCTGAACTCCACGCCGACCAAGCTGATGGGTTCACCGTACCGCCGGTATTTCTCGGCATACCCCTTGCTCTTCAACTGCTCCAGTGCCTTCCCTTTCGGAACCATCTCCACCACC
>CAIYUY010000282.1 GCA_903929485.1 uncultured Desulfuromonadales bacterium
ACCCTTCGACAAGCTCAGGGCGAACGGATTCAGGTTTAATAACCGCCTTATTTTCCGTTCGTGGTGAGCCTGTCGAACCATGAACGGAAAATCGATACCGAACATGTTATACGGTACACTCTTTGCTGCGAATCACCTTATATATAACCGTACTGATATCGACGATGGGATGAATTCCTTTCCAGATCATGCTTTTCGCCCATTTGGCCATGACATCAACACTGCTGAGCAATGTGCCGTTCCAGTGAAGTTCTAAAATACCCCAACAGGCAATGATATTTATCGAGAGGATAGCAGGAGAACAAAAATATATTTCATTATCAAATACAATACAGGCATCACTATTGAAGATATTTTTTTCAAGCTGAAGGACAACATTCGGATGGCAGAAGTAAGGAGCGATGTCCGCAGTCTTTTCGCTGATGGAAAAATTGAAATCGAAGGTTGGGAGGTTGCTACTCCACGAACCATGAATTTTTTTCAAGAAAAGAGTAGGTGACGGTTGGTGAGACGCGATCAGCGGGAAGAGTTAGCCAACTATCGGCATGAACAGCCGAAAATCGTGAGATTTAATTACCGGTAGACTTCTTTGCGATGACCAACACGAATTACAGTGATAGTGATACAGGCAGTGACAAGATCAATCTGCATGACAACCCGGTAATCACCGACGCGCAACCGCCACAAATCGTCATAACCTTGCATCTTACGCATATCACCAACTGGATACGATTCACGCAGACGCTCCAAGGAAGATATTAAACGAAGCTTTACATTTCTATCCAGCTTCGCAATTTGTTTCTCAGCCTGTGCAGTAAAGAGAATCTGAATCATATGCCAAGTGACCGTTTTATTTCATCAAAACTGATAACCTTATTTTCTCTAACTTCGTTTTGAGCCAGCTTTATCTGGTTTGTTTCCTCTGTGCTAATTGCTTCATCTTCACTGGAGCATTCGGCAAGATAGCTTCGGAACTCATCGTCGCTCATCTGCACTGGAAACGGAATGCCCTTGGAAAGGCGAACTCGATTCAAAAACATGTTAATTGCTTCGGTAGTGGAGATGCCAAGCACATGAAGAATACGCTCAACGTCAGTTTTTAGGGATGCATCGACCCGCATGTTTATAGTTGCATTCTTTGCCATAACGACCACCTCCTATCCTGCTTCAAACTGTAAAGCAATTGCGTTACAAATGCAACTTTATTGTTTTTGAACGGAAGGTTTCTGACTAAAAGGAGATATAGACATGAGAACAGAGAGTTCAGTAACGAGTTAACCTGTGAAGGATAATACCAATATGGAAATGTTTAATCCTTGGGCACCGGAGGGACGTTGGGCATTGGTGTCAGGCTTGACATTCAGACATTCTCCATGCTTTTCCCAAACTTAATCCTGCATTACAGTTCCTTGTACGTAGAAGTCGAACCGGACACCGCCGTTTATTCAAAGAAAATCGGGACGCCTGCATTGCCATGCAAGGTAACGAAATCGAAAAGTGAGGCGAAATCTTTAAGTTGCTTACGGGACATGTATGGAGTTTTCTGCAAATGTCTGAATGTCAAGCCTGACACCAGCATTTCTCCAGCGTTTCTGGTATTCCTACCGCGACACACCAGCGTTTCTATAATTTCATGAGCTTTACCCTCTGGGTTACTGCGTAGGGTAGGCAAAAATAGGGACAGGTCTATGAAAGGGATAAGAGATCAACTCTCCATTCCCCTTTTTTATAAGCGAGAGACAACAAAAGCAAAATTGCCAATAACGATTGAGTGAAAAAGAATTTGACTTGAAACGAGCATAAGCGTACGATTTGACGTACGAAATGGAGGTGGCCTACAATGACAACGCTATCAGCAACAGAAGCAAGAAAATCACTTTATAACCTTGTCGATGATGTCGCCTTATCTCATGACCCGATTCAGATTGTTGGCAAACGGCATTCTGCAGTTCTCATATCAGAAGACGATTGGCGTGCTATTCAGGAAACATTGTATCTCACCTCAATACTTGGCATGCGAGAATCCATCAAGAAAGGTCTCAAAACTCCAGTAACCGAGTGCAGTGAGGAACTTGCATGGTAAGCTGGCAACTTGTTTTTACCAAGCAGGCGCAAAAAGATGCAAAAAAGATCGCACACTCCGGGTTAAAACCGCAAGCTGAACGTCTCCTTGAAATTATCAAAGAAAATCCCTTCAAAAAACCCCCACCATACGAAAAGCTTGTCGGTGATCTGTCAGGCGCATATTCCCGTAGGATCAACATTCAACATCGACTGGTTTATGAGGTCTTGGACGATGTTGATACAATAAAAGTTATCCGAATGTGGACGCATTACGAATAACAGAACATCCACTGTCTACGCTTCGCTTAGAGGGGAGGTGTCAGGTTTGACATTCAGACATTTGTTGAGGGACTATAAGAGTCTGAACTGGTACCTGCCGGAGGCGTTGAAGGGAAGGGGTGAGCCAACCGGTAAGGACGGCTCATTATTCGTTTTTGCGCAGTTTTTTTTGGAATAAACCCAAAAGTTCCGCATGCGAACAAAGTGATCCAACTATGCGGACATATTCAAGAAAATGGCAAAAAAACGCGCCTAAACGAGGCGTTTTGCATGCTAACTTATGTATAGGGATACTAAAATTGAAGAAATAAACCTGATGATGCAAGAGGTTAAGTGATTCGCGACAAAGTACATGCCCAGCAGGAATCCGCCCCTTCTTCGACAAGCTCAGGGCGAATGGCTTCGGGATGAATCATCTTTTGCAATGCGCCGTTATTTTGGACACAATCAAGCGTGAAAGACAGGGTAGGTGCGACAGGTTGGCTGATGTCGAAACCTTGATCTATGACCATCGTCCCTATGAGCACCGTTCTTGCATCTGGATGTTCCGTACGTTGGTCCGGCGCTGTTAGTCTTCGGTAACCGAGGCCATTGTGCCGCCGGTGATGCGCAGCAACTCCTCCGGTGACAGATGAAACAGCGTGTTGGGCGAACCGGCCGCAGCCCATATGACGTCATGGGCCATGAGCTTTTCATCGATGAAAATTTTCAGCGGTTCCAGGTGCCCCAGGGGGGGGACTCCGCCGATGGCGAAGCCGGTTTGAGCCCGCACTGACCCGGCATCGGCCATGGCGACCTCTTCCTCCACCAGGAGCGCAATCCGTTCCAGGGAAAGTCGGTCACTGCCGTTGACCAGCACCATGAACATCTCTTTGCTGTGCACCCCTTTCATCGCCAGGGATTTTACGATCTGTCTCACCTGGCATCCCACGGCCGTCGCCGCCTCAAGGGCGCTGCGCGTGCTCACTAGAAGCTCCCGCACCTCGTTGTCCAACCCTGCCGCCGCCAGGGCGTCGCGCACCCGCTGCACACTGCTGCTCATTTTTTTATTCATGGTTTATCCTTATGTCATGTTTCATGGACGCGCGGGTAAAAAGGAGGAGCCCCCGAAAATGAAAGCGGCTCCCAGACTCTGCCGTCCCGTGGGATATTCTTTCAGAAAGAGCGAGGCCCAGACGATGGCTCCCAGCGGTTCACCCAAAACGCTGACGGAGACCACCGAGGCCTGAACGAACCCCAGCACCCAGTTGAAGAGGGTATGACCTACAATGGTGCAGACCACCGCCAGAGCCAAAAACAGGAGCCACTCCCGGGGAGGGGGCAAAGGGGGTGTTTGTGGCAAGGGCTGCCAGAACCAGGAGGAGGGCGCTGCTGCCGTAGGTGAAGAAGGTATAGGCCGGGAGGCTCATGCTCCCTCGCAGCCGTCGCCCCAGGAGGAGGTAGCCGGAGACGAAGATCGCCGCGGCCAGGGCCAGCAGGTCACCCAAGAAGGCGCGCGGGTCCATCTGGAAATCGCTGGCCCCGATGATGAAGCTGCCGCAGAGGGCCAGGGCGCCACCAAACAGGGCCAGGCGGCTGACCCGCTCCCGGAAGAAGATCCAGGAACCGAGGACCACGAAGAGGGGTTGGGTGGTGACCAGCACCACCGAACTGGCAACACTGGTATAGCGCAGCGAGGTGAACCAGGTTACCAGGTGGAGCGCCAGACAGATCCCACTGGCCGCCGCCAGCAGTTTCTGCCGTCGGGAAAGCGCGGCCAGGTCGGCTCCATACCGGATCAGGCTATAAGGGGCCAGCAGGAGAAAGGTGAAGAGGAGCCGGTAGGTGGCGATGATCAACGGCGGCGCCGATGAGAGCCGGACGAAGAGCGCGGAGAATGAGACAACGAAAACCCCTACCAGCACCGCCAGATAGGGGTTCACAATGGGTCTGTTATTCATGGGATTATGTCATTCCCCCAGGTAGGCCTTGCGGACTTCCGGGTTTTCGGCCAACTCTTTCGCCGCACCGGACAATACCACCTCTCCGGTTTCCAGGACATAGGCGCGATGGGCGATGGAGAGAGCCATGTTGGCGTTCTGCTCCACCAGCATGACCGTGGTCCCGGAGGCATTTATCTCCTGGATGATGGAGAAGATCTGCTCCACCAGCATGGGGGCCAGCCCCATGGATGGTTCGTCCAGGAGCAGAAGTTTCGGCCGCGACATGAGCGCCCGACCCATGGCCAGCATCTGCTGCTCTCCGCCGGAGAGGGTCTTGGCAGGCTGCTTGATCCGTTCCCGCAGGCGGGGGAAACGTTCAAAAACCTGCTGGATCTCATCCTTGATCGCCTCGGCGTCAGTGCGGATGTAGGCGCCCATCTCCAGGTTTTCCAGAACCGACATGTTGGCGAAAACGCGCCGACCTTCAGGCACCTGGGATATTCCCTGTTTGACGATGAGGTGCGGTGGGGCGCCGGTGATCTCTTTCCCCAGGAAGGAGATCCTGCCGGATGCCGAGGGGACGATGCCGGAGATGGCGTTGAGGATGGTGCTTTTCCCCGCCCCGTTGGCGCCGATGAGGGCCACGATCTCCCCCTGCTCCACCCTGCAGGAGATATCTTTCAACGCCTTGATGACAGTGTAATTGACGAACAGATTTTCAACGACGAGCATGGGCGATTCACCTCACCTGCTACTTGGATTTTCCCAGATACGCCTCGATCACCTTGGGGTCGTTCCGGACCTCATGGGGAATCCCCTCGGCGATCTTCTCCCCATAATCCAGTACGGCGATCCGGTCGGAGATCTCCATGACGAACTTCATGTCATGCTCCACCAGAAATACGGTAACCCCGGTATCACGGATTCGCCGGATCATCTCCATGAGCGTTCCCTTCTCCTGGGGATTCATCCCCGCGGCCGGTTCGTCAAGCAGCAGGAGTTGGGGTTTCAGCGCCAGCGCCCGGGCGATCTCCAGACGGCGCTGGTCGCCATAGGGGAGATTTCCTGCCGGCTCAAAAGCCCGATAGGCCAGATCCACCATATGGAGACAGCTGGTGGCCAGCTCCAGCAGTTCACCCTCTTCCCGTTTAACCCAGGGGGTTAACTTCATGAGCGAGCCGGTCAGATCCCATCTCCCCTGTGTATGGGCGCCGATGAGGACGTTGTCCACCACGGAAAGATCCTTGAAAAGCCTGATATTCTGAAAGGTTCTGCCGATCCCCCGGCCGGCGATCCGATGGGTGGGAACTCCGTTGATGGGGCGCTCCAGGAATGAAATCGTCCCGGAGGTGGGGCGGTAGATGCCGGTGATCAGGTTGAAGATCGTACTCTTCCCCGCGCCGTTGGGGCCGATGAGGGCATGAATGCTCCCCTTTTCCATACTCAGGTTGACGTTGTTCACCGCCACGAGGCCGCCGAACCGGATCGTCACATTTTCAAGTTTCAATATCGTCATGGCAGCTTTTCTTTTTCCGTGAGCGTTTTCATATGGGGCTTGCGTCCCAGCGCTCTGAGGAAAATTTCCGTGAAGTTGATCCCCCCCATGAGGCCATTGGGGCGAAAGATCATCATGAAGACCAGCAGTCCGCCGTAGACCAGCATCCGGTAGTTGGCCATGAATCTGAGGAATTCCGGCGCCGCCGACAGGACCGCCGCACCGACGATGCTCCCCGGAATGCTTCCCAATCCCCCCAGGACGACCATGCCGAGGATATCGATGGACTTGAGAAAGCCGAAATCGGAAGGGTTGATGTAGCTGATGAAATGGGCGTAGAGTCCTCCCCCCACCCCGGCCAGGAAGGTGCCGATGGCGAAGGACTGGACCTTGTAGCGGACCACGTTGATCCCCATGGCCTCGGCGGCTATCTCGTCCCCACGAATCGCCTTGAGCGCCCGTCCGAACCGTGAATCATGGATGAACGAGACGAGGATCACGGCGATGATGACCACCAGCCAGACGATTATGGGGAGGGGGATGGAGCTCCTGGGGGGAGGGACGGAAAGTCCCAATGCCTTGTTGGTGATCTCCAGGTTGAGAAAGATCACCTTGACGATCTCGGCGAACCCCAGGGTGCAGATGGCCAGATAATCCCCGGTGAGGCGGAGGATGGGGTAGCCGATGAGGGCGCCTGCCGCCGCGGAGACCGCTCCGGTGATGAGAAGGTTGACGCCGAAGGGGAGTCCGAGCTTGATGGTAATCAGGGCGCTGGTAAAGGCGCCGATACTCATGAATGCCGCATGCCCCAGGGAGAGTTGCCCGGTGAGGCCGGTGATCACGTTCAGCCCCAGAGCCAACACGATACCGATACCGATATTCACGATGATCTGGAGCAGATAGGGGTCGATCCGCCCCAGCAGCATTTGCAATGTGTCACCCATGACGTGCGTACCCTTTCAGACTTTCTTCTGAATTTTTTTCCCCAATAGACCGGTGGGTTTTACCATCAGGACGAACACCAGGATCGTAAAGGCGATGGCGTCGCGGTAGGAGGAATAACCGGCGGCGACGCCGAAGACCTCGGTGACCCCCAGAAGGAGTCCTCCCAGCATGGCCCCCGGGATGGATCCGATTCCCCCCAGTACCGCCGCGGCGAAGGCCTTCAAGCCGGCCATGAGCCCCATGTTGAAGGAGACGGCGTTGAAGAGGAGCCCTACCAGCACCCCGCCGGCGGCGGCCAGGGCCGAACCCAAGGCAAAGGTGAAGGAGATGATCATGTTGACGTTGATCCCCATAAGCGCCGCGGTGTTGTAATCCTCGGAGGTCGCCCGCATCGCCTTGCCGATCTTGGTTTTCCGGACAATGAACTCCAGGGAGAGCATGAGGCAGGCCGAGACACCGATAATGAGGAGTTGCAGGGTGGAGATGTCGGCGTCACCCAGATGGATCTGTTGCACGGGAAAGGCCGTTTCCGGGAACCCCTTGGCGTCGGCGCCGAAGATCATCTGGGCCAGGGAGGAGAGGAAGATGGAGACGCCGATGGCGGAGATAAGAGCCGAAAGTCGTGACGATTTTCGCAAGGGGCGGTAGGCGATCCGCTCAATCAAAACTCCCAACAGCATGCAGACCATCATGGCGACCAGCATGGCGAGAAAAAAGTTCATCTTGAACTTGGCCACCATGAGGAGTCCCACGAACGCCCCCACCATGAAGATCTCGCCATGGGCGAAGTTGATCAGGGTAATGATCCCGTAGACCATGGTGTACCCCAGGGCGATAAGCGCATAGGTGGAGCCCAGGGCGATACCGTTGATGAGCTGTTGTAAAAGCATGAAGGTCCCTCTTTCTCGTTACCCGAACCGGACCGGGTGCTAGTCGATCTTCACCTCAACCTTGGCTTTAAGGGTGAACTTGCCTCCCTTGACTTCCAGGAGGGCCAGCGGGGACTTTATCGGCTCGCGATTTGCCTGCATGCTGATGGTGCCGGAAACCCCTTCAAACTTCTTGATCCGGGCCAAGGACTCCTTGAAGAGTTTCGGATCGGGGCTATTGGCGCTTTTTATGGCGTAAGCCAGCAGGAGAATCGCGTCGTACCCCTGGGCCGCGTAGAGACCGGGTTCGGCGCCGTATCTGCTCTTGAACCCCTCAACGAATTTGGCCGCCACCGGAGTCGCCTGCTCCGGTGAGAAGCCGAGGGCGAGCATGCTCCCCTCCACCGCGCTCCCCCCCAGTTCCATAAGCTTGGGTGAAAAAAGACCGTCTCCGCCGAACATGTTGATTTTGAGCCCCTGCTTGCGTGCTTCTTTCATGAACAGGGCGCCTTCGGTATAGTAGCCGGAGAAGAAGATCACGTCGGGCTTTGTGGCCTTGATGTTGGTGACCTGGGCGCTGAAATCCTTGTCGCCATCCTTGATCTTTTCGTCGGCGATTATTCTGATCCCATGATTCTTGGCTGCGGTAAGAAAGGTCCGGGAAAGAGCGACGCTGTAATCGTTGTTGTCGGAGGTGACGACCGCAACTTTCCCGTATCCCATATCCTTGGCGAAAAAATCGATACAGGCGGGAATTGCGATGCTGTCCAGGAGGGTGTTACGGAAGATGAACTCGCCGTTTTCCACAACGCCGGGGCCGGTGGCGCCGGCGGAGAGGAGGACGATCTGAGCCTTCTGGGCGATGGGGGCGGCTACCTTGGTGATGCCGGTGGTGGGATCCCCCACAATGGCGATGACATTGTCGCGGCTGATGAGCTTCTGGGTTACGGAGGCTCCTTCCTGCTTGTCACCCCGGTCGTCCGCCTCGACGATTTGGATTTTCTTGCCGAGAACACCTCCCCCCGCGTTGAGTTCCTCGGCGGCCATCTTCATCCCTTCCAGGGTCGGTTTGCCGAACATGGCGACGTCGCCGGTGAGGGCGCCCAAAAAGCCGATTTTGATGGTCTCCGCCGCGATGTTGGAGGTTCCAGCCGTTGCGGCTTCTTCCTTCTTCTTGCAGCCGGTCGTCAGTGACAGGGCTAGCA
>CAIYUY010000283.1 GCA_903929485.1 uncultured Desulfuromonadales bacterium
GGTGGTGGAGATGGTTCCGAAAGGGAAGGCACTGGAGCAGTTGAAGAGCAAGGGGTATGCCGAGAAATACCGGCGGTACGGTGAACCCATCAGCTTGGTCGGCGTGGAGTTCAGCCGCGAGAGTCGGAACATCGTGGGATTAGATGTCGAAACAAGCGGTTAGTCTCTTACAACTTCATCCTTATCTCTTGTTCCCAAGCTCCGGCTTGGGAACATACTTGTGGGTGAAGCTCCAGCTTCAGAGATGACAGGCTAACTATGCCATGACCTTCTTTCGTAGGGGCGTCCCTTGCTGGCGCCCTTACGGTAACGGAACCTTTCCAAAACGACTATCACCTTCGCTTTTCCCACCTCCACCCCCCCCGTCGTCATATGGCGTGCTTTAGCTCTCTTTCTAATCGTTGACCCGTTTGCCTTCTTCCCCCTCCCTGCATCCCCTTCCGTCAAATGGCGTTGCATATCGGTCAAAGCACTGATTAAACATGTTTTTTACCCGTAAAAACCCGTTACAATTCGATGCATTTCGTTACATTTCGTCACAATCGCGGCTTGTTGCGACATGGCTCCTCCTCTCATTATTATTTTAACTTATTGTGTGTTGAGTTAAAGTCGCGGACGCTCGGGTCGCCGACCGCTGAAATCCGAATCATTCCGGTTGCTCCCCCTTGGTGTTACTCCTCTCCTTGCAAACTTTGTGTATACATGCCGCGTTCCCGTTTGCGTCGCCTCCTCCGTTGCGGACAGGTATGTGCAGAGGCAGGGGGAGGATAAAAAGGGAGACGCAGTATGAATAAATGTAGTTTCGTCCCGATGAGCAACATGCTCGTTCTTGAACGTAGACGGAGATAACACAACGGGAGCATCGACACCATGCGGATTATCTGCCCAGTCACCTTTTTCATAGTAATCATGGCCACCGCAACGGCTCTTGCGGAACCGGTAGATGCGACGGTGCACAACGCGGTTTACCCGAAGCAACTGGTGACGGCTCATTCCGCCGCCACGTCTAACCCGTACCGCGGTGACCGGAATCTCCCGGGAGAAGGGAGTGGAACTCCTGTCGGCGCCCCTGACCGAGAAGAGCGCGCCGGCGCGCCGGTGCGACTGCTGTTTTACCTGTTACTTGCTTGCGTCGTCGCGCTGACGGTAAAAGGAATGTTCCGCTTCGTCACGGTAATCTCCATGGATGGCCTCAACAGGATGCGCCTCAAGAAATTTAACTCATTGTCCCCCATGGTGACTCGTTCCCTGGAAAAGATGGGGACATCGTTGTGGGGTAAAAACCGTCTTTGGGTAACTAATTACTCCATCACCATGGAGAGCGATCGGTGGCTTCTTCGTGACGCCAAACGTGAGCTCCTCATTCATAGTCGCCGGGAAAGAAATTGTCTCGAAGTATGCTTGAGGGATACGAATCTCAAGGTAAAGATTCGCCTGCTAAACGGTCAACCGGCGGATAGAATCATGGAATGTTGGAGCTTTTCAGAAGCCGGGCTGGTGAAGTCTCTTGAAGAAGCACGAGTATGTATGTCCGGTAAGAGCGGAGAGTACTGCTCAACATCAAATCCATAGGTTACATGGTGGGGAGGAACGGTATGGATGTGCAACAAGGGAGAATTCACGGCTACTCTATCTCATTCGACTACAGCTGTCCTGTCTGCGGGGTTGAATATGAGATCGGGATTCCCCTGGAGCATAGGGAGGTTTTGGGCTGTCCCAACGACTGCGGCGCCGAGTTTACTCTTCTGGTCCGGGATGGTGACTACCCGCAATTGGTCTCTGTTCAACGGCCGCAGTCGACAAAAAGCGTCTTGAGGGGAAAAGAGGTCGTTGAGCTCTTCCGGGCCGGGCAGGATGACCTCTTGCGCGGAGGACGAGCGATGAAGAGGGAAGAGAGTTTCAGGCGCGTAAAAAAAGGGTGAAGAGCGGCGCCCTGAGCGCGGTCCCCGAACCTCGAACCTGTTTTACTGATTGCTTCGCCCCACCGGCACCTCGAAACTTTTCCGCCCGTAGGAAAACCTCACCTTGTCCGGCATGATCTCCTCCACCGTGACCCCGCTCACCGTCTTTCCTTCCCCGGCCGGGACGCCGTTGATCACCGCCAGGCGGTCGACGGCATCCTTGTTGTAGGCGATACCACTTACCGCGATTTGGGGGGTTCCCGTAGGGACGGAAACGATTGCCGGCTCCAGGGCGTTGTTCTGTTTTATCCGCCGTGGCGGGGGTGGCGGGTTGGTGATGACCGGATGGTTGGCGGAGATAGTGGGGATCTTGATCTCCATGGCTCCCTTTTGCGACGCAACATGCCGCCGTAGTCCGGTCGCCGGAGGAAGATGGGGTTTGCTGTCGGCTGCCGACGGTTTGGGGTGCGTGGTGAGCGGGGGGGTGGGTGTGGCGACCATGACTCCGGGGAGCGCCGCTTTCGGCGGCTCCGGGATCGTATCCTGAAGCGGTAAGGGAACCGCGGTCCGGTGTTCGGCGCTTGGCGCGGGGGAGGGGGTAGCCGAACTCCGGTCGATTCCCACGGGAGCCGGCGGCGCCGTCCCCCTTGTCCCCGGCCGGTCCAGGTAGAAAAAAGCCATGATCCCCATGAGTACGGCTCCGGCGAAGCCGCCGGCCACGAGGGGCCAGCGAGGGGAGGTGACCGACTGCTGCGCCGCGCCGAAGATGTCCCGGGTAATGTCCACCCGTTGCCCCAGTTTGGCGTTTTTTTCATCTTCCAGTTTTTTAAGCGCCTTGAGGATGGAGCTCATGGGGTTGTCCTCCTGGCGCTCTTCATGGTCAATCGGGGAACGTTGAACGGTCCGGTCTGGTAGAGGAGTAGCAGTGTCTGATCTCCCACTTTTCCATTGACGGGAAGGGCGCACCGTTTCTGGAACTGCTCTACCGCGGTGACGGTTTCCTTGTCATATCTTCCGGTGGGCTTCCCCGGATAGAGCCCGGCAACCGCAAGGAGTTGCTGGAGACGGGTGACCGGCAACCCTGCACTTTTCGGGGTTGTCATGTCATTGATATCCTGATAATTACGCCAGGGGATATATCCCTCTCCCGACCAGAGTCCGGAGAGCTCGTCCCGTGAAACGGCGCCTCTTCCCCCCAGGGTCGGCGTTATTGATACCTGATTCTCCGCGACTCCGGTGACGGCCAGATACCGTTTGCCGCTCTTTCCGGGGAGGCGAATCGCCAGCAGCGCCGGGGAATCCAGCCGGAGCAGCTCCTGGAGAGTGCCGTTGACCTTGAGGAGTCTTATTTTTCGCCGTTGGGCCAGAAGGTCCAGGTCGGGAGCCCCTTTCCCTTGATATTGAACGACTTGGCGCACCCCCCAAAGCCTCACCACGGCGTTGAATGCCTGCAGGGCATTCTCTATCTCGGGAGTTTTTGCCAGTTCCCGCAGCAGAGGAGACGTCTCGGGGGGGGTGATACCGGAATCGGCTGTTGCAGAGGGGGCCGCCGCGGGTTTCCCGTCGGCCTTGGCCGGCTGCTTCATCAGGTATCCCAGGTAGAAGCCGGCGCCCAGGAGGAGCACCCCCATCCCCATGACGACGGCCCAGACGGGTCGATAAGCCCATCTTTTACGCTTCTCTCGTCGCATCTCGTCGATGGCCGTCCGGATCATGGCGACGCTCAACTCCCGACGACCTTCGGTATACCCGATGAGCAGCGCCCGGTCGCAGATGATATTGATTACCCGGGGATTGCCGCCGGAAATGGCGAAGATTTTCTTGAGCGCCCCTTCGGTGAAGACGGCGGCCCGGGGAAACCCGGCGATCTCCAGCCGGTGCCGGATGTACGCAGCCGTATCCTGAAAATCCATGGGTTTCAGATGATAGCGCACCGTCACCCGCTGGCTTAACTGGCGCAGTTCCGGTCTCTCCAGGAGTATCCCCAGCTCCGGTTGTCCCACGAGTACGATCTGGATCAGTTTGTCGGTCTCGGTCTCCAGGTTGGAAAGGAGGCGGATCTGTTCCAGTACCTGAGGGTCCAGGTTCTGGGCCTCGTCGATGACCAGCACGACGGTTCGCCCCTGACGGTGCTGCTCCAGCAGAAACCTGTTCAGATTATCCAGGAGGTCGGCGATGCTTGTTTCCTCGCCATCAGCTCCATACTCGCGGCAGATGGTCCGGAGCAGCTCAAAAGAGGAAAGACAGGGGTTGAGGATCAGGGCTACCTGGTAGTTCTCTTCGTCCAGTTGATTGAGCAGGGTTCTCAGCACCGTGGTCTTGCCGGTCCCCACCTCGCCGGTGACTTCGATGAACCCGGCGTGATGCTGAACGCCGTAGAGGAGGTGCGCAAAGACCTCCTTGTGGTTCTTGCTCAGATAGATGAACCGGGGATTGGGTGTGATGGTGAACGGTTTTTCTTTGAATCCGTAATAATCGAGATACATCGGTATCCTTAGATGAAATACATGACCCGGTGATCGACTTCCTGTTTGAGTCCCAGGCCATGAGCGCGCTCACAGAGATCTTTGAGGGTGATCTTGCTGAAATGATCGGTAATCAGTGTATTGGCGTCGTTCCAGAGGGTCTGCGTGACGCAGCAGCCGTTAAGGGCGCAATCGGACTTTCTTTTCTTCCGGCCGTCATTGGTGACGATACAGTCCACAAAGAGGCTTGCCCCTTCCGTTGCCAGGAGAACATCCTTGACGGAGATCTCTTCCGGTTTTTTTGCCAGACAGTATCCCCCCTTGGGACCACGTTTACTGGTGAGGATACCGGCTTTTTTCAGATTCTGAAAAATCTGCTCAAGGTAGCGGGGGGAGATATCCTGTCGCCGGGAGATGTCCTGAATCTGTGACGGGAGCGATCCCGAGTTGTAGGCGAGATCGAACAGGGCGCGAACGCCGTAGCGACTCTTGGTGGATAGTTTCATTGTCTCCCCTTGTCGGATAGTATTTTTCCTGAGATCGGTGAATCTGCTTTAAGGTGATGATACATTCGGTCACCAGTATTTTTGCGGCGGCTCCACTTTCCCCACGTGGCGGATCTCGTCATCTTCCACTCGAAACATGTCACCGTAGTCGTTTGTCCAGAAATCTCCCTCTTCCAGGGGGGTGGGAACCTCTCGCCGTCCGAGAAAAACCTCTTCATCTCCCAGAATGGCAAACCATTCGAGACTACCGGTCATCCATAATCTGCTTTTCAGCGCCATGATTTGTTTCCTTTTGTGTGACGATAGTATCGTACCGATGATCGCGGCATACCATAATACCCGAATCAGCCGTGCGGTCAAGGATGCAACGTATCCTGCCCGATTTTCCTTGTTGCCGGCGGTCATTTTTGTTATGAATGGAGGAAATACAGCCTGAAATTGGCGCTTGGATTTTTTTGAAAGGAGTTTTTTGTGAAATTTACCAAAATGCAGGGCGCGGGAAATGATTACGTTTATGTGAACTGTTTCCAGGAGTCGGTTCCCGATCCCCGACAGCTGGCGATTCAGGTTTCCAATCGTAATTTCGGGATCGGTTCCGACGGGCTCATCCTGATCATGCCGTCGAATGTCGCCGATGTCCGGATGCGGATGTTCAATTCGGACGGCTCCGAATCGGAGATGTGCGGCAACGGTATCCGTTGCGTGGCCAAGTACGCCCATGATCACGGCATCGTGACAAAACAGGAGATAACCGCCGAAACCGGCGCCGGTATCCTGACTCTACAGCTCTTCATCGGCGACGACGGCAAGGTTGGGAAGGTTCGGGTGAACATGGGGCTTCCCCGGCTCACGCGGAGTGAGATTCCCCTGACCGGAGAGCCCTCTTTACAGGTCGTCGCCCTGCCGCTGAACATCCTTCACACCACGTTCGCCATCACCTGCGTCTCCATGGGTAATCCTCACTGCGTTATCTTCGTGGATGACGTGGCGAGTTTTCAGGTGGAGAAGTATGGACCGCTCATCGAGAATCACGATCTCTTTCCGCGGCGAACCAATGTGGAGTTTGTGCAGGTCCTCTCTCGCACCGAGGTCCGGCAGCGGACTTGGGAGAGGGGGGCGGGGGAGACTCTCGCTTGCGGCACCGGCGCCAGCGCCGTCTGCGCCGCCGGTTATCTGAACGGGGTTACCGAGAGGAAGATCCTGAACCATCTCTCGGGGGGGGATCTGGAGCTGGAATGGTCCGAAGACGGCAATCTTTACATGACCGGCCCGGCCGTGGAGGTTTTTTCGGGAGTCTTGGAATTGTGAATACTTGCCCTCTCTGCAATAAATGGCGGGACGAGCCGGAGCTCCGGGTGGCGGAGTTGGAGAGAAGCTTCGTTCTTTTGAACCGGGATCAGTTTTTTTCCGGCTACTGTTTCGTGGTTGCCAAGGAGCATGTCACCGAACTCTTCCATCTTGACCCGGTGGAGCGGGCGACAATCATGGAGGAGGTCACCGCCGTGGCCGCCGCCCTGGCCGGAGCGTTCAGGCCGGACAAGGTGAATTATGAGCTTCTGGGGAACATGGAGCCGCACATGCACTGGCACATCGTCCCCCGTTTTCGCACCGATCCCCTCTGGCCCCGCCCCATCTGGTCCGAGCCCCATCAAGAGGTTCTTCTCTCTCCGGAGGAATATGCTCAGCGGATAGAAGTCATTAAAGCAAACATGATGTCCTTGCAAATTCTCTCCCAAGATGTCATTGCGAGGAGCGAAGTGACGAATTAATCTGCTTTTATTTCAGCATGTTGTCGGTTTCGAGATTGCTTCGCTTCGCTCGCAATGACAGAATTTGCGAGGGCATCAAACATGAAACCTTTAAACGCAACGTACGCCAAGGTTTTTGCAAAGGACGCAAAGAAAACCCGGAAGTTTGGTTTCTTTGCGTCCCTGGCGTCTTTGCGGTTCAAAGGTTCTGATTCGATAGTATCATGGAGGAGCGAATAATGGATTACTTGGGCGCACACATGTCCATCGCCGGCGGCATTCACCTGGCCCCCGGTCGGGGCAAAGCCGCCGGTTGCGGCGTCATTCAGGTTTTTACCCAGAACAGCAACCAGTGGCGGGGGAAGATCCCCACGGATTCGGACGTGGCCCGTTTCCGGCAGGAGTGGGCCCAGGCGGGGCTTCATGATGTCATCTCCCATGATATCTACCTGGTGAACCTGGCCTCCGCGCCGGGCGAGACGAGGGATAAGAGCTTGGCGGCCTTCCGGGAGGAGATGGAGCGATGTGCCCGATTGGGGATAACCAAGATCGTCATGCACCCCGGTTCGCACCTGGGTGATGGGGAAGAGGTAGGTATAGCCCGCATCGTGGAGGCCTTCGACCTTCTCATCCCGGCGGTGCCGGAATTTCAGGGGAAGATTCTCCTGGAGACCACGGCAGGGCAGGGGACCAACCTGGGGTACGCTTTTGAGCATCTCCGGGCGATCATGGACGGTTCGGCCTTTCCGGATCGATTCGGTGTCTGTCTGGACAGCTGCCACGTCTTTGCCGCCGGGTACGATATCGCCACGGAGGAGGGGTACCGGTCGCTCTTTGCTGAATTCGACCGGATCATCGGCCTGGAGAAGCTCCTCTGTTTTCACGTTAACGACTCGAAAAAAGGGCTCGGCTCCCGGGTTGACCGGCATGACCATATCGGGCAGGGATCCATGGGGCTTAGCGGCTTTCGCCTCCTCATGAACGACTCCCGCTTTGCGGAAATCCCCAAGATCCTGGAAACTCCCAAGGGGGACAATGAAGAGATGGATGCCGTGAATCTGGGGCTATTGCGGGGAATGATCGGTTGACGTGATATGGAATCTCATTGCAGGCTCTTTTGACTGTCCAGGGAAAACGGGTGGCGGTAAATTGTAAATTACAAATATACTTATTTAATAATAGTGTCAACTTAAAAAAAATCTCAATCGATTCTCTCCCTCAGCCCCCTTGACGCTCCAAGCCGTAGGCACCCATGGGTTTTGGTGCGCACCACGAACCTGTGCGCACCCCGCGACTTTCTGTTGTCGTTGTTATGGGTACATGGTATTGTCGGGAAGGGTGAAGTGAGTCATGCGGAAGGTGTGAAAAGAGAGGAGAACGATAATGGCAACAGCGCTACCCGTTGAAATATTCGAAATACTCGAAGACA
>CAIYUY010000284.1 GCA_903929485.1 uncultured Desulfuromonadales bacterium
AATTCTTTTTGTGACATAAATTCACTTAAGAATACACCCACACTTCTTTCTTTTTAATATTCCTTATAGGTATTCTATTCGACTCTTACTAAGCAGCTTAGAGGGACCGGAAGAGTCGTCTATCTGGTTTCAATTCCTTATAGGTATTCTAATCGACACTTACTTACGGCGGAGAGATCTCTAGGGGTGAGTGGCTGATTGAGTTTCAATTCCTTATAGGTATTCTATTCGACTCTTACTATTCTCTATCGAGGAAATGTGGGTGAATACCCGGTTTCAATTCCTTATAGGTATTCTATTCGACTCTTACTTATCTCTGGCTCTCTTAATGTCGCGACTGGCAAAGGGTTTCAATTCCTTATAGGTATTCTATTCGACTCTTACCAGGACGGGTGCAAAGCTGCCTACATGTTGGTCTTTTAAGTTTCAATTCCTTATAGGTATTCTATTCGACTCTTACGGGCGTTGGGTCGCTCGCAAGGAAGAAACCATTGCCCACCGTTTCAATTCCTTATAGGTATTCTATTCGACTCTTACCCCACCCGTGTAGACCCGCACTACAGGCGGGTTCGCGGGGGTGTTTCCGCAGATCGTTTTTTTGTTGCCATTTTTCGCCCTCCTTTTTCCTGGGTAAACGGTAATGTTTATATTTTCCGGCATGATACGTCTTCCGCAGATCTCCTTTCGCAATCCAGTATCTATATGTTGAGCTATCATGGCGTACTCTATACCTTTTCATGCTTATTTCAACATTTATCTCATACGATAATAATATCCGGCTTCCTGGCGATACGACCGATACCGATAATTTCCGCGCCATCCAAACAACTTAAACAGAGAGGATAGATTTTGACGCTGTCCTCCGACGCTTCGACAATTTTTTCAATAATCCGCTGCATCTGCCCGACCTGTTTTTTGTCCAGATCACATTCAAAAACACTGAACTGTGACCATGTCCCGAACCCTTTTATCGCCTTGAACAACCGGGATCGGCGTCGATTGTCGGTTATATCATACGCAACAATGTACATCATGGTCTGCAGCGCCTCCCCTTTATCCCCTTATTCACTTCGTCAGATACGGCTCGTACAAATATTCCTCACCACGGACCACCCGCGCCAGATGTTCCGCCTGATGATGAAAGATACGCCGATAGGAAACGGTAATCCCCCGATAGGCAACTTCGGTCTGCATCTTCTGTTCGTACGCGGGATAAAATTTCTTGCGACCCGGCGATGTGAGATAACGCCCTTCACCGTCAGGACTCGCCGTAAAGTCGTCCGGAGTCAATGCCCCTCGGTTTATTAACGCCAAGACCAGACTATCCACCAGATAGCGAAACTCTTCCATCAGGTCGGAAGCAAGGGAAGCATGACTGTAGTGAACCTCATGAAAAAACCCGAGATACGGATCGAAACCGATAGCTTCGACGGCCGCCAAAAACTCATTGTAGAGGAGTGTATACCCCAAGGACAGCAGGGCGTTTACATCGTCGCGGGGCGGACGGCGACTGCGACCGGTGAAGGGAAATTCGGGCTTGCGAACCATTTTACCAAAAGCGACAAAATAATGTCGGGCGCCGTTCCCTTCATATCCCATGAGCGCGTCCAGACTCTCCGCCCGCCACACATGCGTCATCTGACGTTTGATTTCTTCACATTCCTCACCCAACTCTACCTCGGGGTGGGTTCGTTGATGCTTATGAACCAACTCTTGACAGTTCTTCATCTTCGACCAGGTGATGAGTCGTGACAGCGACAACCGGAACTCAGGATCATGGTATTTTTGGTATTGCCCCAGTCTAAGAAAAACATTCTTGTGCGTCGGCGGAGTAAGCTTGCCACGAAACGCCCCCGTGCCGCTCAAGTATGATACTGAAATGCCTTTCTTCAGAAAGGAGGCCAGCGCCTGACTGGACACCTGGACATTTCCGACCAGCAGCACCTGATCCACGTGACAGAACGGCACACTCAGCGCCGTCACACCCTCACCGCGCAAGGTCACCGTCTCACCCTGTTTGCCCACGACCGTTCCCGGAGTATCTACATATAATGTCGCCATGATTCGCTCCCCCCTTGCTGTCGCAATCCGACTGTCCCCCGGCGCTCCTGCACCGCTGCGGGAAAGTTTCATGACCACGTGTCAACTGTAGGAACGGCACTGTTTGATAAATTTTTCAAAAAAACGGGGAATAATCGTCGGCAGCGTCGTCGTCTCCGGATGGATACGACATGACCAAGGTGATTTGCGACAGAAGCAGATTCTTCGCTTCGCTCAGAATAACAGTCTTTTGCTTGTCATCCTGAGCAACGCGAAGGATCTGCTTTTTAAACAGAAGCAGATTCTTCGCTATCGCTCGGAATGACATCTTTTGGAATTATCAGGGTATAGTCTTTGTCGCGAATCACCTAACAAAGAGAATATCCCGATACTTGAAGGCCATACCCATGATCGTCGAAACTTGTCCCGCGATCACTCCGGAGCTTTTGCTTCCGCGAAAAACGGTGGAGCAGCTCTCCGTATCGGCGCTGGAACAGAGCAACGAAGGTTATTTCGCCTGTGATGACCAGTGGCGATTCCTCCTGATCAATCCCACGGCCAGGCGGCTTCTGGGGCTCAACCGGGATGAACTGCTGGGTGTGAACCTTTGGGCGGCATTCCCCCTGACGCTGGGAACCAAAATCGAAGCAGAGTACCGGTTAGCCATCGCCGGAGAATTCAGGGAGTTCGATAACTTCTACCAACCCTGGGGGCGCTGGTTTCATAATCGCTGTATCCCCCGGGAGGATGGGGGGATGATCGTTTTTCTCCAGGATGTCACCATACAGAAAACGGCGGAGGAGGAGATCCGCCGGCTCAACAGGGAACTTGAACGAAAAGTCGAGGAACGGACGGCCCAACTGACGCAAAGCATGGCCATGCTCCGGACCAGTGAAGGGAAGTTCCGCTCCCTGGTGGAGACAACCAGTGAATGCATCTGGGAACTGGATGCCCAGGGACTCTTCACCTACCTCAGTCCCAGATCCCGTGACCTGTTGGGGTACGAGCCCGAGGAATTGATCGGCAAGTCCCCTCTGGAATTCATACCGGAAGATGATGCGGCGCTTTTTACGAAGCAATTCGGGCCTGGTTCCGACCGACTCCCTTTTGCCTCCTTTCAGCTTAACAACCGGCGCCGTGACGGCCGCCTGCTGTCGGCGGAAGTCAGCGCGGCGCCGATACTGTCTCCGGAAGGCGAGTTTCTGGGCTACCGAGGGATCACCCGGGACATCACGAAACGAAAGCTGGCGGAGAAGGAACGGGAAGAGTTTTTCACACTATTCAACACCTCGCCGGATTTGATGGGTATTTGCGATGCATCGGCTGGGTTCAAGATGATGAACCCAGCCGGAATAAACCTTCTCCGCTTCCCGAAGGAGGAACTTTATGCAACGCCGTTTATTGAGCTGGTCCATCCCGATGACCGGCAAAAAACTCTTCTGGAGGTCTCGCTACAGCCAGCCACCGGCGTCGCGCGGGATTTTGAAAACCGCCTGGTTTGCAAGGACGGCGCCGTACGCTGGTTCTCCTGGCAATCCTATTATGACGGCAAGGGGCTCATCTATACCACCGCCCACGATATCACCCGGCGTAAGGAGTTGAATGCGGAGTTGATTCAGGCCAGGGAGGCGGCCGAAGCGGCCAACTCGGCCAAGAGCGAATTTTTGGCCAACATGAGCCACGATATCCGAACCCCCATGAACGCTATCCTCGGCCTGGGCCATTTGGCGCTCCAAACCAGCCTGACCCCCCAACAACACGATTACCTTACCAAGATCACCCTCTCCGCCGACCGGCTCCTCCTGTTGCTGAACGATCTCCTGGACCTCTCCAAGATCGAGGCCGGCAAGCTGGAGCTGGAGCTGCTCTCCTTTCCCCTCCACCCCCTCCTGGACCATCTGCTGAGTCTGATGGAAGTCGCCGCGGGAGAAAAAAAGGTGCGTCTCCGTCTCACTGTCCACCCGGAGACACCGCGCCATCTGCTGGGCGATCCCCTCCGGCTGGAACAGCTCCTCCTCAATCTGCTGGGAAACGGAGTCAAGTTCACTCCAGCCGGGGAGGTGGAACTTTTTGTTCGTCGGCTCCCCACCGATGACGAGAACATTCTCCTGGAATTTTCCGTGCGGGACACGGGGATCGGCATGACCCCGGAGCAGATGGCGCGGATCTTTTCTCCCTTCACCCAGGCGGACGGCTCCACCACCCGCCGTTTCGGCGGCACCGGGTTGGGGCTCGGTATCTGCCGTCAACTGACGGAGCTCATGGGGGGAGAGATCGGCGTGATCAGCGAGCCGGGGAAGGGGAGCACCTTTACCTGCACCGCCCGGTTCCAGCTCTGTGCGGCGTCGCCGGCGCCATCGGAAGCTAAACCGGACAAGGAGTCCGCGCGAGCCGCGTTAGCGGGATGTCGCCTGTTGGTGGCTGAAGATCAGGAGATCAATCAGCAGGTAATCCGGGAGATTTTGGAGCAGGCGGGGGCGATCGTCACGGTGGTTGCCCACGGCCGGGAAGCGGTGGCCGCCGCAACGACGGCCGATCCTCCCTTTGACGCCGTTCTCATGGACCTGCAGATGCCGGAGCTGGATGGTTACGGCGCGACACTCCTCATCAGGGAGCGAATTTCCGCTCATGATCTCCCCATAATCGCCATGACGGCCCATGCCATGAAGGAAGAGCGGGATCGGTGCCTTGCCGGCGGCATGAACGACCATTTGAGCAAACCGATAAATCCCGATCGGCTCTACGCCTGTCTCGGCCGCTGGGTCCGTCAGTCAGCCCGCCGGGAGCCGTTGCCGCTTCCCCAATCAACTCCTTGGTCGAACCTGGAGCAGGCAATCGAGTTCACCCCCTCCATTATCCTGATAGTGGCTCATGAGCCGGCCGGCATCAGGCTCTTGAGCGGGATACTGCCGGATGAGCATACCTGTCTGGCCGCCACCGACGGAGCCACCGCGCTGGCGCTGGCGTTGCGCGATCAACCGGACCTGATTCTCCTGGATACCCAGATGCCGGGGATGGACGGCTACGAGATTTGCCGCGCCCTGAAGACGAATCCGGCTACGGCGCGGATTCCGGTAATCTTGCTGACAGGGACGACCGGGGCCGAAGAGTTCGTCAAGGGATTCACCGCGGGGGCCGTGGATCAGATCATCAAGCCGTTCAACGCGGTGGAGGTGAATGCCCGGGTGAAAGCTCATCTCCCCTGACCATGATCCATGGGAACCGATATGATGTTCGTGCGAATTGTCATTGCCACCCATAGGCGGGCGCCCGCAAGGGGCGCCCCTACATTCAACCCGTTCAACTGGTTATTGCAACGGAGACCGGCACCGGTTGCAGTAGCCGGATCAGCTCCTTTGGATCAATTCCCACCAGATATCCCCGCTTGCCGCCGTTGAGATAGATCCTGGGGAGCTCCAGGATCGTCGCTTCCGAGTAGACCGGCATCTTTTTCCTGGTCCCCAGGGGGGAGGTCCCCCCCACCAGGTAGCCCGAATGTTTCTGGGCTACCTCCGGGGTGCAGGGAGTGATGCCTCTGGCGCCGATTGCCCGTGCCAGTTCCCTGGTGGAGACCTGCCGGTCACCGTGCATCAGGACGATCAGCGGCTCTTTCCGGTCATCTTCCATGACCAGGGTCTTCACGACGGTATGCTCATCCACCCCCAGCGCCCGGGCGGAAGAAGCTGTTCCCCCCTTTTCCTCGTAGGGATACAGGTGGTCGCTGAACGAAACCTTCGCCTCCCGCAGCAGCCGAATCGCCGGTGTGACCGGTGTCTTCTCCTTTGCCATATGGATCTCCCTTAAAAAAACGGTCGATACAGAGTCACAGAGAGCAGAGAGAAAGTCAAATCAGAAATATACCTCTCCCGGCCGTGTGACAGTTGTTGCTTCTTTGCGAAAAATGATTATTCTGAGCGTTGATGCTGGTGCTGAAGCAAAAAGGTCTGGGCGCAAGAACACAAGTCCCGCTAAAAGGTACGGTTTCGTAATGAAATTGTTGGATAATTTTTTGCGGACATTCTGGTTGAAGATAAACTGATTATGGAACTGTCCATCCTGTATATCGTTGTTAATGTTTTTTGCATCTTGAGGTTGCCATGTCAAAACTGTACGTTGTGGGAACCGGTCCCGGCCTCCCTGCCGTTACCAGTTCCCAGTCCCCAGTCCCCAGTACCGGCCTTTCCGGCCGCTCCCTGATGATATGCGGCACCGCTTCGGATGTGGGGAAATCGGTGTTGACCTCCGGCATCTGCCGGCTTCTCCGGCAACGAGGGCTCTCCGTGGCCCCGTTCAAATCCCAGAACATGGCGCTCAATTCGGCGGTCACCCGGGAAGGGGGGGAGATGGGCCGAGCGCAGGCGGTACAGGCCGCGGCTTGCGGCATACCTCCACATACGGATATGAACCCCATCCTCTTGAAGCCTCATTCCGACGTGGGGTGTCAGGTGATCATCCAGGGAAAAACAGTGGGGAACATGACCGTGGCGGCCTACAACGCCTTCAAGCCCGAGGCGTTCAAAAAAATCCGGGAGAGTTATACCCGGCTGACTGACCGCTTCGATTTCATCGTGGCGGAGGGGGCCGGAAGTCTTTCCGAAATCAACTTGAAGGAACATGATATCGCCAACCTGAAGGTGGCGGAGATGGCCGGAGCCCCGGTGCTCTTGGTGGCTGATATTGACCGGGGGGGGGTCTTCGCCCAGATTATCGGGACGTGGGAACTCCTGGAACCGGCGGAGCGGGCGCTGCTCAAGGGGATCATCATCAACAAATTCCGCGGTGACCCCTCGCTCCTTGCCACGGGGTTGGAATTCGTGGAGAAGCGGACTGGGGTGCCGGTGCTGGGGGTCGTGCCGTATCTACGCGACCTGGGACTCCCCGAAGAGGACAGCGTGGCCCTGGCGCGCAAGCCATCCATGCATGCCGACCAGGGGAGCCCGCGGATCTCCATCGGTGTGGTGAAGCTGCCGCGTATCTCCAATTACACTGATTTCGATCTCCTGGAGCGGGAGCAGGATGTGGATCTTGTCTATCTGGAGTCACCCCGTCAGCTGGTCGGGCTGGATCTCCTCATCATTCCCGGGAGCAAGTCCACCATCCCTGATCTGGAATTTTTGATCGACCGGGGACTCTTTGCGGCGATCCGGGAGTTTCCGGGTCCGATCATGGGGATCTGCGGCGGATTTCAGATGCTGGGGCGGCGGGTCTCCGACCCCCACGGGGTGGAGTCATCCGTGAAAGAGGCGGAGGGGTTGGAGTTGCTGGATGCCGTTACGGTGCTTCTTTCCCGGAAGGTGACCCATCAGGTGGAGGCGACCCTCCTCCCCGGGGCGTTTCATGCCGTCCCCCGCTGTCGCACGGAGTTGACCGGGTACGAAATCCATCTGGGGGAGACGATCCTGGGGCGGGGGGCACACCCCTTTGCCCGGATCACCCGGCGTTCGGGGGAGGATGTTGAGGTCATCGACGGGGCGGTCTCGCCGGATGGCCGGATCTTCGGCACCTATATTCACGGCATCCTGGATAATCACTCCTTCCGGACGGCCCTGGTCAACCGGTTCCGGAAGGAGAAGGGGCTTGAAATCCGAAAAGAAGGGGAAGCGCCGCCTGATCCTTTCGACCGCTTGGCGGCGCATCTGGAGGCTCACCTGGATTTGGCGAAGCTCTGGGAAATCTGCGGGTTGGCCTCGTGACCCCGGCGTCACCGGCCGTCATCAAGGGATTTCACCAGGAGGCGGGAGATATGAAGTTGAAAAAACCTTCAACTTTTTGTTTTCGATGACGATAAGAAAAACAGAACGAATCTATTTCTCTGTTGGATGCCGCCGGAGAAAGTAACTCTCCCGCAGAATCGGCGGCAATGAAAGGAGCCGGTCATGATTATCAAAGACTCGTCCCTTATCCTAGCCGGTCAGCATCTTGCACTGAATACGTATCAGAAAAAAGAGACTCTCAAAATGTGGGTCGGTTCCCAGCGTCCCGATTTCGGAGGCGCCGCCAAGAAGAACTCCGCCGCCGCCGACACCGTTTCCCTGTCGGGACAGCAACCGGCGGATTCCTCCGGGGTAACTTCCGCGGTGGACCAGTCAAACCCGGCGGATCTTGTGGACCCGAAGCTGTCGCTCCTCCAGAGTCTTATTCTGACCCTCACGGGCAAAAAGGTCTCCATCGCGGAGCTGCAAAAACTTGTCGCTCCCAGTTCCGGCACGGGAAATGCCGCACCCTCCTCTTCAGGCAGTGCGCCGTCAGGGGAAGGGACAGCGGCAACAGCGGCTACCGCGGAGAAAGCGATAACAGCAGCCAAGGCGACAACAGCCGCCAACGCCACAACAGCCGCCACGGCGGCAACAGCAACAACGGCTCAGGCCGGACCCGCCGGGTACGGCATCGAGTATGATGCTTCCGAAACCCGTCATGAGACAGAGCAGACGAGTTTCGCCGCCAGTGGTGTGATTAATACGGCCGACGGTAAGGCGATTAACTTCGATATCGCCATTTACATGAGTCGGGACTACACGAGTCAGAGCAGCACCAGTTTGCGGGCCGGAGACGCCGTCACAAAAGATCCATTGGTCGTTAATTTCAACGGCACGGCGGCGGAGCTCACCGACACTAAATTCAACTTTGACATTAATGGCGATGGTAAAACCGAGAATATCGCCTCTCTCGGCTCGGGGAGCGGGTATCTGGCCCTCGATAAGAACCATGACGGTAAGGTCAACAACGGCTCCGAGCTGTTCGGCGCCAAAACCGGGAACGGTTTCAACGAATTGGCGGCTTATGACCAGAACAAGGACGGCTGGATTGATGAACAGGATGCGGTATTCAGTCAGTTGAAGATCTGGCAGGGGGGGAGCAGTAGCCTGACGTCACTGAAAGATGCCGGAGTCGGCGCCATCAGCCTGGCGAACCAGCAGACTCCCTTTGCCGTCAAAGACGGCAATAATCAGCTGCTTGGTGAAATAAAAGCCACGGGGATCTACATTCAGGAAAACGGGAAAGTCGGCACGGTACAGCAGGTTGACCTTGCAGCATAAAACTTTTTGTTGGAGTATGAGGAGTCCGTCATGAAAATCTATAGCGATCAGCGTCTGGCTACGGTAATTCTTAATAATAATAACGGAGTCACCCCCGGAACTCCCAAGAAAACTCGTGCTCAGGGGGGTGACCGAGTTGACGTCTCCAGCAGCAAGGGAGAGGTTGCCAAGCTCAAGTCCATGATGCCGCAGGGGACGGACAACAATGTGGATAAAATACCGCAGATCAAGCAGATGATCGACGACGGCACGTACCACGTGGCCGCCGCGGATGTCGCTGTCAGGATGCTGGATCGCTGGAAAGACTTCAGCCGGTAGACTTTCCTTGTTTCCTGCTTCATAGCTATTAGTTTGTAAAAAAGGCGCCAAGCTTTACTTTGGCGCCTTCATGATCTCTTCCGATAAACTTCGCCTTCTCTTCCCTCTGTATCCTCGCCCGCTACCGTCACCATAATGCTACGCCGCATCATGACCCTCGCCCCCTGAAACCGACTCAAACCCGGAAATAGCAGTTCACCACTGAGACACGGAGACACGGAGGATAATCTCGCACCGTTTTGAAGTGATTTTCTCCGTGCCTCCGTGGTTCATCCGCCGTTTTCAGGTTTTATGTTTTAGGATTCAGATTAACTCCTAAAACCTAAAACCTAAAACCTGAAACCGATTCAAAACGTTTCGAACTGGACATCCAGGTCGTCGTGGCCGTTCATGACCAGGTCGTGCCCTCCCGTGCTCTTGGCCGCCGGCTTGGCCTTGGCGTAGCTGTTAATTTTTTTTTGGGCGACCTTAAGGGGGGGGCGGGGCGTTCGGGCGATCACCGGGGAGGAGCCCATGGTATCGCCGATCTTGAAGAAGGCCACCGCTCCCTGGAGCTGTTCGGCCTGGGAGGAGAGCTCTTCGGCGGTGGAAGCCATCTCCTCGGCGGCGGAGGCGTTCTGCTGGATCACCTGATCCAATTGCTGGATCGCCTTGTTGATCTGTCCCGCCCCGGAGTCCTGTTCCTTGCTGGAGGCGTTGATCTCCTGCACCAGTTCCGCGGTCTTCTGGATATCCGGGAGGATCCGGGTCAGCATCTCCCCGGCCCGCTCCGCCACATCC
>CAIYUY010000285.1 GCA_903929485.1 uncultured Desulfuromonadales bacterium
ACCCTTCGACAAGCTCAGGGCGAACGGATTCAGGTTTAATAACCGCCTTATTTTCCGTTCGTGGTGAGCCTGTCGAACCATGAACGGAAAATCGATACCGAACATGTTATACGGTACACTCTTTGCTGCGAATCACCTTAGTCCTACTTAGCCGTTTTTAAATAACCATGGTGTCAACTATACACCTGTGATCGGTTTTTTGCGAAGTCGGAATTAACTTACCTCATCAGACTTTCAACCCCTGCCCCCCCAAAACGCCCCCACGGCTATCCCCACAAGAGTTCATCTGGACAACCAAAAAACCGGAGGCCGCTGCTCATCTCTCAAAGCCGGTTCCATGACCGTGCCGGCCTTTGGTCGGGTGAAAAACGTCGATCTGATTCTTCCTCATATTTTCACAACTATTCATGAAGTGGTGGCAAGAACAAGCTTGGCTCTTACATGAGATTAGCCCATTTTATTAATTAATAGTTGTCCGTTACACATTATTTGCCATGTCGCCATTGATATTGTTGAGTAATAATGGTCAGGGTGTTAGGCAGGACGTCCACCGCCGACAGATTTGAGGAATGCTGCTGCGGGGTGTATGGGGAGAGAGAGGTGGGGAGCAAGAGAAGTCAGGGGTGTCCGTTGGGTGATTCTTGAGCGTGGCCGATAGTGCCCAATGGGGCTTTGATGACTTGAGAAGGGGGGGCGAGTAATCATTAAAATCAGGCATTTAAGAACCCACGTTTCCCATAATCGTGCAACAGTCATCGTAACGGATATTCAGAGTCAAGAATCTATATTCAGGTCGAAATATTTGGCAGGGAGCAGAGCCAAGTGCCGCCTCACAATGATCCGTGTTGATGACAGACCGATTCCATCACCAAATCTTCCTCCAGGTGTTTTTTGATGCGAGCTGAGTTGGGAACGCAGAGGACGGGGCCGATGGGGTCAGGGTCGGCCGAGGGGGGGGGGCAGGACTTGATATCTTGATAAGGGGAGTGGAATTATTAGAATCAAGCTCTCAAGTCCTGACCCCATAGTTCCCCATAGTTCCCATAGTTCCCCCATAGTTCCCCATAGTTCCTATGAACTCACGGATAGAGGCTTTATGCATCAAACTGTCAATAGTTGCATCCATCTTACCATCTTGCAATCCTGGAACCACTGCACCCCTGTTGGCATGTTATTGCTGTAGTTTTCTAATATATAACCCTATTTCCCTGGACAGTATGAGCGAACCATTTTCGTTAAGATGAGAATTATCGTAAAATAATCGTTTATCCGATATTTGCATCGAAAAATCAGCCAGTAACGCTTTATTGGCGGCAAGATATTTAATGCGTTCTATAAATTTGTGAGATGCCATATTGTAGTTCGGCGGGAAAATTATTATAAGTTTAATTTTATTGTAATTGCATAGTTCGATAAATCGCTTAAAACTGGACAATAATATGGGAGATTCGGTTGCGGTGCTATACGATGTGTTGTTACCATACACCATAGTGTTATAATTTTTTGACCTAAAGTTAAGAGGCATCGATCCGTCATTATTTATTTTGTTTAGACTGTCTGTTAAATCTTTATGTATTATAATATTTATGCAATGTCTCATTTTAAATGTTGTTATATTTTTAGTAAATATATTGTAAGCACCTCTTTTATCTAGTAATTCTCGTACTGATCCGTAATGCTGTAATGGGTATAGTACGTCATAATTATAGCTGAGGCTAGTATTGTCAATTAATTCATAAGTGCTATCTACCAGAAGTAGTATATACTTCGGAGTCTTTCCTGATTTTATAATTGAATAGAGTATGTCAGCATGAAACTCTATATTGGTGCCAGGATATCCAATATTGTATGCGGATAAACCGGTTATTTTTTCAATTTCACTGCAGTTAACATTTCTTGCAGCCCTTGATGAGCCTAAAACATAAATACTGTATTTTTTATCTGTTGTTATTATATTGTATAACCTCTTGTCATGCAAGTTATTAACTATTCTTCTTGACATGGCTATTCCAATTATATTATCAAAAACAATAAACAATATTGACAATAATAATAATTTAAGTATCAATTTTTGCATTATAACCCTTGACAAGTCTTAATTGTAATACATATTATTGCTTATTGGTATTAAATCCTAGCATGGTTTCAGAAAAAAATGTTTCTAATTGTACTCTTTTTGATTTCTTGATGTGTATGATTTTAAAATTGGTAGTAAATGAAATTATAAGTAGATGGGTATGAAAATAATGATAATAATAGCAGAATGAGAAGATAACAAAACCACCTCATAGTGGTATTGAGGTTGTACAAAGTTGATTGTTTCCAGCCCCGTTGGTGAATTATTGACAGCATGATCAGTAATGACACTATAATGAATGCATTTATGCCACCTTTTTCCAATAATATATCTTTAGCAATAATATCTGAGATACTTCTGTTGATTAAATTCTTAAAACTTAATATGTTATTAGTTACGTACAATGCATCATTTACGCTTATTGCTCTAAAATATATCCACGCAAAGCTGGTCAAGTTAAAGGTAATAAACACCTTCCACCAATCAGGCCATTGTTTTTTATCCAATCTCAGCCATTTATAGATACTCTTCTGATATGGTCGATAATAAGTGGATGCCGCCAGATATATGCCATGTAACAGCCCCCAGATGACAAATCCACTGGATGCTCCATGCCATATGCCGGATATTGCAAAAGTTAAAATAAGAGCTGCTGCTGTGCCTTTCTGTCCCCACTTACGCCATGTCATCTGTAATGGTCTGAATATGTAGTCAAGTATCCAGCGAGAAAATGATATATGCCACCTGCGCCAGAATTCAGCAATTGAGGTCGCTAGGTAAGGACTCCTGAAGTTTTCACTGAGACTAATACCGAATATGCTGCCTGCGCCCCTTGCCATATCTGTATAGCCTGAGAAGTCGAAGTAGATTTGAAGAGCGTAGGCATAAGTGCCTACTATTAACGGCAAACCTTTGTAATCGTGGACATTGTTGTAGATTTGGTCTGCATAGGGCGCCAGTCTGTCGGCTACTACTACCTTTTTGAATAATCCCCACGTGAAGAGCAACATCCCTGAGCGCATGGTATCGTAGTCAAACTTGTAAGGCTGCTTCAGTTGTGGCAACAGATCACCGGCACGCTCTATAGGTCCCTGTAAAAGCTTAGGAAAAAAAGCCATATACAGGGCATAGATACCGAAATGTCTTTCCGGCTCTTCAATTTCCAAATAGATATCGGACAGATATGAAATTGCCTGAAATGTAAAGTAGGACACCCCGATGGAGATGAGAGTGCTTGAGGTGGTGCTTTTCAGACCAAGGATGGTATTGGTCTTGGCTTCAAGAAAAGGAAGGTATTTGAGAAGAGCAAGAATGGCGACACATGTCGATGTGCCTATCCATAGCCAGCGTTTTCGTATGGCTTCGTCTTGATTTGATGTCATGCGTAAGCCGCACGCATAGCTGATGGCTGTCACCATGAGCAGAACCGCCAGCAAGTATGGCGCCCTGAGGGTAGCATAAAACCCATAGCTTGCAATGAGCAACAGAAGCCAGCGCCGGCGGTCGGAAATAAGGTAGAAAAGCAGGTATATAACTAGCAGGAAAATGAAGTAGGATAAAGAATTAAAAGTCATCGCACCGCCACCGCTATCACACAACTGATTGAATTACCACATAAACTTGCATTACTGAGGAAAACCGGAAGTCGTAGGGTCAGGAGCCGCAGGCTTTCAAGACGTCAAGATGTTGCACCTGAATCAACGAGGAACCGTGGTGCCAGAATTGCAATTCGACAATTTGCGTAAACCAGGGTGGGCGCCAGCAACATATTTAACACAAATCAATGCTAAACACATCACCCCAATGATCTCTTCCCTACGCCCAAATTACTGCCGTCCCATCACGCGCCCCTCAAGTCGGCAACTATGCATCCTATTGTCGAAAAGTCTGCGCCCAATTGTCCAGTAACGGCAAGGGCAAAAGTGGTGGTAACAAGAAAAACGGTAACAAGTATCTGGCCTGAGCTTTTTCCGAGGCGGCTGAGTTTGCCCGGCGCTTCAATCAGCAGGCCCGAGCTTATTACAACCGTAAACTCAAGAAAACCAACTCCATGATAGCGCGTGGGGCGTTGGCTCACAAACCGGCACGAGCAGCTTATTATATCATGCGTGATAACGTACCGTTTGTACAGGAAAAGCTCTTTGGTTAAGCAGTGGCTGAAGCGGCGACCCAGCTGTGGGGTTGGTTAAGAACCATCAAGCCTGATTAGCGCGTCGCTTCACCCACAAGGTATTCATAAAATAGAGTTATCAACATCTGTGCTGCCCACGCCGCGAGCCTGCTTGGAGCTGGTTAACAACCACGAGACATGAGAGAACCACTTGGAAACAGCCTGGAACCGAAGATTTTCTGGTCCGCTAAATGCGGAACGGGCGCCATCAGAACAGCGATGACCGCCTAGATCCTGATGGGTATGTGCGATCACCCCGCCAGTAAATATCGCGATATCTGTGGGCCCCCCGCCGATGTCGACGTGGACGACTCCCCCGTGGTTTTTCTTCGAGGAATTCTGGGGACAGGATATTTGAATTGTCATCTCCAATACCGGAATTCGTCCAGGATAGTTATGTATCATGTCCCCGACCCCTGGTCCCGTCCATCTTGCCATCTTGCAAACCTGGAACCAGAGCCTTGGAACCACTCCAATTGCCACCATCACCTCATGCAGTCCCGATCTCAAATCCAGTTGCATGACCGTGCCGGCCTTTGGCCGGGTGGAAAACGCCGATCTGATTCTTCCTCATATTTTCATAACAATTCATGAAATGGTAACAAGAATATACTTGACACTTAAGCTAGGTTAGTCCATGTTACCAATTGACAGTTGTCAGTGAATCGTGATTTGCCATGTACCTGTTGATTACACTTATAAAAACTTCTTGAGAGTTGCTATGTTGTTAGGTGAACTACTTGCCGGTTGCAGTAAACTCCCCAGAATCTCCTCGGAAGCTGTCGAAGCGTATGCAGTTACTACGGATAGACTAATTAATCATGTCACTGAGCAACTTGAATCCCACCCAAATATCCGGAAACTGATCGGCAGAAATCCTCTCAAGTTATTGCACAACAATCACCGGAATCATGCTGCGTTTATATCTGCCGTGTTGAAAACTAATTCACATGAACTTTTAACACGAACAATACCCTGGTTTTATCGGTCGTATCATGCCAAAGGCATCTCGTATGACTATTTTCCCGTTGAACTTGTCGCGTGGCAGATTGCCATACGTGAATGCCTTGACTCCAGTATATCTAACGTCGACATCCTGGCTGTCTATACGTGGATCGTTCAGCACCACGAACAGATGATCCAGCTTTCACTGTCTGTTGCCACCGTATTCAACCTTAATGGTGCACGGAAAATAATCGAAATAATAAAAAAAGATCAGAAGACCAGAGACAGTAAGGTCATAGTAGGTGGCTATGCTTTTAACGGTATGCCGCAACTTTGGGAAACCATGGGGGCTGACGGATATGCTGCCGAAGCCGGGAGCGCAGTTCTCATGCTAAATGATTGGGGAGGGCAGTGGGACACCCATAAGTATATAAGTTCCGCATATGGTAGTTCCATGAATGCATGGATATGAGCGACTTGCCCTGAGCGAAGTCGAAGGACGTCGACGTAAGCATCTGCTGTAGATTTGACTGACAAAAATACAAAAAGCAGATTCGCTTGCTTCGACTACGCTCAGCACAAGTCGCTCAGAATAACGGACCTTTCTGCGAAATGGTGACATCACTCAGTCATCGTATTTAACGTTAATCCTGTCGGCAGCACCGGCATGCACCGGGCTGGGGGCGATAAGTGATGAAACGTGTCGGAATTGAGCCATAAGCGGCAGGGCGAACCAACCGATGAGGACGGTTTATGGATGCGTTTTTGCGCAGTTTTTTCGGAATAAACCCAAAAGTTTGGCGCACCGAACAAAGTGATTCAACTATAGGAACATATTCAGAAAAATGGCAAAAAAAACGTAAAAAGCGAGGCATTTCCGGTGTCGGTTTTGCTGCATTTTAATAAACTGCTGACCAAACCGAACCAGAAGCAGATTCGCTACGCTCAGAATGACAGGCTTCGGTTGTCATTCGACGGCACAATCCGTGAGCATGATGGCTCCAAGAACGGCAGGATGGGCCAGGTTGTCTGGTTTTTTCCTGCGGATGGTGGTAGGATTGGCTGACGCTTAATCTAAGGAGGCGTTGCGACACTATGCAAAAGCACATATCTATCGAGTGCCCCCCGGAACTGCTTATCGGCCTCCACACCGATGCGTGGAGTTTCGGGAAGTGGATGAAAACTCAGGCAGCTATTACCCTCTTCAAGGAGGGGAAACTTTCCTCGGGCATGGCGGCATCCTGGTTGGGGGTGCCTCGAATGGAATTCCTACATTCAGCCATTGCCGCCGGCGCGGTGTTGCTGGACGATACCCCCGATGATTTGACTCGGGAAACTTCTTTACTATGATTGTCTTCAGTAACACTACCCCGTTTATCGCTCTCTCCGCCTGTGATCAATTAGATTTGCTGCCCGCTACGTTCGGCGTTATTTACGTCGTTGAAGATGTGCTGGATGAGTGTGTCCAAGGTGGCTCTATCGCCGTGCCTGATTTAAACTCATTGCCGTGGATCAGGGTGGTAGCCCCTGCACCTGTTTTTGCCGGTTCGATTCTTTTGGAATTAGATCGGGGCGAACAGTTCACACTGAGCACTGCGCGCGCCATGAATGCCGACAAGGTCATTATCGACGAAAAAATCGGCAGAAATATTGCCGAGTATCTTGGCTTGTCAGTGGTCGGCACATTGGGGATTCTTCTCAAGGCACGTCAAGAAGGACTGATTCCCTCGTTTGGAAATGCCGTCCGAAAAATGCAGAAGCAGGGCCTTCGATACCATCCGGAATTAGTCCGACGATTGGAGCGACTTGTCGGCGAGTGAATTGCCGGGGGTTAAGTCGAAGAAATCTTCGCTATGACATAGTGTGACATAAGAAAATTTCCGTTGCAGACACCTTGTCACATACATCCGCACCATAAGTTTTCAGCCGAAAATCCTTCTCCTCAAAGACCCTCGCCGGATTCCCTCGCACCAGCTCATTATGAGCGTCCCAACGAAGCCTTTAAGCTTTAGCTACCTCTCTATCCGGACATCCTTTGCCGAAAAGGATATGGACTCAGGAATCGGCGCCCGCTTGCCCCCCACAAACCAGTTCTTCCGCTTGTGACCGGACCGGAAGGCTGAGGTGCCGATCCACTGGATGGTCCCCTCATATCCGGCGGCAAGATCGCCACCACCGTTATCAATCCAAGCCCCGCCATGTCGTTGATGACGGCCTTGATATCCTTGTATGCCTAGGAGCCTCTTCGTAGGGCAGGTCGCGATCCTCGCAGATAGCTACGGATCGATACTGGCGCCGGTAACGTATTCAACCTTCGCCTTCAACAAATGTGCCTCCCCCAGCAGTGCCTGGTACCCTCGTCGCAGATCGGAGAGAACCATAAGCCCTTCCACCAGCGTCGAGAAATCAAGCCTGCCGTTTTTGTAGAGTTCAAGACGGGTCGCATGGGCCAACTCGGCTTTCAAGATAAGAGAAGTCCGATAAAGATGCGCCCTACGATAGAGCTCCTCCAGCGAAACCTTGACGACAGAGACAAAAACAGTGGACTCCACCTCCAGGGTGTCGATGCCATGGGCCCCTTCGCCGGAAGTCGCGGTAAACTCCGGTTTAACCATCTGCTGAAACAGAGCCAGAAAACGTCGGGACTTGTATGATTCAATTAACTCACCGGGATTAAACGTGGGAGAATATTCCCCCAGCGCCTCAAGGGGTGGGACGGTCTCCTCAGCGGCCGTACCGGTTAGGACGTTGAGACGAATGCCGAAAATCTTCTCCTTTTTTTCCAGCTGAAGCAACAACTCGAATAACTTCTCCCACTCAATCTGCCCCTTCAGCAGTTGCATCTGATCGAGCTTGCCGGAGGCGTACTGAGCCGTAGCGATCGCCACCATCTGTTTCAGAAGCTCCAGCCCTCGCTTCACCTCCACAATCTGGTTTCGCGTCGAAGCTACTTCGGCATAGGTCATCCGTATCTCGGAACGAAGCTGACTATATGCCTCTTCCCTGAAATCGTCGGCGTCAGGATCGCTGTCCCCGGGAAAAGCGACAGCCTCGTGAATCCCGGTGAATTCCGCGATCCGTTCAGGATCGATCCCCTTGGCGATCCGTATCCTTTCTCCCACATCATGTATGGTCGGCTTTTCCGCCACGGCGCTATCATAGAAATATCCGGCGCTCACCGTCCGGGCGGCTGACCCATTGGGCGGCAGTTCGGCCGTATTCCCCATTCCGGGGGCTACAACCATGAAAAATAGCAGGCAGATTATCCTCTTCACAACAGTTGACCCCGCAGGCTCTGTAAACATCAGTTAAACAATTCAGCATGGTAGGGATACTTTCCATAGCTGCGAGCCGCCGCCATCAATGCGTGGACATTTTCTGGCGGCGTCTTTATGGGGAGTTCGCACCCCAAGGCCAGCATGAACCCCTTGGGGGAATCATGTCCCTTCTTCAGACAGCTCTTCACGTCAAGACGGACCGTTTCCGGTGTCCCGCGATACATGGATTCCGCGGGATTGACGTTGCCGATAATCAGCACCCGCGAACCGACCTGACGTTTAGCCTCCTCCAGATTGATGGCATTATCCAAGCTCAAACCTCCTGCCCCGGTTTCAACCATATCTCCAAGAATCTTTTTCGTGTCACCGCAGATATGCAGGACCGGCGGCCGCGTGAATTCCGTTATGGCGGAGATCAGCTGCTTCAGGTACGGCAACGAGAATTTACGGAACTGGGCCGGGCTGATGAGGCTCCCCGACGAAACCGGGTCAACTATCACGATCCCCGCGTTCCGCTTGGCCACTTCCCTCAGAAAGGGAATCGTGCTTTTGACACAGAGATCCAGAAGTTCATGAACGAACTCCGGACGGAGATACAAGTCTTTCATGAGCGCCTCGGCTCCCCTGAGACTATAGGCGGCGGACAAGGGACCTCCAATGACGAACCCTATGGGGACTTCGTGACCAACTTTCTCCGACACCAGATCCAGCGCATCCAGAAAGAGCGGGAATCTTCCGGCCTTCAGGGGGTCGGGAAGAGGAAAGCTCGTCAAATCCGTCGTTTTCCCCAGGGCGAACTCCTCCACGAAAGGGGTGCCATTCTCGGGAAATCCCAATTTAGATCCCAATGCTTCCGCCACCCCGGCATGGCCCGGACCCAGGCCGATAAAATCATGACGGTAGATACCATAGGCAGCCAGATGGGACGCCGCCATCTTTACCGGGCAATTGTGGTACTCGGCAACCGTATAACCGGCTACCTGGGCTGCGTGATCACCCAGATTGGGATTGCAAGGGATTCGGTCATAGGGTTGACCGGTCATGAAGGCGGTAACCCTTTCCAGCGGGGTCATTAAATCGGTTGTTCCCGTTAACGGCATGGCAAGAGTCTCCTTATCTTTCGGTTACCAATCATGATGTACTCGCAAATTCTTTCTCAAGATGTCATTGCAAGGAGCGAAACGACGAAGCAATCTAATTAGTTTTGGTACGTTAGCAATGAACTAGATTGCTTCGCTTCGCTCGCAATGACGGAATTTACGAGTGCATCAATCATGCTTTTTCTATTTCACACAACAGCGCCTTGAAAACCGGAAATCCGGAGATAGGGTCGCGATTATGGAAGTCTGTCAGATCGTTGGTGTTACTCATCCTCCAGGCCCGGTTCTGAAGCGGACCGCCGCCACCCACATTGACTTCCACCGCACCGGGGAGAACTTTTTCACCGACTCTGGCCCAGAAAGTAACCTTACCCCGCCGGGTGCTCACAATGATCTCGTCACCATCAACAATCCCTCGTTGTCGCGCATCAAATGAATTGAGCAACGCCTCCGGCCGGCTCTGCAATTTCAGCAATTTGGGAATATTCAGATGCTGTGAGCGGAAGGAGCTCATGATCCTGGCCCCCGTATTCAGGATCAGCGGAAACTTCCGGAAGAGTTCCGGGTTCTGCAACGGCCCTTCCAACGGATCCAGATACACCGGGAGCGGGTCGTAACCATGTTTGGCCATGGTGCTGGAGAGTATTTCGACTTTGCCCGACGGAGTGTTGAAACCCGGCTCGCCGTCGGAGCGAAGCAAGCCCCGTTCCCACTTCCGGTAGATCGGTTCCGGTACGGGGAGCCTGACTCCCTCCGGATGATCTTTCAACTGTTGCAGCAGTTCCGGCGTGGAGGCAAACGCCCTGGCCACGACCTCTTCCTCGGTGTGGGGATAGAGCTCTCCCATTCCCAGCCTTTGGGCCAGTTGGGCAAAGATCAGCAGATCGTTGCGCGCTTCACCCACCGGTTCCACCACCTGTTCCCGCGGACGGAGATAGCCGGGGTACCGCTGATAGGAGTTGATCTCAAAATATGTCGTTGCGGGCAACACCACATCGGCATAAAGCGCATCCTTGGTCATGAACCGATCGATGACAACCATGAACTCCAGGTTCCGGTAGGCTTCTTCCAGTATCTCCGGCTGCGGGTACGAGGTCAATGTGGAGGCGCCGTTGATGAGCAACCCCTTCACCGGGTAGGGGTCACTGCTCAGAACCGCCTTGGGAAACTCCATGAACTGCGCCGCTCCGGTGAGCTCATAAAAAAGCGGATACTCCCTGGCGCCGATGGGGATGATACCGTCGGCTTCTGAAAAATCGGTACTATCCGCCAAGGGAGGCGGAGGAGGGGCAAGATACAGTCCGCCCGGGACATCCAGCTGGCCGGTCAAGGCCCAGATCAAAAAGACAGCCCTGATATTCTGCACGCCGCTGTTGGAATACTCCAGACCGGTATAGGTGCGTAATGAGACATGCTTCGTCGTGGCAATCTCCCTGGCCAGTTGAATAAGGGTATCCCGGGGAACCCAGGTAAGCTGTTCCACCTTCTCCGGAGTGAAGTCCCGGACATACTCCTTCAGTTCAGGAAATCCGACGGTCCAGTTCTCCACGAAACCCTTGTCGTATAACTCTTCGCTGATGATGACGTTCAATATCCCCAGGGCCAACGCGCCGTCGCTGCCGGAACGGACAGCCACCCACTGATCGGCGCGATTGGCGATGTCGCTGCGCATATGATCTATGGCGATGATCCTGGCCCCTTTCTTTTGGGCGGCGACAATTCGCTGAAACATGAAGGGGGGCGAATCGGTAATGGGGTTGGCCCCCCAGACGACGATGGTCTTGCTCCTTTCAATATCCGGCGCCAAGCTGAGTCCCGACAGGCCGAAGGTCGTCATGGGGGCAAGAATACCGAAGGCGACAAAGCAGAGAGATCCCACACTGGCGGTATTGGGAGAGCCGAAGCCCCACAGCAGTTTGGAGGCGACCATATCCTTGGCGCCGTTAACTTCCGACAAAGAGTGCTCAAAGGCCCCCCGACCGGAATGGCTGACCAGCGCCCGGGCCCCATGGCTCTTCTTTATCTGCTGCATCTTTTCCGCGACGAAATCCAACGCCTCATCCCAACCGGCTTTCCTGAACTCACCCTCCCCTTTTTCCCCCACGCGGATCAGCGGGTATTCCAGACGATCCGGGGAATAAAGAATTTCAGGAGCGGCCTCTCCTCGCACGCAGAGGCTGCCATAGGGAGCTCCCTTATGCGGCTTTACCCCCACCAACTTCCCTTCATCCAGGGTCGCCAGGATGCCGCAGCCTCCGGGGCAGATCCCGCAAATCGCCGCTTTTTCCAGTAACGCCATAAAAAAGCCCCTTTCAACCAATCAATAGATAAAAAGCAGTCCACCACTGAGGCACGGAGACACGGAGGATAATCTCACACAGTTACAAACGGTTACACGCAGGTGAGTTCTAGAGCTGGTCAAACCTTTTGGGTTAAAACCAAGAATCATATTTTCTCGGTGATTTTCTCCGTGTCTCCGTGTCTCCGTGGTTCAAAAGCGATCTTTCTTGTGGTTCTGCTCCTTGCAGCGACCAAACCACTCCTTCAAAAGGTACGGTTCGGCGCTGCTTTTTTCCAGAGTCAGATTCAACTTGTCACAAAAATCCCCAGCGTTGGCCAGATCTGTTTCATTGCCCACTCCGGTCTCTATGTAGAGTCCCCGCTTGTAATGAGTGAACAAGCGCCGCGCCATCTGGATGGGGTCTTTCCCCAGATTGATCGCCCGTTCCAGGCGGAGCTCCTTGACCACCATATCCACCCCCGCCTCGGCCCATCCCGGGGTCATGAACCAGGTCCCCAGCTCCTTCTTCTTTTCCTGTTCGTACCGCTCCGGTGACAACATGAGGGCGATGCAATCGTCCACCTGGGGAAGAATTACCGGGATATCAAACTCTTCTTCAATCTTCTCCAAAGACTGGCAGAAACCGTACCCCAGGAAGATCAGGTCGACCTTATCCCTGAGAGTCTCGATCTGCTCCTTGATGGCCTCTTTCATCTTCCGCGGGTTCACATGGATGGCGGCGTCCAGATAAACGATCTCGGTGACATCCGGATCATCCTTGATAATTTTCTCCAGTTCACGGCGAAGAATACTGCAGGCAACTATTCCGATGCGCATGGGTTCATCCCTTTTCATGCCGATTTAGCCTAAAAACGATAGTTATTCACGCGGAGACGCAGAGATCGCGGAGAAATTCAAGACGTTACGTCACATGACGTACGCACCGATCCGGTGAAAGGTTGCATTGCTGTAATCACCTTATTTCGTTTGGTTTTCTCCGCGTCTCCGCGTGCAACTGCTTTTTTCAGGTTTAATCCGTTTTCACTTCGTTTGTCAGCGTCCGACAGCCTGATTAAGGTTTAATTAGAAAGAGAGTAAGGGTCCTGTTCAAGCCACGATTTCTTGTACGGCATTCTCACATGGCCCGCCAGTTTCTGGTGGAACTTGCGACGGGAAAGTATTTCCAGGATAGTTTCACCCAGGTTAATGATCCCCTGATACCCCAGGGCGATATGTTCATCCCCCAGGGGGGCCGCCGGAATCCCCAGTCGCGAGGCCAGCGGCGCCAGACCGGGATGCCGGATCAGGATGAAATCCGGCTTCACCCGCTGCAGCAGCCCATAGAACTGGTACTGCTGACGGTTGCTGACGCTGAAACTGGGGATATCACCATAGGTATCCACCAGGTGAGCCAGGGAGTCTTGCCGGGGATCACCGCTGTCGTACACCGGGTCGTGATGGAACACCAGGGAGCCGTCCACCTCCACACCCAGCTCTTTCAGCACGGAGATCAGGCCATGGGCATAGGCCGAACCGGTGGAGACATACCCTTTCTTCCCCTTCAGCAGTTTACGCAACTCTGCCAGGCGTGGTTTGACCCGCGCATGTTCACGGGCGATATACGCCTCGGCCTTCTCCACCCGGTTAGTCACCCGGGCCAGCTCCCGGAGCCAGGCATCGGTCCCGGCGAAGCCGTAGGGCTGGGGGGCCTTGATCTCCGGCACACCGAACTCCTGCTCCAGACCCGACGCCAGGTAGGAGGAGAGGGTATGACAGAAACCCACCGTAGCGGCGGCTTCGGACATCTGCGCCAGATCATCCACGGAAGCCAGGTCGACGACATAATTGACCCGCAGGTCCAGCTGGGCGAACATGGGGGTAAAGACGTCCGACCCCCAGAGTTTGATGACGTTGACCAGGTCCTCCTGTTTTTTCGGATTTTTGCGCACGATCTGCCGGATGATGCCGTGCTGGGCGGCGTCGAAGCCGGTGCTCCAGTGCTTGGACTTGAACCCCTCGCAATGGAGGGGGATAACCGGAATTCCCAACTCGGCTTCCATTTTTCCGGCGGCGCCGTCCACGTCGTCGCCGATGATCCCCGTGGCGCAGGAGGTGGCAATGAAGATCACCTTGGGATGCTGCCTCTCCCAGGCGTCGCGGATGGACTGTTCCAACCGTTCCACACCACCGAAAACCATGTCCTGTTCCTTCAGATTCGTGCTGATCCAGCGGAGGTTTTCCACCGGTTTACCGGTCATGGCCATCCCCACGCGATAGATGAGACTGTTCCCCACCTGGCTTGCGGCGCAGCCGATGGGGGAGTGCTGAATGAGCACGGCATCGCGCACCTGTCCCGCCTGACATTCCACCATCTGCTCGCTGCAACATGAACCCTGGGTGAACGGCCCCGTTGCTTCGCAGAGCTTCCGCTTATTCTCTCCACAACTGCCGCCACAACTTTTTCGGGAATACTCCGACAGGTCGGATAGCTCAGAGGCGCTCCCGTCCCAGGCGATGATCGTCCCCAGTCGCTGCTCGCGATTGACGACTACCGGTGTATCGAAATTGATTGCCATACTTGCCCCCTCTCCTCGGAAATTTACGCGGTGCCGCTGACGACGGTGGTATAGATCTTTTCCAGCAGGGCGATGGCGCCACGGTACCCCACGTTGGTGCGGGAAAGGACCATCTCGTAGGATGCCGGAAAGCCTACCTCCACAACGGCGCTCCTCATCTCCTTGGCCAGATCGCGCTCCCAGGTCGTCCCCAGGATGATGGGGGGTTTCTGCCCGAAATCACTCTGTCGGATAAGCGTATGGATGCGATAACTGTCCTCTTCGAATGCCACATGGGTGACGACATCATCAGCGATGGTCCGGAACTCCCGGCTGATTGCTTCACGGTACTCCTCCGGCGGATTCTCGGTGATGAACTGACCTCCGGGCATCAGTCCCAGATCGTTGATCAGGAACCTGGTCAGGGCAAGATTATAGGCGCTCTCCCCTACCACCACGAACTTGGCGGGCATCCCCCAGAAGTATTCGGAGTAAAATTCCCCGAACCCCTCCAGATAATGGTAATAGGTCCGCTCTTCCTTCTTGATGAATTCCTCGGCAAGGGAAGGATCTATCCCCGCAAAGGCGACGACCTTGCGGAGGAACGAGCTGGTCTCATCGGCCCCAATGGGGATAATCGGCAGATGAAGAAACGGCTGACCGTACTTACCCTCCAGGTGTTGCGCGGTCCGGAGTCCCAACCAGGGGGAAAGGACCAGATTGAACTGGGCCTGGGGAATCCTTTTCCATTCGCTCACCCCCTCCGACTCGTGACCGAAGAGGATGTTGACCTTCAGCCCGCCCCCCTCCAGCACCCGCTTGATTTCCGACAGATCCCCCTGCCAGAAGGTGTTGTGGTAAGGGAGCATGGACCAGACATTAACGACGCCGGGAGTTCTACCTCCGGCATACTCACCCACGTACTGGTCGATGATCGCCCTTGTTACCAGTTCATGACCGGTAAAGTTGGTCCCCTTGAACCCGCCGGTCTCGGCCAGCACGACGGGGACCCCCTCGGCCTGAAACTCCCGCACCACCGCACCCGCGTCATCCCCCACCAGATCCGGAATACAGCCGGTTACCACCACGAACAGCTCGGCATCCAGGATCTTCAGGGAGGCCCGGATCAGCTCCCGCAGCCGATTTTCACCACCGAACACCACCTCGCTCTCGGAGATGTTGGTGCTGGGAACCACGGCCCCGCCACCGTATCCCCCACCCTGGAACCCGTTGCACATGGCCAGACTTCCGAACTGCTTCTCGGCGCAACCGGGACCACAGTGGGTGATGGGGATGACCCAGGGTATGGCCGAGGCGGAGTGCATGGCGCCGATGGCGCAAACGTACCGGACCTGCTGGATGGAGTTGGTTTTTGGCCCCAGCGGGGGAAAGGTCCGCCCCTCTGTTACGACGGTTTCAGCACCTTGCATGTCAATCTCCTTTCACCAGCAGGAACGGATCGCCCTGATCCAGCCACCATTTCTTGTAGGGGAGTGTTACGTGGGCAGCCAGATCCTCATGGAATTTCTTGTGGGAGAGGATCTCCAGGATGGTCTCTCCCAGGTTGATGATCCCCTGATACCCCAGGGCATGATGCTCATCCCCCAGGGGCGCCGCGGGGATTCCCAGGCGCGAGGCCAGCGGGGCCAACCCGTTGTGCCGAATGATGATAAAGTCGGGCTTCACCCGCTGGAGCAGACCGTAAAATTGATACTGCTGCCGGTTACTGACACTGAAACTGGGGACATCTCCGTAATTATCCACCAGGTGGGCCAGGGTATCCTGACGCGGGTCCTGGCTGTCGTAGATGGGATCATGATGAAACACCAGGGAGCCATCCACCTCCACCCCAAGTTCCCGCAGTACCGCAATGATGCCGTGGGCATAGGCGGAACCGGTGGAGACGAACCCCTTTTTTCCCTTGAGCAGCACGCGCAGTTCCGCGATGCGCGGGGCGACCCGGAGGTGCTCCCTGGCGATATACGCTTCAGCCAACTCCTCCCGGTGTGTCACCTTGGCCAGTTCCCGAAGCCAGGCATCAGTCCCGGGAAAACCGTAGGGTTGTGGCGCCTTGATCTCCGGAACACCGAATTCCTGTTCCAGACCGGCCGCCAGATAGGACGAGAGGGTATGGCAAAAGCCCACGGTGGCGGCAGCCTCGGACATCTGCGCCAGATCTTCCACCGTGGCCAGATCGACGACAAAGTTCACCCGCAGGTTCAGCTCCTTGAACATGGGGGTGAAGACGTCGGTCCCCCAGAGGTTGATGACATTCACCAGATCTTCCTGCTTGGTGGGGTTCTTCCGGACGATCTGCCGCATGATCCCATGCTGGGTGGCGTCGAATCCCGTGCTCCAGTGCTTGGACATGAACCCTTCACAGTGGAGCGGAATCACCGGAATACCCAGTTCACCCTCCATTTTCCGGGCGGAACCGTCCACGTCATCGCCGATGATCCCCGTGGCGCAGGAGGTGGCGATGAAGATCGCCTTGGGATGATGCCGTTCCCAGGCGTCGCGGATGGACTGCTCCAGCTTGTCCACTCCGCCGAAGACCATGTCCTGCTCCTTCAGGTTGGTGCTGATGAGACGCAAGTTCTCCACGGGGAGGTTGCGCATGGCCAGGCCGTTGCGGTAGATGGAGTTATAGATGACCTGCCCTGCCCCGCAGCCGATGGGGGAGTGCTGGATCAGCACCGCATCGCGGATATGACCGGCTTGGCACTCCACCATCTGCTCGCTGCAGACCGACCCCTGGGTAAAGGGGCCCTTCATCTCACAAAGGCGGCGTCCCTTTTCCCCGCAACCGCTGGCGCAGCTTTTTCGGGCGTACTCTGATTGCTTGGAAAGTTCCGAGGCCTTGCCGTCCCAGGCGATGATGGTTCCCAGACGCTGCTCGCGACTCTCCACGACCGGTGTATCAAGATTTATTCTCATGGTCATTCCTCTTTCGTCAGTTCAGTGTCGCCAATGCCTGTTCCAGATCCCGGAGCAGATCGTCCGGATCCTCGATCCCCACCGACAACCGGATCAGGGTGTCTCCGATGCCGATCTTCTCCCGGACCTCCTTGGGAATGGAGGCGTGGGTCATGAGGGCCGGGACTTCAATGAGACTTTCCACTCCACCCAGGCTCTCCGCCAGGGAAAAGAGTTGAATAGCCTGAAGAAACCGCTCCGTACCTTCCGCTCCCCCCTGAAGATAAAAGGAGACCATCCCCCCGTACCCTTTCATCTGTCTGGTGGCGATGCGGTGGTAGGGGCTGCCGGGAAGGCCGGGGTAGAGAACCTCCCGGACCTTGGGGTGAGCTTCCAGATAGAGGGCAATGGCGTGGGCATTGGCGCAATGGGCCTCCATCCGGACGGCCAGGGTCTTCAACCCCCGCAGGAGGAGAAACGAATCGAAGGGAGAAAGAACCGAGCCGATGGCGTTCTGCAAGAACCTGATCCGCCGGCTCACCTCATCATCCTGTCTGGCGACGATGAGGCCGGCGACAATATCCGAATGGCCGTTGAGATACTTGGTGGCGGAATGAACCACCAGGTCGAACCCCAGGGTCAGCGGCTTCTGCAGGTAGGTAGAGGCGAAGGTATTATCGCAGACGGTGATCAGCTCGTGAGCCGTCCCCATGGCCGCGATTTTTTCCAGATCGATGATCTTCAAGAGCGGATTGGTGGGGGTTTCCACCCAGATCAACCGGGTGTTGCTCCTGATCGCCCCGACCACGGCGCTTTCGTCCGTCATATCCACGTAGGTTATTTCCAGATCCTGAAGCTCTCTCTTTACCTTGTCGAAGAGACGAAAGGTGCCGCCGTAAAGATCATCGGTGGCGATGATATGAGAACCCTTGGGGAGGGTGTCGATGATGACCGACTCCGCGGCCAGTCCCGAAGCAAAGGCGAAGCCGGCGACCCCTTCTTCCAATGCCGCGATGCAGTTCTCCAGGGCGGAGCGGGTGGGATTGCCGCTGCGGGAATATTCATACCCTTTGTGAACTCCGGGCCGCTCCTGGACAAAGGTTGAAGTGGCATAGATGGGGGTTATGATCGCCCCGGTGGCGCTATCCGGCGCCTGACCGGCGTGAATGGCTTTCGTTGCAAATCCATGACTGCTCATACGCTCCTCTCTCAGGTAAGTTTCTTGCGCAGATGATTCAGATAATCCATCTTGGTGATCAGGCCGTAGAAAGTATCCTCCTTGGTGACGATCACCAGGAGTCCCTGTTTCAGCAGGGTGATGATGGTGGAGAGCTTCTCATCCACGGTGACGGAGACCACATTATTGGTCATGTACCCTTCCAGGGGTGAGGTAAGGATCGTCTCGCTCCCCTTCTCCACCGCGGTGAGAATATCCCACTCGTCCATGATCCCCACCACCTGGTCGTCCTTCACCACCGGCAGCTGTGAAATCTCGAACATCCGCATCTTGGAGAGGGCATGAAGCAGGGTATCCGTGGCCTTTACCGTGATTATGCTTTTATCCGAGTACGTGCGGGTGACGAGGTCTTCCAGGTTCCCCCGCAGTTCCTTTTGGATGAACCCCTGGTCGGCCATCCAGAAATCATTGAACATCTTGGAAAGGTACTTGTTGCCGCTGTCACAGACAAAGGTCACGATATTCTTCGGTTCCTTCTGTTCCCGGGCATACTTCACCGCCGCGCTGATGAGCGTGCCGCTGGATGAGCCGGCAAGGATTCCTTCCCGGCGCAACAGCGTCCGGGCGGCGGAGAAACTCTCGCCATCGGTGATCGTATAGGCCCTGGTGATCAGGGTGTCGTCGAACTGGTCGGGAATAAAGTCTTCGCCGATTCCCTCCACGAACCAGCTCCCCGGCTTGGGGAGGGGGAGTTTGTTCACGTAATCGGCCAGGATGGAACCCTTGGGGTCAGCCAGGATGATTTCCAGTTCCGGCTTGACCTCCTTGTAATAATCGGTCAACCCCTTCAGGGTTCCGGACGAACCCACCGCCACAACGATGGCGTCCACCTCCCCGTTGGTCTGCTCCCAGATTTCGGGGCCGGTGGTCAACTGGTGGGCCAGGGGATTGGCGGGATTGCTGAACTGGTTTACGTAATACGCCCCTTCAATGGATTCGCTGATCCGTTGGGCGTAATCCTGATAGTATTCCGGATGCCCCTTTTCCACGTCCGACCGGGTCAGAATGATCTCCGCCCCCATGGCCCGCAGATGATTGACTTTTTCCGTGCTCATCTTGTCCGGTATGACCAGGATCAGCTTGTACCCCTTGGTGATGGCGGCCAGAGCCAGACCCAGCCCCGTATTCCCGGCGGTCGCCTCCACCAGGGTCCCCCCCGGCTTGATTTTCCCCTCCCGTTCCGCCTGCTGAATCATGGAGAGACCGATCCGGTCCTTGATGGAGCCGCCGGGATTCTGGTTCTCCAGCTTCAGGAAGAGTCGGCAGAGCCCCAGATCAAAACAGGTCACCTCCACCAGAGGGGTATTCCCGATGAGGTCGATGGGCCGTTTATAGTGACGCGGGGAATTTTGTTCATACTGCTCGTTTTGCGGCATGGCTCTATCCTTTATCCATTGTCAATTGTCAATTTTCCATTATCAATTGACTATCAAGCGCTGGCGCTCACCGCGGTGGTATAGATCTTTTCCAGCAGGGTCAGCGCCCCGCGATACCCCAGGTACGTCTTGGCAAGAACTACCTCGTAGGAAGCCGGAAAGCCGACCTCAACGATGGCGCTCTTCATCTCCTTGGCCAGGTCCCGCTCCCAGGTGGTGCCGAAGATGATGGGGGGTTTTTGCCCGAAATCCGTCCCCCTGATGGCCTGATGAATGCGGTAACTGTCTTCCTCGAACTCCACGTCGGTGACCACATCCGGCGCAATCCGCTGGTACTCTGCCCGAATTGCTTCCCGGTGCTCCTCGGGGGGATTCTCCGTGATAATCTGTTTCCCCGGAATCAGTCCCAACTGGTTCACCAGAAACTTCGTCAGGGCCAGATTGTAGCCGCTGTCGCCGATCACCACGAATTTGGCGGGGAGCCCCCACCAGTACTCCGAGTAAAAATCGGCAAAATCTTCCAGATACCCGTAGTACTTCGCCTCTTCACTCCGGATAAACTCCTCGGACTGCCGGTTGTCAATTCCGGCGAATGCCACGACGTTACGTAAAAAAGCCGAACTCTCCTTGGCGCCGATGGGAATGACCGGCAGGTGGAGGAACGGCTGGCCGTACTTCTCCTCCAGGTGCTTGGCCGTCTGTAATCCCAGCCAGGGGGAAAGGACCAGATTGAACTGGGCCTGAGGGATGCTTCGCCACTCGGGAAGCCCACCTGACTCACGGCCGAAGAGGATATTCACGGTAAGACCGGCCCCCTCCAGAACTCGTTTGATTTCGGTGAGATCCCCCCGCCAAAAGGTGTTGTGGTACGGGAGGAGCGACCAGACATTCACCGTGCCGGCGGTTCTGGGGCCGTCATACTCACCCACGTACTGATCGATGATCGCCTTGATCACCAACTCATGCCCGGTGAAATTGCTCCCCTTGAACCCTCCCGTCTCGGCAAAGACCACCGGTGAGTCACCACCCCTGAAATCCTTCACCACCGCCCCCACATCGTCACCCACCAGATCCGAGATACAGCCGGTCACCACCACGAACAGATCCGCGTCCAGAATCTTTTGGGATGATTCAATCAAGGCCCTCAGCCGGTCTTCGCCGCCGAAGACGACTTCGCTCTCCGACTGGTTCGTACTGGGAACCACCGCTCCGCCACCGTACCCACCTCCCTGAAAACCGTTGTAGAAGGCCAGGTTCATGAACTGCTTGTCGGCGCAGCCGGGTCCGCAATGGGTTATGGGGATGACCCTCGGGATCGCCGAGGCGCTATGCATGGCCGCAATGGCGCAGACATAGCGAATCTGCTGGATGGAATTGGACTTCTCCACAATGGGATGCTTGGGGTACGGAGTATCATTTGGTAACGTTTCAGGCATGTGATTCCCTCTCGTTAAAATTATCCTGCAAAAAAAAACAATCCACCACGGAGGCACGGAGACACGGAGATACTAAGAACAGTGGTGCAGGCTTAATTAATAAAACTGTTATACTTTCTAAGGTGATGCACGCGCAAATTCTGTCATTGCGAGCGAAGCGAAGCAATCTCGAAACTGGCAACCAGTTGAAATAAAATCAGATTGATTCGTCACTTCGTTCCTCGCAAAGACTCTGAAGAGACTTTTTGCGAGTGTGTCTAAGGTGAATCGTGACAAAAAACATACCAACCGTCTGTCATCCTGAGCTACGCGAAGGATCTGCTTATCAAACAGAAGCAGATTCTTCGCTTTCGCTCAGAATGACAACTTTTAGAATTATGATGGTATCGTCTTTATTGCGGAGCATCTAAGTTTGGTCAAACCTTCCGGGTTAAGAACGAAAATCAGATTTTCTCTCAGTTTTTCTCCGTGTCTCCGTGTCTCCGTGGTTCAACTGCCTTTTTCAGGATTGGGTTATGAGTACGTCCCATGAATCTTGCCGGCCTTCACCATGGCGGTCACGCTCAACAGGTTGCCGTTGGGGGGGAATTCGCACCCGGTGGAGAGGATAAAACCGCCATTTGTGCCGCTGAAGGTCTCGATTTCCTTGCGGCACTCCTCAATGACCTCATCGGGAGTCATCTCGATGCCGATGGTTGCCGGGTCGGCATACCCCATGGTGACCACCTTGTTCCCCCATACCGCAGCGTGCTCTTCCCAGCTGCTGCAGCCGTAGGCCGGATGGGCGTGGGAGATGGCCACCGGGTTGATCCATTTGATGATGGCGTCGAAATAGACTCCGTTGCCGCAGTTGTGCATGGTTACCAGTCCGCCGGCGTCGCGGATGGCGTCGGCGATTCTTTTGCAAAACGGCCCTTCGAATTTTTCCCAGGTCTCCTTCTTCAGGATGCTGGCGGAGGAGTAGAGCGGATCGATACAGACGGAATGGGCGCCGGCCCTGATCTGGGCGGCGGCATACTCCACCAAAACCTGGGTAATGATCTCCACCGCCTCCAGCACCCGGTCGGGATGGCGGATGAGGTCCTTGAACAGATCCTCATGCCCCCGAATCTGGGAGAGAACACCTAGCGGACCGTAGATAAAGCCGATGACGCCGGTGTCGTGCCCCCTGGCCTGGGACAGACCATGGCAGATATCGATCACCGTTTTCATCCGCCGGCTCTTCAGCGGATCCACGTAGAGAATCTTCCGGTAGTCGTCGCCATTTTTTATAAAGTAGTCGTTGTAGTCGGGATACGCCGTGCTGTTTTTCGGATAAATCACCTTCTGACCGAAATCCGCCGCTTCCACCGAGAGATCCACCAGGGTGACGAAGGCGTCGAAGCCAAGAAGTTCCTGGGCCGCCAGCAGACTCTTGGTGGCCAGGGCGGCGTCTTTGGACCAGGTATCATAAGTTATCCCCAGCACACGGTGGGACGCCCCGCAGAGGAGCGGCGCCACCGGAACCCGGTCAGGCTTCCGGTAACTCAGCGCGGTGGAGATCCGTTCCAGTGAGGTCATCTCTTCTTTTTTGTTTGTCTCTGCCATCTGCACTCTCCTCTTTACCGGTTACGTTCATGCCACCAATCTTTTAGCCAGCTTCACCGCCTCCGCGGCATTGGTGGCATAGCCGTCTGCCCCGATCCTGGTGGCGAATCCCGGAGAGATGGGGCCGCCACCCACGATGACCTTGAACTTGTCACGAATCCCCTGATCCACCAGAAGCTGCACCACCTCCTGCATGCCATCCATGGTGGTCGTCATGAGGGTGGAGAGGGCGATGATCTGGGCGTTTGTCTGTATGGCCGTCTCCACGAACCGCGCCGGTGGGATGTCCCTCCCCAGGTCCGTAACATCGAACCCGGAGGTCTCCAGCATGATCTTCACCAAGTTCTTGCCAATGTCGTGGGTATCCCCCTGGATGACTCCGATGACGACCATCCCCTTCTTTTCCCGTGTCGTTTTCAGATGAGGCTTCAGCACATCCAGTCCGGCGTACATGGCGTCCGAGCACATGAGAAGTTCCGGGATAAAGTACTCCTCCTCTTCGAACAGCTGCCCGGCCCGTTCCATCCCCTTGGAGAGCCCCTGATCAATGGCCTCGAAAGGGTCGACTCCCTGGGCGATGACCTCATTGGCCAGTTTGACCACCAGTTCTTCATCCATCTCGACAACGGCCGTATCCAGCCCCTGCAGCAACTGCTCTTTTACCGTGGACATACTTTTCTCCTCGTTGTTAAAAGTTTCCCGAATCATTTCCGGTGCGACGTCATGAATAAAAAAAGGCCAAGGTTTGTACCCGTCAAAGGGTACAACTCCCTGGCCTCCAGCTTTCTGGTCAACTAGGTTGTTACGTGGACCGGACTTCGGTCATATTGTTTATATATTTGACTCTGCCGGACTCTGCGGAAAAAATAAAAAAGGCCAAGGAAATAATCCCTGGCCTCCAGTTTTCTGGTCGGCAAAAGCATGCACTACAAACTCTATATTTTTCGATCATAAAGGCTAAACGAGCAGATGTCAACAACTAATTGACACAACTTAAATCCTCCCTGAACATCCGTAAGACACCCGTCAACATACACATGACGGCTTAACAAGCAATAATCAAGTTGACAGAGCATGATTTTGTTGTTACGTTATCTTCCATGAACTACACTTGGGACGAACCGAAACGGCTGTCTAATCTGGAAAAACATGGTCTCGACTTCTCTGACGCCGCGCTGGTGTATGAGAGCCCGTATCGGTACGATCTCCAGGTGACCGTCAAGGGAGAGCGGCGCATTGCCGCCTTTGCCTATGTGTTCGACATGTTAGCAGTGCTGGTTCTGGTGGCCACGGAACGCGGCGAAGTCATCCGCTGCATCAGCTATCGTCATGCCGGCGACAAGGAACAGGAGCTTTATCATGAATGGCTTGCCAACAAATCCGACTTCACAGAGTGATTGGGAACGGGTGCAGCGGGAATACCGGTCCGGTAATCCGCCCGCATTCGACGAGGACAGCCCGGACTTCTCCGAACTGATGCGCGCCGACCTGAACCGTCGCAAGTGCGGACGGGCGCCAGGCAGCGGCAAGAAGGCGTCACAGACGATCCGCTTTGATGTCGCCATACTTGAAGCCTTCAAGGCCACTGGCAAGGGGTGGCAGACCCGAATGAACGATGCCTTACGCGACTGGTTGAAAGAACATCCCATGAAGCCCGCGTGAAGTAGGTCGGGGGTAAACGGCCTCATCGTGAACCCCAACCTTGATGCACTCGCAAATTCTCTCTCAAGATGTCATTGCGAGGAGCGAAGCGACGAAGCAATCTCTGTAGTTTTAGTATGTTAGCGATAAACCAGATTGCTTCGCTTCGCTCGCAATGACAGAATTTGCGAGTGCATCAACCTTGCTACGTCGTTTTTTCCCCGTTCACCATTGACCATGCCCTATATGCAGGAGCATTACCCCGCCACCATGATGCCACCTTCGACAGGATGCTCGTCGCTCAGTCGTTGCTCGAAAATCTGACGCCTACAGTTGTCATCCTGAGCGGTAGCGAAGATCTGCTTCTGCTTGATTCAACAGAAAGATCCGGCTTCGTTCAGGATGACAGACGGCGGGTTGACTCTTTGTCGCGAATCACCTGACATGCGTATCAGCTGCGTCCCGGATATCGATTTGGTTCCCCCCCTCGAACCCTTCCCTCTCAAGCCGTTTTCCTTTGACTGTCATGTTTAATAAGTTTAGATTACTTGACGACAACATGGCAAATGAGGGGAGAAAATGCCGGCTATCCCGGAGCATTATCATAGTGCCGGACAAAAAAACATCGTAGACGCAGTTTCTATTTAGATGGTCGGAAACTTGCCATCATACCAACCAGAACATTTCACCATGTAATAAAAGAAATATTATCAAAGGGGGCGAGAGGGCGAGAGGGGCGCACTTAACTTCTTAACTTACTCAAAAAACCAGGCAAGACAGTCAGTTAGTATCTTGAGAAGTAGTTGGGAGAGGCATTCTAAGAAGTCGGGCCGGACGTGATCGTTGAGAAAGACGGTTGGCTCTCATTCCAACGAGCCATTACGTACGGGAGGAATACCGGATATAAATACGGTTTGTTCTTAACATCCAGGGGCTCTACCACATCAATACAGGAAGTGAACATGTGAACTGGCCTCTCGAACCTTATGTAGAAAACCAACCATACAAGTTATCATGATGTTTACTATATAAGTAGCTGATTACCTATATAAATAACAAGTTACCTATATACGGAAACCGTTGATAAACGAGTTGAGCAAATAGAAAAAAAATGACGGAAAGCATATGGCGAAAACTTCTTTTAGGGCTGCTCAAATACGTTGGCACGTTTCTCGGGCCGTCAGTCTTGGTGATGTTTCTTTACCAACTTTTTGGAACGCCCTTAAGGTTGGCCCCCCAGTGGATTCGGGTGAGTATCTGGGACAAAAACTGACACATTTACCTCAGAAGAGTGGAGGGTTAAGATGTCTGATAAAGAACATAATGAAGAGGTTAAATCGAAAATCCTTCGTTTGAGTTTATTGGATAGTGCGATTGAGGAGGCTACAAACCGCGCTGAGGTTGAAGCCTTGGCGTACTCAATAGGGAAGACAATTGAAGATCTGCGTTATCTGTATAGGATTCAATCACTCACCAAAGATCAAGTTGAGCATATTCATTCGGTAAAGAGGAAATGCGAATACAAAAAAAAGATAATAAATGATGCTATCAACTCTTCACTTGAAGCTAAATATTATGTTGACGATTAGGTTTGAATCGACAGGACGTTGGTAAGTTGTTTAAGTTGTTGAGGATAATCCAAGTAAGATTCCTTTAAATCCAATGAAAGGTGATGAGGGACCAAATCTCCATTCCCCTTTTTTATAATCGAAATACGACAAACAAAATTGCCAACAAGCGGCACGACCGGCCAGAAAACCGTCAGTCAGCCTTTCGACCGTTGACGACCTCAAACCAACGACTAATAATAAAATAAGTGAGTGAAATAAAAGTAAAAACTATTACTGTAGGCGCAAATCCCAATGGTCAAGTTTATAATACTGGAGAACTTGAAAGTTTGGTTGAAGAGGGATGGGCTATTAAAGCCGCTACTGGAATTAACGAAGATGGCGGTTCTACTTTTTGGGTTCTCTACACTCTACATCGTTGATATCTTGGTAATGATGTTTATTTCAGCACCGCAAACGTCATGAATAACTACAGCAATAAATAGGCATCACGCTATTAACGGTAGCTTAACTATATGCTGGTTAAAAAAATTTCAAAAAGTATATACTTTTAGCTTTAATTTATCTCGCTATACACAGATACGTTATTTGCCGAAAACAAGATTAGGGTTACAGAAACTACCAGAGGATCTCCATGTCTACCAACATAACGGCAACAATAGAAGAATTAAAGTTGGCATATAGCAGAACAAAGCTTGACCGTCCTTCCAGATGTTTTGTTGAATATCCTTTTTTGTTCCATTTGGCTGAAATCGACTTAGATGTATGGCTTCAATCATTGAGTAAAAAATTAGCAGAGGGGTATTTCCCGAAAACAAGTAGGCTATGTTGGATACCAAAACCTAATTATCAACTTAGACCTGGAAATATTTTAACGCTAAAAGATGAAGTTGTTTATAACTTAATAATTGGCAAATTGTACAGTAAAATTTGGGATGCGTTAGAACCATACCAAGGAAATCCTGATGTTGCCTATCCACTCTCTACCCCAGATAGTAAAGAGAAATGGGTGAAAAGTAATTTTAAATCTTGGGACAAATTTCGCGAGTTGTCTTTTGATAGAATGGCCACTGGTGTTGAGTATGTTGTTGTTTCTGATGTCACGGGTTTTTATGAAAATATCGACCAAGACAAGTTGATTTCAGATTTGAAACAAATTGTAGGGTCCTGCCCAGAAATTGACCTTCTTAGAAATTGCCTACGGAAATGGTCAATTAGGGGTGACAAAGGCATACCACAAGGTTACTCTGCAAGCGATATTCTTGCGAAGGTATTTGTGAGTCCAATTGACCAAGCACTCCAAAATGATGGATTCATTCACCTCAGATATGTTGATGACATACGAATATTTTGCAATACGCACACGGAAGCAAAGAGAGCCATTGCGCAACTATCACTAAATGTTCACCAGAAGGGGTTAAATCTTCAATCAGCAAAAACAAAAATATTATCAATAGATCAAGCAACTATTGAATTTGATGGTGTTACTAAAATAATAAAAAATATTCAAGAAGGAATAATAAGTCAAATCAATCAAGATCTGATCGAAAATGGACCATATGCGGACGAAGAAGATCATGGCCTTTTGTTGCAAGCTCAAAATGAACTTCCGCCAGATGCAATTGAATCTGCTTTTAATGCTAATTTTTTGTTAGTTAATGTGGCTACTTTCAATAAGACTTTATTTCATTATTTATTAAATAGGCTTGCTCAGGCTAAATCAAAACTGGCAGTTAATTATTGCATAGAAACTCTAAAAGACAAAGCGGAAGAGACTGGTTCTATTCTAAATTACTTTGAAAAGATAGACCTGGATACAGATAAATTGAATGAATTAGTAGAATATATATCATTGCCTACATCTATTTATAATTACCAAAACTACCTCATATTAAAGTGGTTATGGGATAACAATTTGGTTACAGAAAAGATTATAAAAATATGCAGAATATTTTTGAAAGATCATAACCGAGAACAGTGGCTCAGGAGTTATTCTTTTGCTTATCTCGGAAAATATGGCAGCAAGAAAGACCTTGACGAGATACAGTTAATGTACTCGCAATCAGAAAGTGTAATCGGTAAAGCCGATTGCATTATAGGTATGCATAAAGTCGAAGCAGGGAAGCGAAATGCATTTTATGCTGGCGTGCAAAATGACGATCCGCTAATCAAAAGGGCCGTAAAGCTCGCTAAAATGCTGTAACCCCCAGTTCTAGTGAATGCAACGAAAAGGGAGATAACTGCAGAAAACCGGGACAGGTCTATTAGGGGGGGGGCTTGGTGTCGGGGGCTTGGTGTCGGGGGCTTGGTGTCAGGGGGGCTTGGTGGCAGGCTTGACTTCCAGACATTCCACAGTTAACCGTGGACCGGAGGGGACGCTGGTAACTGGGGCCGAGGGGGACGGGGCCGAGGGGGACGTACTTGGGTGCCGAGGGGGACATTCTATATTCAACCTGTCAAGTAAAAATAATATTCCTTTTAAATAAATTGGTTGCATTTTTTAGCGAATTACGGACGTACTGCTCCCTTGGTTTTTCATGTGGCGAGTTTCTCACTAACGGCGAATCTTGAGCTTAATCGTTACGTTTATCCGACATCCCCCGCCCGCATCGGGAACGGGGTTGTCAATCATTCCTTATCCAAGCTTCAAAGATTCTAG
>CAIYUY010000286.1 GCA_903929485.1 uncultured Desulfuromonadales bacterium
ACCCTTCGACAAGCTCAGGGCGAACGGATTCAGGTTTAATAACCGCCTTATTTTCCGTTCGTGGTGAGCCTGTCGAACCATGAACGGAAAATCGATACCGAACATGTTATACGGTACACTCTTTGCTGCGAATCACCTTAGAACATATTCCCCTAACGGATGAGAAAGGCGATACAGGAATGTCCCTTCCACGTTCTCCCTGGTCTTGGATATGAGGTGATATCTTCCGGGTGGAGATACGGCAACCGGAGACTTTTGCAGCTCGAAGCTCAATTCCTCATCATCGAACGCGGCACTGTCGGCAAGCATGAACCGGGTGACGGACCAAAAGAGCTTGCTGAACCGGTCAATCTGGTGCTGGGTCCGGTCAAGCTGGACTTTCAGACGGCTATGAACATCCTCGTCAAAGTTATCCAGGAGGCTCCTGCGGGTCTCCAGCATTCGGCCGGCAATGCTCTGTTCCATCTCCTCTTGCAATGTCTTGAAGGCAGCCTCAATCTCTTCCGAGGAACGGCAACTCTGGTAGATCTTCAGGATACGCCGCTCAAAGTCAAAGCCACTCTCGATAGTCCCCAGAACTTCGTCGGATGCACCAAAAACGCCGTTGAACAGGTTGAATTTCTCGGTAAGCAGTTGATACACACGTCGGTCGGCGTCGTTGCGTTCATTGAGGAAGTTTATAACCACCACATCATGCTTCTGACCGTATCGATGACAACGACCGATGCGCTGTTCAATCCGTTGCGGATTCCAGGGGAGGTCATAGTTGATAACCATGGAACAGAATTGCAGATTGACTCCTTCGGCAGCCGCCTCGGTGGCAATCATGATGTCGGCGTTATCCCGGAAGTATTCCAGCAGGGCAATGCGCTTATCCGCCGTGCGGGAACCGCTGATACGTCCGGTACCGGCATTGTCGGCAAGCCACAGTTGGAAGATCCGGTTGGACTCCGGGTCACTGTTGGTGCCGTTGAAAATGACGATGCGTCCGGCATAGCCGTTGGCCTCAAGGAACCCTTTCAAGTAATCCTGGGTGCGGCGACTCTCGGTGAAGATGAGGCTCTTGCGCCCTGCTCCCATCTTCTCCATTTCCGTGAAGCCTATTTCCAGAGCGGTGCAAAGGGTGCGGCTCTTGGTATCCACCGTAATGGAACGCGCCCACTGGATGGTGCGCTCAAGCTCGGCAATTTCCGCGTCCAGCTTCAGCCGGTCTACGGCGGTTTCATCCGTCGTGGCCGTCTCTGCATCCGCTGATGAGGTGTCCTGTTCTTCGTCCCCCTCGTCGAGAACATCATCGGCAAGGTCATCCTCCGCCACCAACTCTTCCAGAAGATTCTCCGGCGCCGGCAAACCGGCGCGGATCGCCTCCAGACGACTCTTGATGGTTTCAAGGGTGCCCGCAACCGCCTGGGTGGATGAAGCCAGCAGCTTGCGAATGATCAGGGTGGTCAGAGTACGCTGGCTTGCAGGAATGGCGAATGAATCCGAACGTTGCAGAAAGGCGGATACGGCCTCGTACAGTTCCTGTTCCCGGTCGGAAGGCCGGAATGGGCGGGTAATGGGGCGACGTTCGGTGTAGCGGATATATTCAAGCACCTGGCTCCGCAACGTCCTCTTGCAGAATCCGGCCAAACGGCGCTTCAGCATTTCCAGGTCGCCGTCGCTGTTAACATACTGGTCGCGGAACGAAGCAAGATCACCGAAAATGAACTCATCAATAATGGTGGAAAGACCATACAACTCCAGCAGGGAATTCTGCAAAGGGGTCGCTGTCAGGAGAAGTTTCTTGCGCCCCTCGAATGCCGCCTTCAACCCCTGGCCCATCTTGTTGCTGGGACGGTACGCATTCCGCAGTTTATGGGCCTCGTCAATCACCACCAGATCCCACGGGATAAGCCGGGCACTATCTTTTTTACCGGTGGCGAAATTCAAGGAGACGATGACGATCCCGTCATGCTGAAACGGATTCTCTTTGCCTGCCTTGATCGCCTCGCGAAAACTTTTCGCCTCCATGATGATACTGGGCAGGTTGAACTTCTCTTCCAGCTCCAAACTCCATTGCTTCCGTAACGACGCCGGACAGACGACAATGAGCCTCCGTTTGCGCTCCGCCCAATACTGGCAGAGCACGAGGCCAGCCTCGATAGTCTTCCCCATGCCGACTTCGTCCGCCAAAAGGACACCTTTGGAAAGTGGGGAACGGAAGGCAAACAGGGCCGCTTCAATCTGGTGCGGATTCAGGTCGACCGAAGCATCGAAAAGCGACATGGAAAGTTTGTCGGTGCTGTTTGACGCCGACCGGCGCAACAGTTCACAGGCGTGATATTTGGCGTGGTAGGGAGTGTTCATGATGGGAATCAACGTTCCTCGAAAATTGATTGTCTTTAGCAGAAAGCACCTTGATATTCTATAAGAAAAGGGTCAGTCACCGTTGCGGGTGCTGACCCTTTTACTGTCGTTGCCAAGTTGTCGTCTGCTCCATGGACGCCTCCTTCCCCGTCCCACACGGCAAAGTTTAGGATCGTTGTCGCTCCCTCCATGCAGAACCAGCTATAGCAAATCTCCTGAACAGCCACCCTTTCTCCCTGGGGCTCAAACCAGACAGGTTTGACGCTTCCTTTGTCAAAGATGGCCGCGAGCCGACGACCCCACTAGCGTTATATAGCTATCAGGCTGATTTTAAACAAACTTTAGCTGTCAGTCCATGCTCCGTCATGCTTTTTCAACAATGCCTGTGGATAACTCTTGGGATAACTTCTGGAAAAGGGTGGTAACGTGCGGAGAGATGGTAGGGGATAGCAGATTGCCTACTCATTGGGCAGTGACAGAAATAGCATGCCGCAATCGTGGCGGGATAGTAGGGGCGAAAAATTTTTCGCCCCTACATTAATGCGCGTTCTCGAAGGCGCATCTGACCGCCTGCCGGATCTCCTCGCCATCCTCCGGTTTCGCCGGCTTCAAGGCGTGGTAAAAAATTCCCTCGGCGCGAATCTTTCGGATGACCGGCTGGGACTCCTCATCGGAAACGAGGATGATGGTCAGGTTCCGGTTGCACTGCTTGAGCAGGGGGATCAGTTCCGTTGCAGCCAGATCGTCAAACTGACTTCCCAGCAGAACCACCTGGGCGTTCTTTTTCAGGATTCCACTGAGGGCATCG
>CAIYUY010000287.1 GCA_903929485.1 uncultured Desulfuromonadales bacterium
AGGATGGTAGGTGGCAAGGGGAGTTGTCAGTTTGGGGTTATTCCGGGTTATTCCGGGGTTATTCCGGGGATACTATATTCAATCAGGGTTATTCCGGGGACAGTATATTCAATCAGGGGTTATTCCGGGGACAGTATATTCAATCAGGAATTGACCGGAGACGACCGGTAACAGGGAAATTTTCACTTCCAGATCTCGGCATCAATTTTCTCGAATACCGCCGTGGCGCTCTCGAACTCGGCGGCGTCTTGAACGTTCCATGTCCCGGCCAAATGGTCCAGATCATCGTAAACAGTCTGTCTCCGTTTCTTGTCCAGTCCCAGTGACTCCTTGATAATCCTGAGCATTACGGCGTTAACGCTCGTATTCTCCCGGCGGGCCATTTCTTTCAAGGACTTGGCTATGGTGTCATCTATGCCGCGTAACGTCATGGTCGTCATCGGTTCCTCTCCATAATTACCTGATCGCCAAGAGCAGACCGTTGATAGCTCTGAAATGGGCGTCTAAGGTTGCCAGTGCCAAGCCGTGTTGCAGTGCGGAAGCGGCCAACCACAAATCGTTTGTCGGAATGGGACGCCCTATCTGCCGCAACTCTGAAAACACTTGGGCATAGAACTCCGCTGTTTCATCGTTCAGTACAATCGTATCGACTCTGGCTGAGTTGAGAAATTGTTCCAATTCGATTCGATTTTGTTTTTCTTTGGCACCACAACGGAAACCGGCTAACAACTCGCCGAGAATCACTGTATTGATGCCAATATATTCGGCTCTCTGCAACAGGAACAGTGCATCAGGATCATTCCTCTTGAATGCCGTATAGAAGTTGGTATCGATAATGATCCGCTTCATTTCCACCTACCCTGGAACAGCATGACATCACTTCCTATAATCACTATGCTGTCACACAATGAAACTGTCAACCGGAAATCTTTCTAGTTTTTTTCCGCACGTGATCCCCAGTATGATACTATCCGCCCCCACATACTATCAGAGGAGGAACAGAGATGGCCATAGCAGCCAAGATTCAGGCCTGTATCGAGGGCTCTTCCTGGATCAGGAAGATGTTTGAAGAGGGTGGGCGACTCCGGGCGATCCACGGGGCCGAGAATGTCTTCGATTTCACCCTGGGGAACCCCAACGTGGAGCCTCCCCGAAAATTTGACGAGGAGCTCCTGGCCATTGCCCAAAGCTCGCCGCCGGGGATTCACCGATACATGAACAATGCCGGCTACGATGACTGCCGCGCCGCCGTGGCGGAGCTTCTGGCGGAGAAGTCGGGGCTGGAGGTCACCGGGTCCCAGATCATGATGACCTGCGGGGCGGCCGGCGCCCTCAATGTGGCGCTGAAGACCATGCTCAATCCCGGGGAGGAGGTCATCATTCTCTCCCCCTATTTTGTGGAGTACAAGTTTTACATCGACAACCATGGCGGCGTCCCCGTGGTGGTCCCTACGAATCCGGATACCTTTCAGCTGGATATCCCGGCCATTGAGCGGGCCATCACCCCCCGAACCCGGGCGCTCATCATCTGCTCGCCCAACAATCCCACCGGGGTCGTTTACCCCGCGGAGAGTCTGCGGGATTTGGGGCTCATGATTCAGCGCAAGGAGCGTGAGCTGGAGAAGCCGCTCTACGTCATCTCCGATGAGCCCTACGCCCGCATCGCCTATGACGGCGTGGTCGTCCCCAATCTCTTCCCCTACGTGGATAACTCCCTCATCGTCACCTCCCACAGCAAGGATCTGGCTCTCCCCGGTGAACGGATCGGCTATCTGGCCGTCAACCCCCGGATGACTCACGTGGAGCTCTTCATGGAAGGGGCGATCTTCTGTAACCGGACTCTCGGCTTTGTTAACGCTCCGGCCCTCATGCAGCGGCTGGTGGCCAAGCTTCAGCGGGAATCGGTGGATATCGCTCCTTATCAGGAGAAGCGGGACATCCTCTATCACTACCTCACCGAGATGGGGTTCAGCATGGTCCGTCCCGACGGCGCCTTCTATCTCTTTCCCCGTTCCCCTCTTGCCGACGATGTGGAGTTTGTCCGGATGGCGCAGAAACACCAGATTCTCCTGGTTCCCGGCGCCGGCTTCGGCGCCCCCGGTTTTTTCCGGATCGCCTACTGTGTGGACAAGGCGATGATCGAGAGGAGTCTTCCCGCCTGGCGGGCCTTGGCCCAGGAAGCGGGACTCCGGTAGGGAACACCTTTCTTTACCTTCTGCTCTTCAACTCCAACTCTTGTTCCAGTGTTTTCAGTTTTCCGATATTCAGGTGCATCTCCTTGTTCTCCCGGGAGAGGGAAACGTTGGATTCCTTCAGCGTCTTAAGCTGACGCCGTACCTTCGCCAATGCGACCTCGTCCTGCCAGTGTTCAATGAGAATACTGTTAAGCGTGGTCGCCTGAATGGCCCAGACGCTTCCGGGATAGTCGCGGATAAGCCGTTCCATGATCTGGCGACTCTGGGGATAACCGGCGGCTTCGCTCTCGTATTTAAGGCTCAACAGCCCCTGGTGAAACAGCGCCTCGTCGGTGACGCCGGGGAGACTTTTTTCAACACCGATCTTCTGGAACAGCTCCCGGGCTGCATCGTCTTTTCCTCCCTGGAGCAGCTCCCGTGCTCGCGCCAGTTGTTCCGCAATGCTCTTGGGCGGCAGAACCGGCGTCACGCGGGGGGGAGGTTTGTGGCTCTGTTCCGGTGCGCGAGGCGGTTCCGGTCCCGGGCCTAAAAATGTTTTCAGGGAGGAACATCCTCCGGAAGAGAGGGCGAAAAGGATAAGCATGGGAGGAAATATTCGTTTCACGGTTCACCGTCGATGAATGAAATAGTCACTGCCGGGGAGAGTTTTGCCTGTTACCGGCGATGAATGAAATAGTTGCTCCCGGGGGAGACTTTTGCCTGTTACCGGCGATGAATGAAATAGTTGCTCCCGGGGGAGACTTTTACCTGATCCTTGATTTCCGCCGCGGCCCGGGCGATCTCCGCGGCCGATGCGTAGTCCCCTTTCCGGCACTCCAGCGCTGCGATGGAGATGGTCATTATGGGGAAATCTCGAGGAACACCGTAGCGGTCTACCCCGCTGATGGAGCCGGCGGCCAGATCCTCCTGGCTGTAATACTCCATGATTCCCGCCGTGAACTCACGGATGACCGTGTCGCAGAGGGTGGTGATCTTATCCGAACCGATGATCATGACAAAGTCGTCGCCCCCTATATGCCCCACGAAGTCACTTCGGTCGCCATGCTCCTTGACCGCGTTGTAGATGATTTCGCCGGTCATCTTGATGATGTCGCTGGCCCGAACGTAGCCGTACCGATCATTATATGACTTGAAATTGTCCAGATCCAGATAGCAGAGTGCGAACGGCTCTCCCCCCTTGAGTCGCCGATTAAGTGACCGTTCGATGGCGATATTGCCGGGAAGACGGGTCAAGGGGCTTGCATCCAGGCTCACCTCCTCCAGCACCTTCAGCTTGGCGGCCATATCGCTGAAATCGCGGGCCAGTTCGCCGAACTCGTCGGAGAGGGGGATCTGGGGATCAAAGTCGAAATCTCCCTCTGCGATCCTGTGGGTCGCTTTCTTCAATTTTGTGATGCTTCGATAGATATTGAAGGCAAAGAAGCCGGCCACGCTGATGGCGAAGAGGAACCCGGCAAAGGAGAGGAGGAGGGTGATGCGAACCGTCTCCACTCGCCGCCGGTCGGCATCGGCCATTTTTTCCGCCAGCCGATGCTGCCGGTCGGCGATGATGCCGTCCAGCGCCGCCAGGGTCCGGTCGGCGGCCATGGTCATTAGCTTCGGGTCGATCGCCCCCCCTTGAAGGAGGGTGGTCGCCCTCTTGCGGAACTCCCGGTACTGCCGGTACACCTCCGGCAATTGCCGGTCCGGGCCGCTTCCCTGGAGGCGGTTCAGGGATGCTTGAATCTTCTCGTCATGGTTTTCGAAGAGGGTCTTGAATTCCGAGCCGTTGAGTATGATGAACTTCCGGACGTACCCTTCCTGGGCCAGGAGCGAATCCCGTAGCTTTCCAACAGTGGTAATCGCCACCAGATCGCTGGAGACGATGGTACTGGCGACTTGGTTGAGGGCGTAGAGCCCCATGATGGCGTTGCCCAGCGCGGCGACGGTGAAGACGGTCATGGCCGCGTAGCTCAGGATGAGCTTTTGGACCAGGGTGGCCCGTTTCAGAAGGGACATGGGGTTCTTGCTCCCTAGCATTATTTCCCGGATAATAACGCACCATAGTAATGAAGCAGGGGGCGACAGTCAATGAGTATGTGAGCCGAGGATAGTATGAGGTGAGGCGGCCGGGGCGTGACAGGGAGTTTTACGCCAGTTCCGTAAGATATTTCCTGAATCGTTTGGGGAGCTGCTGCTGCTGAAGCCGCCGGTTGGTCCGCTCCGGTATGGCGACGGAAGCAAAATAGCTCCGCCAGAGCGATGCCCACGCCTCCTCGCCGGCCGACAAGGGAGGGACTCCCCGGAGGTCAAATGTGGTGAGGCGCCACTCCGCCTTATTCCAGGCCACCGCCAAATCCCGCCGTCGGTCGTGAATGAGCCAGTTCATCTCCCCACAGCGGGCCGCGAAATGGGGGGCGATCAGTTCCAGTACATGATAAGCCGGCTCCACGGTCGCGTACCATTGTCCTCCCGTGGTCTCCTGGAACCGGACGATCCCCATGGTGCTGTGCGCTTCGCGCCCCACGGCGCGGGCCAGCCGGTGGATGGGAGCTACGGCGGGGTGAGCCGGATAGCGGTCGCAGTTCGCTCCCACCGTTCGTCCGAAAGAGAGATAGCGCCAGAGGAGGAGTTCCACCCCTTCCGTTTCCGAGAGAAATGCCGTCAAGAGGAGACGACAGCTTTCGGGCGAAAGCCGGGCCGCGATGGCGGCCAGCATCTTTTCCCCCCGAGCCTCGTCACTTTCCACGAAGATGACGGATGTGAAAAGATCCTCCTGGTTATTCTCCCGGGAGACGATCTTCTCCGGTTCTTCCCCTTGGGTGACCAGAGTCGCACAGAGGGTGAGAAAACCGGTAAAGGTGCCGTCATAGCGCCAGATCGCCATCAGAGCTCTCCGGTAATGGCGCTGACGTCACGGGTTTCCAGGGGGAAGAGGGAGAGCTGCTCCGGCCCCGAACGCCGCTTCTTCCCGGGGAGGAGTAACCCCTTCAGCCGTTCCGGAGAAAGGTCCAGCTCTCCCGATGTGGCGCCGTCGGCGGAGATGAAATAACGGGCCCGTTTCATGACCACTCCCAGTTGCATCAGCTCTTCCAGCCGGATCCGCTGTACCTTGCGGGCCCGGACGATCCGCTGGGCCGAACGGACACCTATTCCCGGAACCCGGAGCAGCAGCTGGTATGCCGCCCGGTTTACCTCCACGGGGAAGAGCTCCCGGTGGCGCAGCGCCCACCCTGTCTTGGGGTCCAGCTCCGGGTCCAGATTCGGCGCACCGGCGTCCAGCAGCTCATCCGCCGCGAAGCCGTAGAACCGGATGAGCCAGTCGGCCTGGTACAGCCGGTGTTCCCGGAGCAGAAGTGGGGTGGAGGTGAGGGGAGGGAGCCGCGGGTCCACCATGACAGGAACGTAGGCGGAGTAGTAGACCCGTTTGAGCCCCAGCCGCCGGTAGAGCTGTTCCGAGACCGTCATGATCTTGAGGTCGCTGTCCGGCGTGGCGCCGATGATGACCTGGGTGCTCTGTCCCGCCGGGACGAAGGGGGGGGCGCGTCGCCCCTCATCCCTCCGGGCGGTGATGAGCCCGCTTACCTGACGCATGGGAACAAAGATGGAGTCCCGGCTCTTGTCCGGCGCCAGCAGGGCCAGACTCTCCCGGGAGGGGAGTTCCAGGTTGATGCTCACCCGGTCCACCAGTCGCCCGGCCTCCTCCACCAGAAGGGGATCGGCCCCGGGCACCAGTTTCAGGTGGATGTAGCCGTTGAATCGCTCCTTCTCCCGGAGTCTGCGCACGGTCTTGATGAGGAGTTCCATGGTGTAGTCGGGAGTTCGCACCACGCCGCTGCTGAGAAAGAGCCCTTCGATGTAGTTGCGGCGGTAGAAGTTGACCGTGAGTTCCGCCACCTCCTCCGGCGTCAGGGAGGTCCGCCGGATGTCGTTGCTCCGGCGATTCAGGCAGTAGGCGCAGTCGTAGACACAGACGTTGGTGAGGAGGATCTTGAGGAGCGAGACGCAACGGCCGTCGGCGGACCAGCTGTGACAGATGCCGCTGGTGGCGGCGTTGCCGATCCCCCCCTTTGTGTTGGCTCGGCTGCTGCCGCTGGAAGAGCAGGAGACATCATACCGGGCGCTCTCGGTAAGCAGTTTGATTTTCTCGTCCAGCGTCAGCGTTTCCATGGTTGGTTCCTCTTTACGGAGGAGTATCGCAGATATTCATGACAGAATACGTCGTAAACTTTTCAGCCTCACAAAAGAGCTAAGCACGAACAGCGGGAAAACGCAGCAAGAAAATAACGACGAAACATTTTAATCTTAAAGACGGCTCCCATCCCCTGGAGACACGACGAAAGAGTACGAATAACACTCTGATTTCCTTCGTGAAACTTCGTCACCTTCGTGGAGGGAAGCTTTTGTGGATCAATTGTAAACCTAAATCTGCTATCGGTTGACAACTCTCCCGCCATATGATATTCAAATTCATCGGGAGGAACAATCATGAAGCAGTGGATAGCGGAACTGGCGGATAGGGTCATCGCGGGTGGTTTTGTGACGGAAGAAGAGGCCGGCACGCTGATGGGAGCCACCGGTTCGGATCTCTTCGCCCTCTTCCTGGGGGCGACCCGGATCAGGGAACAATTCCTGGGGAGCGGGGTTCATCTCTGCGCCATCATCAACGCCAAGTCCGGGCGCTGTCCCGAGAACTGCGCCTTCTGCGCTCAGTCGGCCCATTTTGAAACCGGTGTCGCCGTCTATCCCCTGGTGGATGAGGAGCGGATCGTGGCCGAGGCCAAGTGCGCCCAGGATAGCGGCTCCAGCTGCTACGGCATAGTCACCAGCGGGACCTCCGTGCAGGGGGATGAAGTGGATCTTATCTGCGGCGCGCTCCGGCGGATACGCCGGGAGACCGCCATTGCCCCGGCCTGTTCCCTGGGGATCATCTCCCTGGAAACGGCCCGCGCCCTGAAAGAGGCGGGGATGGTCACCTATCACCATAACCTGGAGACGGCCAGGAGCTTTTTCCCCAACATCTGCGGCACCCATGACTATGACGAGGATATCGCCACCATCAGGTCGGTAAAGGAGGCAGGGATCAGGGTCTGCTCCGGCGGGATCCTCGGTCTGGGCGAATCCCCGGCCCAGCGGGTGGAGCTGGCCTTTACCCTGCGGGAGCTGGAGGTGGAGTCCATCCCCCTCAATTTTCTCAACCCGATCCCCGGTACCCCCCTGGAGGGGGCCGAGCTCATCACTCCGCTGGAGTGTCTCAAGGCCATCGCCCTGTTCCGCTATGTCAACCCCACCCGGCAGATCTCCGTTTGCGGCGGACGGGAGAAGAACCTGCGGGATCTCCAGTCCTGGATCTTCTTTGCCGGGGCCAGCGGGACCATGACCGGCAACTACCTTACCACCACGGGACGTTCCGCCGATGAAGACTGGCTTATGCTCGCCGATCTGGAGCTTACCGTCACGGCTTGCCGCGGGGATAAGGGATGAGCCGAGGGGTCTTTATCACCGGAACGGATACGGACGTGGGGAAGAGTGTTGTCGCGGCGGTCATCGCCCGGCTGGCGGCCATGGCCGGTCTGAACACCGGCGTCATGAAGCCGGTCACCAGCGGCTGCTCCCAGCGGGATGGGGTTCGTATCTCCCCGGACGCCGAGCTTCTGGCCTATGGCGCCGGAATGGAGACGCTCTCTCCCCAGGCGACCCCGTATCTTTTTACAGCCCCGTTGGCGCCGTCGGTGGCCGCCGAGAAAGAGGGGGTCCGGATCAACCTGGAAAAGATCGCCGGCGATTACGACTCCCTGGCGGCACGGCATGACTTCATGGTGGTGGAGGGGGCCGGCGGGCTCATGGTCCCCCTGGCGGGGGGGCTCCTGGTGGCCGACCTGATCTTGAGGCTGAATCTTCCCGTGGTCGTGGTGGCCCGGCCGGGGCTGGGAACCGTCAACCATACCCTTCTCACCTGTCTGGCGGCACGGCAGATGGGGATCTCCGTGATCGGGGTGGTCATCTCCGGCTTTCCCGACGATCCGGACGAAGCGGAAGCTTCCGCGCCCCATCTCATCGGCTCACTTTCCGGGGCGCCGCTCCTGGGAATCTTCCCCCGCATTGACCTGGCCGACCCTTGCCACGTGGTGGATGCCATCGTGGATCGTATCGTGAGGGAACCGTTGACCACCATCTTAAGAAAGGAGCTTGGCCTTGTCTGACCGGACGAAACTGCTGCAGGAGCTGGATCAACGCTACGTATGGCACCCCTTCACCCAGATGAGCGAATGGGAGGCGGAGCCCCCCATCGTCATCGAAAGGGGGGAGGGTTCCTGGCTGGTGGACACCGACGGCAACCGTTACCTGGACGGGGTTGCCTCCATGTGGACCAATGTTCATGGCCATTGCCGCAAGGAGCTGAACGAGGCGCTGAAAGCGCAGGTGGATAAGCTGGAGCACTCCACTCTCCTGGGTTTGGCCAGTGAGCAGTCCATCCTCCTGGCCCGGCAGCTGGTGGCCATAACTCCGGAGGGGTTGGAGAAGGTCTTTTATTCGGACAACGGTTCCACCGCGGTGGAGGTGGGGTTGAAGATGGCCTTCCAGTATCAGCAGCACAAGGGTTTTTCAGACAAGAAGAAGTTCATCACCTTCCGTCATGCCTACCACGGGGATACCCTGGGGGCGGTGAGCGTGGGGGGGATCGACGCTTATCACGAGATCTTTCGTCCGCTCCTCTTCTCCACCATCCAGGCCCCGGCCCCCTACTGCTATCGCTGCGAGTTGGGGGAGACCGATCCGGCCACCTGCGGCATGGGCTGTCTGACGGAGCTGGGACGGCTCATGGCGGAGCATGCCGGTGAGGTGGCGGGGGTCGTCATGGAGCCGCTGCTTCAGGGGGCGGGGGGGATGATCGTTCACCCCGCCGGCTTCCTCAAGGGGGTGCGGGAGCTCTGCCGGCGTCACGACATCCTCCTCATCCTGGACGAGGTGGCCACCGGGTTCGGTCGCACCGGAACAATGTTCGCCTGCCAACGGGAAGGGGTAACCCCCGACATCATGGCCCTCTCCAAGGGGATTACCGGCGGCTATCTTCCCCTGGCGGCCACGATGACGACCCAGGCGGTGTACGACGCTTTTTTGGGGGAGTACCGGGAGCTGAAGAGCTTCTTTCATGGCCACACCTTCACCGGAAATCCCCTGGCCTGCGCCGTGGCCCTGGCCGGCCTGGAACTGTTCGAGAAGGAGAACCTGCTGGAAAACCTGGCGCCCAAGATCGCCTATCTGGAGGAGCGGTTGGCCGGGATCTCCCGACTCCTCCATGTGGGAAATGTCCGTTCTTGTGGTATGGTTGGGGGGGTAGAGCTGGTTCGGGCGAAGTCCACGCGGGAGGCGTACCCCTGGGAGGAGAAGGTGGGGGTGCGGGTTTGTCGGGAGGCGCGGCGGCGAGGGCTGTTCCTCCGACCGTTAGGCAACATTATCGTCATCTTTCCCCCCTTGGTCATCACCATGGAGGAGCTGAAGTTTCTCTGTGACGAGGTTGAGGCGGCCATCCGGGTGGTGACGGAGCAGCCTGCGGCAGCATAACCTTTTTCACTGGAATCGCCACCACGTTCTCCGTGTCCGTTTACCGTATCCTGTCGTTTCTTTTCATCTGCTTCATGGTCAAACTCCGGGCTCGCAACCCCTTCGGGCCCCCCATGCTCAGCCTTGAGAACCTCCCAATCCGTTTCCGGGAATCCCCTTATTTCAAAAGTCAGTTTGTCCAATTGCCTGGTTCCGTCATCCGGAAGTTCCCGGGAAAGGAGGCTCCATTCCATCCCCGCGAACTTTTCCCCTTCCGGACGACAGATACTCATTCCCCGTCCTGCGATGTGAAATGCTCCGCGATAATCAACCGTGGGGATGTGGTTTTAGGACACCAGAACTCGCTGAGTACGTGCAAAAGAAAACTGCATACCCCTCCGCCGCGAATTAATTAGAACAAGGGATGATGATGCGTTATACTAATGGATATCTCCATGCCGTGGTTGTGAAAGGGGGGAATGCGGGGTTTTTTCGCTAGATTACCAAGCCTGTCATGGTTGATGAATTCATGGCGGGAGTAAGGGCGGCACTGAAACCGACAAAAAGAGGCGAGTCATGACCGAAAGCGGGCGACAGAAAGCAGCGAACATCCTCATCGTGGACGACAAGCCCGCCAATCTCCTCCTGCTGGAGAAGATGCTTGCGGGCCGTGGGTATCGCCCACGGCCGGTTCTCAGCGGTGCTTCGGCGCTGCGAGAGGCCCGCTGGGAACCACCCGATTTGATCCTCCTGGATATCAACATGCCGGAGATGGACGGCTATGAACTTTGCCGACAACTTAAAGCCGACGCGACGCTGAAAGATATTCCCGTCATTTTCATCAGTGCATTGAACGAAACCATGGACAAGGTGAAAGCATTTCGGGTGGGGGGAGTGGATTACCTGACGAAGCCTTTCCAGTTGGAGGAGGTTCATGCGCGGGTGGATACTCACCTGAATATACATAAGTTGCAACGGCAGCTTCTGGATCATAACGGGAGTCTGGAGGCATTGGTGGCGCAGCGGACCAGCGAACTGGCTCAAGCGTACGAACGGTGCCGGGAACTGAGCCGGCTTAAGGATGATTTTCTCAGGATGGTTTCCCATGAGATGCGTACCCCCGCCAATGGCGTACTGGGTATCGGCGCTCTGTTGCTGGATCTCTGTCCCGCCTCCTCGGAGCGAACCCTGTATGACTCCCTCTTCCAGCAAAGCTCCTTGCGCCTGCGCAATCTCATTGAAGATGCATCCATGATCGCCATGATAGAAAAGCAAACGGTGAGCAACGAAGCTGTGGCGTCATTCACCGAACTCCTGGCGGAGGTCACCGAATCGCTCCCGGAGATACAACTCACCCTTGAACCGTCGGCGTTGTCGGAGAGCTTTTACCCCAAAGGTGATGGCCGGTTGCTCACCAGAGCACTGAAATCGATGATCATTCTCTCCACGTATTTCTCCCGCAGCAGGGAGAGCGCCCGGATGACGGGAACCGTTACGGATCAGGTACTCCGGGTGCGTCTGGACCTGGACGCCCTGGCGCTCTCAGCTGAACAGCTGCTGGAGTTTTTTGAAATAGAATCCAGAGTCAGATCGGGCTCTTCCGCTGAATCGCTGGGATTGGCCCCTGTTGTCGCCCATCGAATAATCTCCGCTTTCGGCGGCTCGCTCCGGCTGGTCAAGGAGAACGGGACGAAGGGGTATCTGGAGGCCATGTTTCTTCAAGAATGAATGGCGAACGGCTTGGGAGAACAGCAGCGATTTTAGGCCGCAGCCTCCTTGTCGCGAATTACCTTACGGGTGGCCGCACGTTTGCTCTCTTACTCCCTCGTCCCAGGCCGTAAGCATCCGGCTTCCCACCTCTCGAAACTCCGGGTGATCCGTCATGCGGGTAGCCAGGAGAGCACGGGTATCGTTCACTGCCTCCGCCATCTCTTGGAAAATTCGACCTATCTTACCCACCGGTAAAAGGAGGTGTGTGACCGCGAACCTCTCCAGTGTCTTTCGCTGCCACCATTTCTTGGTTCCCGCCAGAGATAACGCCGGAACATCACGGGGAATGTCGGCAACGGTCGTCACAATATCGTACAGAGGCGCCAAGCGTACCTGTTGCCCGGGGCGCCCGTGGAGCACGCCGAACGAATTCTTTTAGCGTCTTGACTGAGTTGCGGGATCGGAGCAGAACGCCCCTTCCGGGGCGACTCTCCCGGAATTACCCCGGAAGGGGAGGGTGGGGAATAAGGATAGTGTAAAGCAGTTGACCCCCTCCGTCTGTCGGGGTATAGTGACATCCTTTCAAGATAGACTCACTTAAGGTGGATTGCATGGCGACAGAAGGAGGAAAACGGCTCCCGCCGCAGAGTATCGAGGCGGAGATGTCGGTCCTGGGTGGCATTCTCCTGGAAAACGAAGCGATCAACCAGGTTCTTGAACTCCTGACGGCCGAGGATTTCTACCGGGAGCCCCATCGGAAGATCTTCAAGGCGATGCTGGAGCTGAGCGAACACCGGGAGCCGTGCGATTTTATCACCCTCACCATGATGCTGAAGAAGCGGGGCGATCTGGATGAGGCGGGAGGCGGCGCTTATCTGGCGACCCTGGTGGACTACGTCCCCACTGCCGCCAATATCGCTTACTACTGCAAAATAGTTAAGGAAAAATCCATTGCTCGGAAGCTCATCAACGCCTCTACCGATATCATCACCCAGGGTTACGATGAACAGACCGACCTGACGGAACTTCTGGACCGGGCCCAGCGGGTGGTTCTTGAAATATCGGAAAACCAGCTGAAGCGGGCCTTTTATGAGATCAAGGGGCTCTTGAAGGATACTTTCAAGTCGCTGGAGGAGCTCTGCGAGCGCCAGGATCATATCACCGGCGTCCCCAGCGGTTTTACCGATCTGGATAAGATGACCGCCGGTTTCCAACGGGGTGACCTCATCATCATCGCCGGTCGCCCCTCCATGGGGAAGACCGCCTTTGCCCTGAATATCGCCCAGTATGCCGCCATCCATGCGGCTACACCGGTGTCCGTGGCGGTCTTCTCACTGGAAATGAGCAAGGAGCAGCTTGCCATGCGGCTCCTCTGCTCCGAATCGCGCATTGATGCTTCGCGAATGCGCACCGGGAACCTGGCTGAAGGGGACTGGAGCAAGCTCACCAAGGGGGCGGAGTCACTTTCCAGCGGCAAGATTTTCATCGACGACACCCCCGCCATCACCTCCACGGAGATGCGGGCCAAGGTTCGTCGCCTCAAAGCCGAGCATGGGGTCGGGATGGTGGTGGTTGACTATCTCCAGCTCATGAGAGGCGGAGACCGGATCGAATCCCGCCAGCAGGAGATCTCCGAAATTTCCCGTTCCCTCAAGGCTTTGGCCAAGGAGCTGAGTATCCCGGTGGTGGCTCTTTCCCAGCTCAACCGGAGTTTGGAGAGCCGCACCGACAAACGCCCCATGATGAGTGATCTGCGGGAATCGGGAGCCATAGAGCAGGATGCCGATGTCATAGCCTTCGTCTATCGGGAAGCGGTTTACTGCGAGGATTGCCGCAAGAGGGATAACTCCTGTACCCTGGGGCATGAGCGGGACGCGGAGGTCATTATAGGCAAGCAGCGTAACGGTCCCATCGGCACGGTGCAGATGATCTTCTGTGGGGAGTACACCAAGTTCGAGAACCGGGCCCGGGACGAATACTAAACACTGTGAATAGTGAATGGTGAATAGTGAAAAAAGCCTTTGATCTATTCACCATTCACCATTCACTATTCACATTACTGAGGAGAAAACAATGACCGAATATACGCCCATGAAAAATCTTCCCGCCGCGCCCGGATACAAGAAGGGGGATCTGTTCGTCCTTTTCGGGGAACTGTTCGGCAGAGGGTACGCCAACGGTATCGTGGATGAGGCGCGTCGCGCCGGAATGACCGTCGTGGGAGCAACCGTGGGGCGTCGTGACAACGGCGGTGAACTTCGCCCCCTGACCGCCGAGGAGTTGGCCGAGGCTGAGGCGAATCTGGGAGGGAAGATCATCAACGTCCCCCTGGAGGCCGGGTTTGACCTGGAGCCGGGCGCCGATGGTCTTTCGCCGGTGGAGCGTTTGAAGGGGATTAAGCCCGATGATTGGGCATCGGTGCGCTTCGGAGAAGGGGTTCTGGAGGAGTCCAGGCAGCGTGGAGCCCAACGGTTCATGGCTCAGCTGGAGAAGTTCGTCAGCGAGCTGACCCCGTTGGCGCCGGTAGGGGGATCTATTCTCTTCGCCCATACCATGGCCGGCGGCATCCCCCGGACACGGCTCTTCATGCCTCTGCTCAACCGGATCTTCAAGGGGACGGGAGCGAAATTTCTTCCCTCCGAGCCTTTCTGGAATTCGGAGTTGGGGCGATTCTGCCGGCTCAATTTCAATGAAGTGACCGGCGATACCTTTGGTCGCCTCATTGAGCAGACGGCAACGATGAGAGCCGGAGTCGAAGCCGGTGGCGGCACGGTTCGTTACGTGGCTTATGGTTACCACGGCTGTGGGGTGCTTCTGGGGGACGAGTATGTATGGCAGAGCTATACTCCCTATGTTCAGGGTGAGGCCAAGATGCGGTTGGAGGATATCGCCGTGGCGGCGACTCGTAACGGGATCATTGCCGCTGTCTACAACTGTCCGGAGATCCAGACCAATTCCAGCGCCCTCTTTCTGGGGGTTGAGTTGTCTCTTTATCCGTTCCTGGCGGCTCTGGAGCGGGAAGGGGGTGGCCCGGTGGCGGAACAGGCCCGGCGGGATTGCGCGGCGCTCCTGAAGGAGGGGGAAACCCTGGAACGGATGCTGGCGGAGGCCGAGGAGTACCTTTGCGCGCCGCTCATGGTGGAGTATCGTGATTTCGCCGGCTGGCCCCAGCATAACGGTAAGGAGCAGATGGCGTTCATGCTGGAGCGGTCACAAGAACTTATGGCCATGAGCGCCGATCAGAAACGGGTGGTCTGCGCCGAACTCTCTCGTCTGGTCTTTCAAGGGGTCGGCCGTTTGATGTTTGACGACTCCTGGGCTCCCCAGGGGCCGGTCCTCTGGCTTAACCATGATATCATCGCCCGGCGCCTGGTTGCCTGAAGCGGGGTGGCTCCTCCTGAATTTTCTTGAGATTTTTCGCGTTTTTCTGCATTATACGCAGCTGTGTCAATAAAGAGCGTCCCGGTGGTGGGCTGATTTTTCCAGGTTTAAGGGTTTTTACGAATAAATACCTCAGGATGAGCATTCTGGGAATTACAAGGAGGACGAAACGAGATGCAACAGTTTGACGTGAGCAAGGATATCTGGACGCTGATTGTGATGAACGCCCAGGTGGATTATTGTGACGAAGAAAAGGGGTCGCGTGTTGTTGAGGGGGTCTCGGGTGATCTTGCCATGGATATGGTTACCGATAACATCGTGGCGCTGATCGCCAAGCCGTTCAGGAGAATCGTCGTTTCCAACGATATTCACCCTCGGCGCCCTGATCACATGGAGAACGTGGAGCAGAGCCTGGCCGGCGAGAAGAGTCACTGCATAGAACGGACCCCCGGCGTTCACCTGATTCCCAAGATAGAGCAGGCGCTGGTGGGCAGGTCCTCACGGCCGGTACGCAAGGGGGAGCATCCGAGCCTGATCTGCAACTCCATCGGGACGAGCCCCGAGTTCAGCACCCATGTCTCCACCCTCCGTGGTCTTCACGTCAAGCACGTGGTGGTCTGCGGCTTCCCCTTCGCTTCGGCGGTGGCCATGACCGCCATTGAGCATATCAATCAGGAATTCGAGCATGTGTACGTGGTGACGGACGCTACCCGCAGCGATGCGGCGCCCAGCAAAAGTCCCGAGAATATGAAAAAGGCGCTGGAATTGCTGGGGGTGGAACTGGTCACGACCAAAGACTTCAAGTAACCATGAGCGACATGAGTAACGAAACGCCCCGCTTCCGGATTCCGGCAGCGGGGCGTTGTGCGTTTGTGTCATCGGCATAGTAGGGGCACGGCGCGCCGTGCCCCTACTATGCCGCTTGAAGCATCCGGATCTGCTCCAGTTCCCGGTTTAATTCTTTTCCCGCTTGCCACAGGTCAACCGCCCGTTGTGCGTTGAGCCAGAATTCAGGGCTGTTGCCGAACAGTCGGGAAAGCCTTAACGCCATGGAAGGGCTCAGGGCGCGTCGTTCTCGGAGCAGTTCATTGATAGTCTGACGCGACACCCCAAGCGCTCGGGCCAAGGTGCCAACAGTTAATCCGTAGTCAGGCATATACTCTTCACGCAGCATGACGCCGGGATGAGTCGGGGGTATTTCACGTATGCCGGTATTGGGAATGTTCATGATGGACCTCAATGATAATCGGTAATTTCCACGTCACAGGCGTCGCCATCTACCCAGTAGAAACAGATCCGCCACTGAGCGTTAATAGCTATGGAGTGTTGTCCGGAGCGGTCATCCTTTAACGCGTGGAGTCGATTGCTTGGCGGGACCTTGAGATCGTCAAGTTTTGACGCCAGGTCAATATATTCAAGTCGTCGGATGGCGTGACCAGTGACATCAGGAGGAAGTCGTTTTGACCTTCCCGTTCTGTAGAGTTGCTCCGTATGTTTGTCCCCAAAAGAGCTGATCATGCCGCTATTTTAACTTGTCACGTGATGCGTGTCAAGCGGGAGAGAACATTTGAAGCTGCGTGGTACACAAGGTTGTTATTGGCGAGCGATATTTTATTCTGGTAGTCGTTGGGTGCGCACGGCTTCATGGTGCGCGCTAAAAACCCGTATGCACCCTACGCTTGCTTATAAGGATTGTCATTCCCGAGGGTTTAATCGGGAATCCGGATGTTGAAAACCATGGAACTAACGCTCCGCTTCCGATCTTCGGAAGCGGAGCGTTTTCACTTGTCATTTGAAAGAGCGTTACGCCAGCACGATGAGGAGGTCTTCCTTCTTTACCTTTTCCGCTTCCTTGAACTTCACCTCGGCGATGACACTATCTTCCTTGGCTTTGGGGTTGGTCTCCATCTTTATGGCCTCGGTGACCATGAGGACATCGCGCACGGTCACCGACCGGGCATTGCCGTTCAGTTCGAAATAACTCTGCTGGAAGATGTCGATATCACCGGCGCCAAGGGGGTTCTCGTCAACATCTGCTCTGCGGAAAAAAATCGACTGACCCTGGAGTGCCGGTGCTGACCGGGAGCAATAAGGAGGGGGGCAGGCGATGGAGTTGAGGGTCTTCGGTGGGCTCCTCAGGTTCACCCGGGTGTGGGTGGAGCGGGAGGGTTTTACGGGGAAGTCGATGCTCTGGCAGTGGTTCTGCTCGGATTCCACCGACTTCACCGGGTTCGTCGGCCACGTTGCGGCGGAATTCGTCTGCATGATCGGGCTGCCGGAAGAATGCCGGAGTTTTGTTACGGCACAGCTCCGCGAGTTTTTGGGCAAGGCTTCCAGATACCCGGCTGATCCGCATAATGCACAAAATATCTTCTTGCTTCAGGTGTGTTTGATATGGTATGGAATTAAATCAACACATTGGCTGCAGTATGGAGGATGTATGGGATTGATATACGAAAATAGTGAAAACAACTCAGTTATTGGTGATATTAACTGGGCTATGTCAACTACAGGTACAAGGATTGCAGGAGGAGTTGATGGATTTTTTCCACAAAATAGTAATGTTATTATTAAATTTAAAGGCAATGATGTCGATTGTAGGATATCGTTAGACAGTAAGCGTAGAACTATTAGTTGGGGTAAGAAAAGCGTAATAGCTAAAACATTGCGTGATAAATTTGGTGCGGAAAAGACAGCTTATAGAGAAAAATCAGTAGGCTGCAATATTCTTATTGAAAAAATAAAAAATAAATACCAATTAAAATTTATATTTAGTGGTGGTGCTGATAGTGTTGGGAACTCTACAGTTTTTTGTCCTAATCCAGATGAAGATAAGGTGAAAAGAATTTTTGCCATTATCAATGAAAGAAAGGGGCAATCTGAGTTTAGAAGTAAATTGCTGCATGCTTATAATAATAAGTGTGCTGTAACTGGTTGTGATGCTGTTGACGCATTGGAGGCGGCACACATATACCCCTATAGAGGAGAGCAAACAAATCATATTACAAATGGTTTGTTGCTGAGGGCCGATATTCATTCACTATTTGACCAGTTATTATTGTCAATTTCAAATAATTACGAAATAATTCTTCACGATTCAATTAGGAACGGGTACTATGGCGAATTGCATGACAGCTTTATATCACTTCCTGAAGATAAAAATAGTCATCCAAGTAAAGAAGCATTACGACATAACAGAAGTTTGATAAGAATTAGCAAGTCTGATGATTGAGATGATTTGTGTCGTTAAGTCCCCATTTCGGCATGCCGAAATGGGGACTTAACAGACCGGAAAACAATAGCTCACATCGAAATAAAACGCAGTTTTGCCAAAATTTCTAATGAAACTGTTATTTTGGATGCATGATCCCCTCTCTCACCCCTCCCTCTCCGCATCGCTGACGGCAATGATTGACACCCGCCAATTCTGACCGAACGACTCATCCAGGTTGACCCCGATTAGTACATTGGCATCGCCGGCTGCATATTCGTGCAGAATCCTATTGACCGTGTCAAAATCATCCAGCGTCATATTGCTCGAACCGTATATGGTCGCCAAGAGGTGACAAAACCTTCCGTACCATATCTGATGGTCAATGGCACGCAGGGCATTGACCGCCGCATCCCGTGCGCCGGTCTCGCGACCGGCGCCGTACCCGATACCGAGCACTCCATCCCCGCCGCTTCCTGCGATGTATCTCACATCGGCAAAGTCGACGCAGACGAAACCCATGTGCGTAATGAGATCAGTGCATGCCTGCACTGCCAGGCGAAGCAGCAGGATCTCCATGCCCTGTTTCGATATGAACTTTGCGTCATGTTTGTAAAGGGGGATGAGGCTGGTGCTCCCCACGGAGAGCCGCGTCACCGTTGCCGGCCAAGGGAGCGACTGCGGCAAATCGTTCGCTTGCAGAACGTCATCATGGCAGAGGGCGACCATGATCATCTTGTCAGAATTTTCTCCCACTCCCACGATGGCGCAGAGTTCCATTGCTAATGACGCGGCCTCCGCCCCCTCCTCCGCGCCTGTCCGACCGAGCCCCGCCACCAGTATCCGCGAGGGGAGCGGCCCAAGGTCTGCCATCTGTTCATTCATCTGATTGCCTCCTGGTAACTATTCAGCACCCCTGTCCGTACCCCTCACCCGGCCCTTCGGCTTCGCTCAGGTCAGGGCAATCCTCTCCCACAGTGGAAAGTGGAAAGAGGGTTTTCACCTTTCACCCCTTCGTGAGAGACCTGTCCTGAGCACGGCCGAAGGAGGGGACGGGGGTGAAGGGCGGTCTGCTGCGATGCTGAACAGGTATTCCTGAAGGGGGGTAGTCGGTTAGCTCCACCTATCGTGCATTGTGATGTCTTTCTGGGTATTCTCAGATCCGCAACCGCGTAACATATCGTCATTACGGTATTTTATATCGAGTGAACAACCATGCTGAATGAATTCCATTCCAGGTGGAGCTAACCGACTACCCCTTTTTCCTGAAATAGCACGGCCATGCGTCATGGTGTGACGCATCCAAACGTTGCCATGCAAAAAAAGCTGGGAGGCGGCAGATGTACGACAGCGGGAAGAGCCGATCACCATGCGGTTTTGAAGACCGTGGGGGGTGACGGGGTGGGCTCAATGCAATCATCGCTATGATTGACGCAGGGATTGCCTGTGAGGTGATCGTTGGAAAAAGTAATTCGGCTGAAGCGATTGTCCGTTCATCATACCTCTTCCGGAGCTGTGATTCGCCCGCCGTTGACATGAGGAAACGCAAGAAGCCCCCAACGATGCGGGGGCTTCTTGCGTTAGGGATAAGGACGGATTGTGTTGCGGTCAGGCCAGCACAATCAGCACGTCTTCCTTCGCCACCTTTTCCCCTTCCTTAAACTTTACCTCGGCAATGACGCTGTCTTCCTTGGCCATGATGTTGGTCTCCATCTTCATCGCCTCGGTGACCATGAGGACGTCCCCCCCCCTTCACCGCATCTCCGGCCTTGACCTTGACCTTGAGCACCCTGCCCGGCATGGGGCACCCAGATGCTTGGCGTTCCCCTTTTCGGCCTTCACTCGCTCTTTCTCATCGGTAGCAGCGGAGAAATCGCGTACGGTCACCGACCGGGCATTACCGTTCAGCTCGAAATAAACCTGCCGGGTGCCGTCGCCCTGAACCTTGCCGATGGCGTTGAGCTTGATGATGAGGGTCTTTCCCGCCTGGATGTCCAGGGAGGTCTCCTGTCCCGGCTCCAGACCGTAGAAGAAGATGGGGGTCGAAATGAACGAGGTGTCGGAATACAGTTGGCAGTGCTGGTCCAGTTCCGGGTAAACGTGGGGATAGAGGATGTAGGAGATGAGCGCCTTGTCGTCGATCTTGTGGCCCACCTTCTCTTCCAGTTTCTCCCGTTCGACCTCAAACTCCACCGGTTCCAGCATTCCCTGAAACTGATTCAAACCGTTTTAAATCGGTACGAACCCAGCTGAAGAGTGCTTCCACCGTAGCGGTTTTACTCCTCTGATTTTTAAGGCTACATTCCCACACAACGGCAATTCTCCATCCTAGTTTTTCAAGTTCAGCGAGATTCCGTTTATCACGCTCGACGTTCGCAGCAATTTTACCGTTCCAAAATTCTTTATTTGTAGCAGGCAACTTGGATTTCGAGCATCCTTCGTGATGGTGCCAAAAGCAGCCGTGAACAAATATGACAATACGGTACTTCGGAAGAAGGATATCGGGTTTTCCAGGAAGATTTTTGCGATGCAGACGAAATCGAAAACCAGCGGAATGAAGTGCAGATCGAAGGGCAAGTTCGGGAGCAGTTCCTTTCGTCCTGATCCGGCTCATCATTCGGCTTTTCTGCGCAGAAGGTTGTGCCATATTCTTACTAATTACCATGTCTGCGAAGCCATTCTGATTCATCAAGACCAATGCGAGTTATTTTATTCAGAAACTTCATAGCAATTCTCTGCGCCTGACCACTCCTCAGTTGCGCTAAAAAAGTGAACTTAACATTTGAAGTTTCATTTTGCTTGCCATACAATGGTTCGCCGATTTTAACAATAACTTTATCGTTGCCTTGTGATGCAGAAAACCAGAATACTTCCAATTTAGAAATATCTTCACTAGTTTTAAGATAAACAAAATTGTCATCTCCATCGGAGGCGATAATGTTGAATCCTTTAATGTTTCCGTCATCTATAGGATTAAAATCCTTCTTAACCAGTTTTATAAAAATAAATTTATTTACACACTCAGCTTTAAGCCTCCCAGAATCGCACAAAGGCTGTACACACAAAAAAAATTCTTCGTTTTCATTCTTTAAAATGCTACCTAAACTTAAAAACGTTGCAGCATTATTATTTATAGCATCGGAAAATGCGTGAGAAGTGAGCTTCGCAAATATAGCTTGATTGACAAAGTCAACTTCTGGCGTTTCTTCTTTAGAAAAAAAAGTGACAAGACTTTTTGTTGTATCTTTACTCCATTTGTTAATTGCATCCTTCTTTTTCAGTTCAGTATCAGAATTTAAATTTTCATGCATCCATTTTGTTATTCCACTTAAAATCCACTGTTTTCGCATATCGTTGTCAATTTTAATTGAACCAATCTTATTAGCACTAAATTCTTTACAAGGAATATCGCCACATTTAGCGTCTACCCAAGCGTTCAAAGTGCCACAGGAAAGATATTTGGTTATTGCTTCATTACCTCTTATGAGATCCTCAAAGGTTGCGGCCATAAGCTCTGTTACGAAAACATCTGCATCTTCGGGGCGAGATAAGTAGCATCTATGTGACAAAAAAGCTGGATCGTGTCGAGATGAGTATAACGAGAGAATGCGATGGGAATTATCTCTAATAACTTTTATAGCAGCTAAAGCTGCGGAAGGCATAAGACCCGAGTGCATATCTGAAAATTTTTCATAGATACGTTCAGGTAGCCCTTCATAGGCCCCTGCGCATGTTTTGCTTGCATAAAAAACAGTTACGTGGTCGCTGCTTAAAGTATCTATATCTATGTTACTAATATTTTCAGCAGAGAAAATACAAACCAAAACCTCTCTATCCTTATTTACGTGTTTTAGTTTACTGACTATTGCTTGTGCTGTTTCCCCGACTCCAACAGTCCCTAATTTATCTTCCATTTGCCAATCAAGTACAATCACATCTGCCTTAATTGACAGATTTACTACCTTACTCACTAATATATTTTTCTGTTCTTCTGACGTTATTTTATTAGTATATATTGGACTACAAAGCATTCCTTTTTCCGAGCAAGCCTGTGATAACTTCTTTATATCGAGAATATGATTGATATCCTCTCGATTTTCACCTGGGTCCTGTAATGGCACAATTTCAAGCAATGATTCTTTAAGCCCATTTTCAGGCTGATCCATAACATTTGCTGTCGTCTTTTCGTAGGGTTGGTCATCTACAAAAAGTACAGTGCCAATAAAATCTTGAGCTAATGCCTGCATATGGGCTGCAAATGCTGTCATTTATTACTCCCACCGGATTTAGTATTAATCACAAAACATGCACCCACATCAGGAGCAGGCGTCTGGATTTCTATTTCACAGTCAACTCCCTTTAATGCTTGTTTTACAATATACAAGCCAAGTCCGGCTCCACCGGGCTTTCGAGAAAATCCGGGCTCGAATATTCTCTCGGTATCACGAACTGATACTCCGGGGCCACTGTCTTTAACATAAACGTTACCATCTCGATAATCTAGTGTAATCGACCTCGGAATAGGCTGATCTTTAAGCCAAAATATCGCGTTGTCAACAAGGTTCACAAACACCGGGTAATAAACTGAGCGAAAAGATAATTGCTTCATTGATTTGAAGGGTAGACTTGGCTTTATCTCTATTTTGTGTCGTTCCAGGCGGTTTTTGAATAGATCAGAGATGAAGTTGAATATTTCATGACCGTAAATATCTTCTTTGGATCGTCTCATTCTACGTTGCAGCGGAGCAAACAAGTTAAGATAACCGTCAAGATGTTCAAAGCTCGTACGCAAGTTTCCGTAAATAGGCTGTAGTTTGGTGTTTAGATCCGCCCATGATTTGAGCACGTTTATATTGTCGCGGATTTTTATGACTTGACTGTTAAATTCATGCTGAATGACACTCACAGCTTGGCCCATCTGCATAAGTTCGATATCTTTTGTCTTCTCCTCTCGTAAAGCCAGATATTCAGCCTCAAGAGCAGCGACTTCTTCAGTTAGGGATTGTTCTTCGTCTGCATCAAAACTGACCCCTTGCAACTGTTCACGAATATGTACAAGTGAATTTTTCGTGGTTGCTGCAATGCGGTTGATTCTGTCTTCAAGTTCGAGCTTTGCGTTGACCAGTTCCGATTCATCAAGCGCTGTGAAGTCCGTCCGGCTAAATTGTGACATTACTTCACGCGTTGTTTTTTGGACTTCTGCAAGCGAGTTCTTAACTACTTTTGACACCTTTCGTTGAAAATCAATGACAGTTTTTCGTACAGCACGCCCTTCTGCAGTGGATTCCTGCTCTTTTTGTCGAATCAAGTTACTCAAACTTACTTCAAATCGCTGGCGTTGATCTATAAAAACATCACATGCTCTTTGAGCATCTTGTGCTACTTGCTCTAATTGTCTACGAGTCGGCTGAAAAATTTTTTCATCTAAATCTAACATTATTCTATTGTACCGGACCCAATCATCTTCAATGCTTTTCTTGAAAGAAACGACCTTTGGTCGATTTATTTCATAGGAAGATCGCCATTTTTGATATTCTGCATTTGAATTCCGTTCTGCCTCCATAAATGCAACGACCATGCTGTTTGATGCTGAACGGGTAAAAACGTTACGATAATTTTCTGCTATACTCACCAATAGCTTAGTAGCTTCTTTTTGCGGTTCACCTTCATTTAAACGGACAAAAAACTTGTTTAGATCATTGCAAAATAGCTCTTTAGAACCTTTTAGGCGTTTTTCACGCTGCTGCAATGTTTTAGCGCGCTTTTTATTTGCTTCAGAATAATTAGCCCATTCCGAATTGATTGAGGTTTTTCGAAAAAAATCAGCAGTCAATTGCATTAAAAAATTTACTAAAATATCTCTCAATTGTCGATATGCTTTATTTTCTCGAAAACCTTCACGTCCAGCTTTTTCCTTCAAACTGTTATTACTTAGCTGAGAAATATCTACATAACCAAATAAATTCCTGTGCGAAAAATAGTAGTATCCAGCGCTTTTCGTTCTACGATACTCTATACCAAGCCAGTCATAATCTGAGCTGCCATAAGGTAGAATTCTAATGTCATCTTTGTAGATATAGACACCACCTAAACGCTGCGTTTTTGAAAGAATAACTGCATGTTGATCTAATGGTATATTAGTTGTGTCTCCTTCTGGTTGGATAATTGCCAAACTTACTTTAAATGGACCACACTCGGTTGGGATACCCGATCTGTTCGGCCATGTGATAACATGGTCTTCATATTCTTTTTTGCCAAATATGTTTACTTTTCCTTGAAATTGTCCATAGTTATCAAACTCACCCTCAATATGATGATCTGCAAGTAAAAACTCGTCGGGGGTGAAAAAATCTTCTTTCTTTATTAGATTTCGCACAACACCGTCAACCATATGATCAAAAAACGATACCTTGATCACATCTCGTTGATCATGATTTTTCATAGTATTTGAAAAGCCTAAAAGATGACGTTGAAGCGGTCCAGAGATTTCTTGAGCAGCAGTCCCAGGCATTCTCTCATCAATTGCAGCGTCAAGAGATTCATCTGTCGGCACGATGTAAAAATGTGTACCGTGCCCGGTATCCTTCAAAGAGAGATTTTTTTCGGAGAACCTTGCTACATCAATATCCTCCTGAAGTTGGGCGATATCAGTCAAAATGCGCTCAACGATCTTACGGGTTGCGACATTTCGTTCACTTAAATGAGATGCTGTAGATGAAAATTCCGCAGTCAATTCATTGATATCGATTTTTGTAGGTATCTGTCCTTCGGGAAAGGTCTTAACTGGAATTTCAATTTCATCAAGATCGACACCTGGACATTCGAAAATTCCCCAGTGAATATATGCACAAACCAAATCAGATAATTTTTCATTACGGCATGCCCTCGTGAGAACAATCACCTGGCTTCCTATTGCAGCAATAGAGAGACGACCAATCCCTTTTTCACCTAATACAGGTCGAGGAGTCTCACCGGCGGGTACGTACGGTGTGTCCAGAACTTTGCTTTCCGTACCAAGAGTAAGCCATTTGTTGCGAAAATCATCTTCGCTCATGCCAATGCCGTCATCTCGCAATACAAACAGGCGCGTCTTACGGAAATAATCAGCTACCACACGTTCGGCATAAGCATCATGAGCATTTTTGAATAGCTCGTTTATTGCGTTTGGAATACCGGCTATCTGCTGACGACCAAGCATGTCAAGTGCTCGTGCCCGAGTCTTAAATTTGGCCATGAATCGCCTCTAGGTGTTTGATAAAATGATTTCCCATGGCAAGCGCTAGATCAACAGGCACAGCATTTCCTATCTGTCTCGCCATGGAGTTTAAATTACCGGTAAACTCAAAATCATCGGCAAACCCTTGTAGACGCGCCGCCTCTCTAACACTGATGGCGCGGTCTTGCACCGGGTGTCCGAATCTGCCGTTTGAATAACTGATGCACCGTGTTGTTAGCCCTGGCGCCGGATAATCCCATCGGAGCCTACCATAACAGTCAGTGTGTCCGGAATGTGTTTTATCATTTTTATCTGTACGAGTGTAGCATGCAGGCCAGAGTTCCTTCGGCCAGTTATTACGGCCACCACCATTGTGAGCCGACGTTTTAATTCGTTCCATATTGAGATCAGACAACATAGCGGCACGATGATTCAGCACGCCACCACCAACATAACTCTCACCGGCAGCTATCACAGGTAGATCAAAGATTGCCTTATAAACCGTTTCATATGGGGTATCAGCATCTCTTCCGTGGGTAGGTTCAGGAATGGATATTTCACCGTGCCTGCTTGCCAAAAAAACAAAACGCCTACGTAGTTGCGGCGCACCATAGTCTTGAGCAGCAACGACGCGACAGGCGATTTTGTAATTCATTCCTTCCAGGAGCTTTTTGAATTCAGGGAAAGGGCCTTGATCCTGTTTGGATATTTTTTGTAGTCCTGGAACATTTTCTACAAAGACAAAATCCGGCTGACACTCTTTTACTATTGAGCCGAAATACGTTAACAAATCCTTTCGATCATCACTCTTACTACTTCCTGTAAATTGTTTGGTAAATGGCTGACAAGGAGCACAACCACAGAAAAGTTTGTAATTTCTATCACACTTATCTAATATCTGCTGAAAATCGGAAGCAGTTAGCTCTTTAATACTTTTATCGCAGAAAACAGTCGATGGAAAATTCTTGGTGAAGGTGTTCCTTGCGTCCTGATCAACATCAAGAGCAAAGGCGATATCCATCCCGGCTTTCTGAAATCCACTGCTCGTCCCGCCGCAACCGCAGAAGAAATCAAAAACCGATATATTTCTGTTTTTAATGGTTTTTATCATCTGATTCCATCATGGCGACAAACGCCGACTATAAACTTAATAGCTATCATATTCCTCCCCTTTTATACCATTCCAGCGCTAAAACAGGAAGAGCAGACAATTACAACACGAAAAATAAAAACTCGCATTAACCACTCAGATCACAACTCCATCATCCTCTTTCTCACCCTTGTACCCGCGATAAATCCAGCTCCCCCTTGAACGCCTTCCGGCTCACTACGCCATAGAGGTTTTCCAGTTCGGTCAGGTTCTGCTGGTAGCGGGTTTTGATGCCTTCGACTTTTTCAACAATTGCCGCGAATTGGTTTTGGAGGGCGATTGGAGGGTAAGGAAATTCCAATATATCTAGAACACCTGTATTCATGTGTGTAAAAGTGCCATCAGGACCAGTTTTCAAACGACCAACACGTCCCTTGCAATACATCATAAGGGAGACAACATAAAGCGGTAGCAACTTTGATCCAAGCCGCAATCTTATCAAATTGGTGCTTATGATTCCGTGACCGGCATCCGTCTTTGCGACACACATCTTACCCACTGTGCCGGCACGAGAAATGACGATATCGCCATCAAGAACTGAATACGAAGTAAGCTGTCGGTATTTCTTCTCTGTTATCCACATCCGAAACGGTAGAATCATTCGTCCGGAAGGGTCAATATTATCCATGTTCCAGACAGGAACACCGGCTTTTACCAATTCTTCTTTTTTGAGGGCGCTACCAAATGGACCACATTTTGTACCGTCTTTCTGGCTACTATAAAATTCAGAGAGTTTTCTTACTGGAAATTTTTTTGGATTGACTATCGGATCACCAAACATCTCCAGGAAAACGCTCTTTAGCAGGTCATCCAGTTGCAGCAGGTTTTCCTTGCGCCGGGCGATCAACGTTTCAATTTTGCCAAGCAGATGGGCAATACGGATTTGGTCGTCAAGGGGCGGGAGAGGAATTTGCGATTCAAAAATAATTCTATCCGAGACAGCAGGATAGCTCGCCCCAGTAGCTCTATTCACCATCACATTTATAAATAGAGATGACTTTACCCATTGAAACAGGTACGTCCCGTCTATTGATTTATTAATCGGTCTGAGTACGCAAAAACCTGTTGAGGCAGTTGCACCGTCAAGTTCTGCAGGCACTCGTGCAACGCTGTTCAAATTAGGACGCACAGTTGAGACAAGAACATCACCATATCTAACTATTTGACGGGCACGGCTTGGTGCATCTCCATTGGCTATTTCACGTACGCCTACAATCCTTTTGAAATTCTGGTCAACGGCGCTGAGGTCAATGTAGTTGAAAACTTCATCCTTGGCGCCACGCAAAGGGTTCCAAGTCTTGGCACGAATAACCACATTGCCAATAGTCTGTGTCGTACAACCATTCATTTCATCACACCCCGCAACTTCTTATCGCTCACGTTGATTTCCCTTCGACTTAGCTCAGGGAACGGACGCAGTATCTCATCCGATCATCCCCCGCAACTCCAGCAACTCCCTGACTATCCCACTACTCACTCCACCCAACTCCTCTTCACTCGCCTCACCCACTTCGGACTTTAACAACTTTTCCAGAATTACCACCGCATTTTCGTAGAATACCTCTTCAAAAACATCGACCTTGTATCGGCTCAAGCTCAGATCATACCCCTCGGCCTCTATCTCGGAGCGTGGAACGACAAAACATTTCCGAGTCCGATCGGAATTGTTCTCCGAACTTCGACCATGATATCGGGCGACAATCTCCTGCAGATCGCCATACCCTTCCTGCTTGCTCCGCTTGTCGTCCAGCGAATAGCCGTCGGCGGCCATCTCATAAAACCAGACCTGCTCGGTGGCCGGTTTACTTACCTTCTCCTTTGGTCCCCAGACCTTGGTGAAGAGCAGAATGGCGGTGCTCACCCCGGCGTAGGGCTTGAAGACGCCGCTGGGCATGGTGATGACCGCCTGCAGGTCGCACCGCTCCACCAGCAACTGCCGCAGGTTCTTAAAGGCGCCGCCGGAGCCGAACAGGACCCCTTGCGGAACGATGACGCAGGCGGTTCCCCCCTTCTTCAGCAGGCGAAAGATGTTCTCCACAAAGAGGAGTTCTGTCTTGGTGGTGGCCAGACTCAGGTTCTCGTTGATGTCCCCCTTGTCGATGCTCCCGGTAAAAGGGGGATTGGCCATGATGATGTCGTACTTGGCCTCTTCGATGAAGCTCTTGCTCAGAGTGTCCTTGTAGTCGATGAGCGGCTTGTCGATGCCGTGCATCATCAGGTTCATGAGCCCCAAACGAACCATGGTGCTGTCGATATCGTAACCGAAAAGAGAACCGTTGAGGATTTCCTGAGCCTGCTTGGTAAGCCCGGCGGCGATGGAGGTCCGGACAAAACCGTCTTCATCGATGGGAAGATCCTTTGCCCCGGCCCGAAGCGCCAACCGGGTGACGATGTACTGATACGCCCCCAGCAGGAAGCCGCCGGAACCGCAGGCCGGGTCGGCGATGCGATGTCCCAGCTGCGGTTGCGCCAGTTCGGCCATGAGCTTGATGATATGGCGCGGGGTGCGAAACTGACCGTTCTTCCCGGCGGCGGCGATCTCCGACAGGAGCATCTCGTACACATCCCCCTGGATATCCTGGAACGCCTGCCCCTTTTCATGGGAATCCTTCTCCATGATATCGAAGATTTCGTCGATGGTCTTCACCGCCTCCACCAGCAGGGCCGGCTTGGGGATGATGAAAACCGCGTTTTTCATGTGCCGGGAAAAGTTGGATTCCGCGCCGTTCAGATCCTTGAGAAAGGGAAAAACCTTCCCCTGCACATGTTGCAACATCTCTTCCGCCTGCATCCGTTTGAATTCGCTCCACCGAAGGGTTCGCTTCTCCACGGCAAAGGGTTTTTGATCGGCCTCGGGCTTGTCGAGATGTTCCGGCGGAATCCAGACGCCGCTGAATCGGGAACCATAGCTGTCGCCGGTAAATTCGGCATCGGCCAGCTTTTTTTGATCCAGCTCGTCCAGTTGTTTCATGAACAACAGATAGGTGATCTGCTCGATGGCGGTGAGCGGGTTGGAGATGCCGCCGCTCCAGAATTTGTTCCAGAGCTGGTCGATCTTGGATTTCAGTTCAGGGTTGTTTTGCAGCATTGAAGTCCTCTCTTAACCACGGAAAACACTGAAAGCACGGAAATCACAAAACAAATCGCTCAATCTGCGTCTGTGAGTGACTGCCAAAATTTATCAATAGTCCCAGTTTGAATTTTGTTGCTTTCAGATAGTTGATTACTTGTGCCTTGTGTTCCGGTGCGACTTCCTTAACAGATTTTAGCTCCAGGATAATCTGTCCGTAACAAATCAGATCTGGCTTGTAGATCTGGAGGAGACATTCACCCTTATAGCTGAGTTTCAATTCGGGCTGTGAAACAAAGGGGACGCCTTGCGCCTTGAGCTCTTTTTCAAGGCATTCCTGATAAACAGCTTCCAGAAATCCGCATCCCATTTCCCGATAAACTTCAAACACCGCACCGCGAATGGCAAACGTCTCTTTCTCATAAAGTAAGTCCATTGCCACACCTCATTAACCACGGAAGACACCGAAAGCACGGAAAAGACCGTATGGTTTTAAAAATTCAGTGCATTCAGTGTATTCCGTGGTTGAAAATTATTCAGCTCCTCAAGCCGCAACTCTTTCGGTCAACGCTAGAATATCGTCAATTTCCGCTGGGCTGAACAATCCGCGAATTCCCTGGGGATGAAGTACCGTGAAGGGAGAGGTAATCAGATCTCGCTTGTGGACTTTTTCCCGCTCCATCATGAAACTTTTCAACAGGGTCAGAAACTCCAGTTGTCGACTATTGAGCGTTGTATGCCGCAAGATGAACTGCTCGAAGGCCTCTGCCACGGTCTCAGGGAAACTTCTCAGGATTTCTACACCGAGGATATGACGGATGAATTGAATAAACCCGGCCTTGCGGTTCTTGTACGCCTGGCGCAACAGTTCCTCGGTGATATGCGGATGCTCGTCATGGAGCATGGCGGCCAGTTCGTCCGCATCGGCTAGCGATATGGGGTCCCCCTGCTTGATTTTTTGCAGGATGGGGTTGCCGTCGGTCAGCTGAGCGATGAGCGCCTCCACCATCTCCCGGTATCGACTGATGCTCACGGCTTCGTGTCGCGGTCCGAACTCCACCATCTCCTTGTTCTGCAGGAGATCGGACAGGTTCAGATGGATCGTCCCGGTGGCGCCGTCGTCTCTCTGGCGAAACTTCATAAGTGGGCCGAGCTTTTTCATGAGCTCATCCAGTGCGTCCTCATCGGCCTTGACCCAATAATGATCGGTCTGTGAAGCCCGGATCAGCGATTCCTCCGCCTTGACAAAGCCGACGCTCAGCGGCAGTCGGCAGATCTGTTCCACAATCCCCGCCTTCAGAGTCTCGGACTGTCCCACTTCCCCGTTCAGGCGAGCCAAGGAGAATTCCAACAGATCCTTCTCAAAACGCATGGCCTTGAAGTCGGCTTCGGAAACGGTGCGAAACAACGGCTTGATCTCGGCGCGGAGAAATTCCAGTTTCCGGTGATTGAGGTCAACCCAGAAGTCGTCATCCAGGAGACGGTGCAGAGGAGTCGCCGCTTCCCTGATGACCACCGAGTTCTCCGGCAGTTCCGTGATCCGTCCGCGCAGTTTGACGACCTCTCGCCGGGCCGTTTCGTCCTCTCCTTTGTCCAGCGCCTTTTCGATCTTGTCCAGGCGCAGCCCCGTAACCCGCACCGGCAGGGGAATCTGCGGCTTCAGCTCCTTCCCCTTGGGCTGAAGCTTGAAGTATTCGAAATTATCCCAGCAGTCCATGATCAGGAACAGCTCTTTTTCGGTACACCAGGGTTTGATCTTGCCCAGCTCCAACAGACGGGCGCCTCGACCGATCATCTGCCAGAACTTGGTGTAGGAGTATACCGGCTTGGCAAAGACAAGATTAACGATCTCGCGCACATCAATGCCGGTGTCCAGCATGTCCACACTGATGGCCACTCGCGGCATGTCATTGTTGGTAAACTGAGCCAGCAGCCCCCGCTTACCGTAAACACGAGGATCGTCGGAAACTAGCACCTTGGCCAACTCCCCATGGTACTGGGGATAGAGTTTGTCGAAAACTTTCTCAATCCGCCGGGCATGGGCCATGGTGGCGCAGAAGAAGATCGTTTTTCCCGGAAGCACACCGTCCTGATCCTTGATGCACTCCTCCATGAACTCCCTGACGATCAGGGTGTTGGTCCCCTTGTTGGTCACCTGCTTTTCCAGCTGAGAACCCTCAAAGTTGATCTCTTCCACCTCTTTCCCTTCCAGAATCAACCTCTTCTGATCTTCCAGGGAGATGGTCCGCTTACTGATTCCCTGAATCTGGAACTTCGTCTGAATCTTCATCACCTGGAACGTGGCGAGATAGGGGGGAATGTTGTTCACCGCCTCTTCGTAGGTGTAGGCAAAGGTCGGCAACCCGTCTTCGCACTGAAACAGCCGGAAGGTGTTATGATCGATGATATTCGTGGGTGTCGCCGTGAGCCCGAGAGTGATGCTCCGGAAGTAGTCGAGTATTTCGCCGTAGGTGTTATAGATGGAGCGGTGGCTTTCGTCGATGACCACCAGATCGAAGAAGTGCGGCGAAAGCCGTTGGGTCTCATCCCGGATGACGTTAAGCATGGTGGGATAGGTAGAGATATAGATGCGGCGATCCTGGGCCAGGAGCTTTTCACCATCATGAGGCCAGCGCGGTTCATGGGGAAGATACTCCTTAAACGCCGACAGCGCCTGCTCCCGCAGGGAGATCCGATCCACGAGGAAAAGGACCTTCTCGACGTAACCGGCGCGCATGAGAGTATCCACCAGGGCGATGCAGATGCGGGTCTTGCCGGTGCCGGTGGCCATCACCAACAGGAACTCACGCCACTTTTTCTCCAGACCTTCCAGCACGGCGCGGATGGCGCGGATCTGATAATCACGCCCCGCAATGGAACTATTGATAAGTTCCCGAGCCAGCGGTTTGCGGTTACGGCGAATGTAGTGAAGGCGTTCCAGATCGTCTCGGGTGGGAAAGCCTGCGACTCTGCGGGGGGGATAGTTATTTAGGTCCCAGAAGTAGAGTTCAAGACCGTTGGTGTAAAAGCAGAACGGAAGCTCTCCCCCCATCTGCTTTTGAATGTTAAAGCAGTACTGCTTGGCCTGTTCCCGGCCAAGGGTGGCATCTCTGCCGGTTTTCTTGGCTTCCACCACGGCAAGGGCTTTTGCATCCTTGCCCAGCAGGACGTAGTCGCTGAACTGATGCCCCTGATAAGGGGTGAGCGGCTCGCTGATCCCTTCGGGCAAACCGACGATGATGTCAAACTCCACAATGACTTGGGAGCGATCGGCCACATTCCAGCCCGCGGCAAGGAGTTTCTTGTCGATTATCTCCTTTCGCGTCTGCTGTTCGGATTTATCCTTTGAAATCATACATCTTTACTACTCTACCCCTTAAGTCAAGTCAACGGGATAATGAAAGAAAAAAGAAGCCCCCGACGAATCGGGGGCTTCCGTTGCCGCAGATCAGGTGAAGTGGCCGCCGGTCAGGCCAGCACGATCAGCAGATCTTCCTTCTCCACTTTCTCACCTTCCTTGAACTTCACCTCGGCGATAACGCACTCTTCCCTGGCCTTGATGTTGGTCTCCATCTTCATTGCCTCGGTAACCATGAGGACATCCCCCACCTTCACCCCGTCACCGGCCTTGACGTTGACCTTGAGCACCTTGCCCGGCATGGGAGCGCCCAGATGCTTGGGGTTCCCCTTCTCGGCCTTCTCCCGCTCCTTCCCGTCGGTGGCGGCGGAGAGGTCGCGCACGGTTACCGACCTGGCGTTGCCGTTAAGTTCGAAGTAGACCTGGCGGGTGCCGTCACCCTGAACCTTGCCGATGGCGTTGAGTTTGATAATGAGGGTCTTCCCCGGCTCGATGTCCAGGGAGGTCTCCTGCCCCGGCTCCAGGCCGTAGAAGAAGATGGGGGTTGGAATGACCGAGGTGTCGGAATAAAGCTGGCGATGCTGGTCCAGTTCCGGATAGACATGGGGATAGAGAATATACGAGATGAGCGCCTTGTCGTCTATCTTGTGCCCCACCTTCTCTTCCAGTTTCTCCCGTTCAACTTCGAACTCCACCGGCTCCAGCAGCTCTCCGGGGCGACAGGTGATGGGCTGCTCCCCTTTCAGGATAATCTTTTGCAGCTCCTCCGGCCACCCCTGGTACGGTTGGCCCAACATCCCCTTGAACATTCCCACCACCGACTCGGGAAAAGTCAGCTCTTCCCCCTGGGTAAAGACATCCTCGGGCTGGAGGTTGTTCTTCATGAGGAAAATGGCCATGTCTCCCACGACCTTGGACGAGGGGGTGACCTTGACGATGTCGCCGAAGAGGAGATTTACCTTGTGGTACATCTCCTTGCACTCCTCCCATCGGTCCAGGAGTCCCAGTCCCGCCACCTGGGGTTTGTAGTTGGAGTATTGACCCCCCGGGATCTCGTGGTGATAGACCTCGGCCGTGCCGGATTTTAGTCCCGACTCGAAGGGGGCGTAGTAGTCGCGCACCGTCTCCCAGTAGTTGGCCAAGCTCTGGAGTCCGGCTGCGTTGACCATGGGATCGCGCTCTGTCCCCTCCATGGCCGCCACCAGGGCGTTCAGGTTGGGCTGGGCCGTGAGCCCGGAGAGAGAGGAGAGGGCGGCGTCCACGATGTCAACCCCGGCCTCGGAGGCCTTCAGGAGCATGGCGCTCCCGTTGGATGAGGTGTCGTGGGTGTGAAGGTGAATGGGGATGCCGATGTTCTCCTTCAGCGCCTTCACCAGCTTATAGGCTGCCTGGGGTTTGAGGAGGCCGGCCATGTCCTTGATGGCCAAAATGTGAGCCCCCATCTGCTCCAGCTCCTTGGCCATGTTCACGTAGTAATTTAGCGGGTATTTGTCCCGCCGGGGGTCGGTGATGTCGCCGGTATAGCAGATGGCCGCCTCGCAGATCTTACCACTCTTTCTCACCGCATCCATGGCCACGGTCATCCCCTTGGTCCAGTTCAGGGAGTCGAAGATCCGGAAGATGTCTATCCCCGAGTTGGCCGCCTCCTCGACGAACTTTTCCACCACGTTGTCGGGGTAGTTGGTGTACCCCACGGCGTTGCTCCCCCGGAGGAGCATTTGGAAAAGGATGTTGGGAATCGCCTCGGAGAGCTTGTGGAGCCGCTGCCAGGGGTCTTCCTTCAAAAACCGCATGGAGACGTCGAAGGTGGCTCCCCCCCAACACTCCAGGGAAAAGAGCTCCGCCCCCAGGTAGGAGGTGGGCTCGGCGATCTTGAGGATGTCGTGGGTTCTGACCCTGGTGGCCAGGTTGGACTGGTGGGCGTCCCGCATGGTGGTGTCGGTGAGGAGGAGCTTCTTCTGCTCCAGTATCCACTTGGAGAGCCCTTCGGCCCCCAGCATCATGAGGAGGTCGCGGCTCCCCGCCGGCCGCGATCTGGTGAAGTCAACCTCGGGCACCCGGGCTTCCATGAGATCGGCCGACTTGAGCGGCTTGACGATCCCCGGCGAGCCGTTAACGACCACATCCCCCAGGAACTTGAGCACCTTGCTGGCTCGGTCTTTTTTCTCCCGGAACTGGAGCAGTTCCGGGTGTTTGTCCATGAAGGAGGTGTTGCATTTGCCTGCCATGAACACGGGGTGGGTGATGACGTTTTCCAGAAAACCGATATTGGTCTTGACTCCGCGGATCCGGAACTCCTGCAGCGCCCGGTGCATGACGTGAGCCGCGCCCTGGAAGGTGAGCCCCCAGGCGCTGATCTTCACCAGAAGGGAATCATAGTGGGGGGTGATCTTGGCGCCGTTGAAGGCGTTCCCCGCGTCCAGCCGGACGCCGAAACCGGCGGCGGAGCGGTAGGTGGTCAGCGTGCCGAAATCCGGCGCAAAGTTGTTTGCCGGGTCTTCGGTGGTGACCCGGCACTGGATGGAGTAACCGCGGATGTCAATGGCGCTCTGGGAGGGGATGTTGATCTCCTGATCGGAGAGTTTGTACCCCTGGGCAACGAGAATCTGGTACTGCACCAGGTTGCGGCCGGTGATCATCTCGGTGACCGTGTGTTCCACCTGGATGCGGGGGTTCATCTCGATGAAATACCACTGTCCTTCCTGGTCCAGAAGGAATTCCACCGTGCCGGCGTTGCGATATTTAACCTGACCGGCGATCTTCAAGGCTGCGTCGCAGAGCTCTTCCCGCTGGAGCTGAGTCAGGGAAAGAGAGGGGGCAAACTCCACCACCTTCTGGTGGCGGCGCTGGATGGAGCAGTCCCTTTCATAAAAGTGGACGAGATTGCCGTAGTTGTCTCCCAGGACCTGCACTTCGATATGTTTGGGGTTCTCCAGGTAGCGCTCAAGAAAGACCGCGGCGTCACCGAAGGCCGCCTTGGCCTCGCTGGCGGCGGCGACCAGCCCTTCCAGCAACTCCTTCTTGTTCTGCGCAACCCGCATGCCACGTCCGCCGCCACCCGCGGCAGCCTTGACGATGATGGGGTAGCCATGCTCCTTGGCGAAGATAAGGGCGTCTTCTTCCTTTTCGATGGGGTCTTCGGTACCGGGAACCGTTCGTACTCCGGCCAGTGTCGCCACCTTGCGCGCCGCCACCTTGTCACCCAGGGCCCGTTGCATTTCGGCGGTGGGGCCGATGAAGACGATGCCGGCGGCCTCGCACTTCTCCGCAAACTCGGCATTCTCCGAGAGGAAGCCGTAACCGGGGTGAATGGCGTCAACATCGGCCTTCAGCGCCAGGGCGATAATTTCCTCGATCCCCAGGTAGGCGTCGATGGGCGATTTTCCCTTGCCGATGAGGTAAGCCTCGTCCGCCTTGTACCGGTGGAGCGACAGCTTGTCTTCCTCGGAGTAGATGGCCACCGTGCTGATCCCCAGTTCGGTGCAGGCGCGGAAGATCCTGATGGCGATTTCTCCCCGGTTGGCAGCCATGACTTTTCTAAATCCCTGATGTTTCATTCCGTACCTCCGGTAGTTTTTTCGTCTGAATAAAACAATTTATACTCTGTGTGAAATTTTCGTAGGACTAAAAAAATACAGTAAATTTAAACAATTAGGCGGAATCATTCGGCCGGCATATGAAAACAGAATAACCGTAAACTGTCAACTGTAAACATTTGTTATAGATGAATTGCCTTGACGTTCGCCGCCATCCACTTTATAGTGAAATTCAATTTCAAAATGAGGGTGGCATGAAGCGGGCGAAAACTAAAATATTCCATGATTTCATTGCGGAGAGAGGGCTCAAGTCCACGCGGCAACGGGATATTATTCTGGAGGCGTTTCTCGTCTCGGACCGTCATTTGAGTATCGAGGAGCTCTATCTTCATCTGAGAGCCGCCCACCCCACTATCGGCTATGTTACGGTTTACCGGACACTCAAGCTATTCGCCGAGTCGGGGATTGCCCGGGAGTTTCAGTTCGGTGACGGTCAGACCCGTTACGAGCATGTGGCGGAAGGTGAGCATCACGATCACCTCGTTTGTGTCCGGTGTGGAGCTATCTCCGAGTTTTCCAATGCCGCCATGGAGGCCATTCAGGACGAGATAGCGGCTGCTCAAGGATTCATCATTCAGCACCACAAAATGGAGCTTTACGGGCTCTGCTCAGCCTGCCAGAGGTAAATATGTCTTGGTTCAGAAAGAAGTCGCGGGATGAGGGTGGGGATGGGGTAGTCGTTCACCGGAAGGTGGCCCTGGTGGGGAACCCCAATGTGGGGAAAAGCGTTCTCTTTAACGCGCTCACCGGCGCTTACGTCACTGTTTCCAACTATCCCGGAACCTCGGTGGAGGTCTCGCGGGGGAGTGCGCGGCTTGGTGACGAGATCTTCGAGATCTGCGATACTCCGGGCATGTACGCACTCCTCCCCATTACCGAGGAGGAGCGGGTGGCCAGGGAGATTCTTCTCACCGAGGCTCCGGACCTGGTGGTCCATGTCCTGGACGCTCGTAATCTGGAGCGGATGCTCGCCATGACCCTGCAGCTTATGGAGGCCGATCTGCCGGTGATCCTGGTGGTCAATATCATGGATGAGGCCGAGCGGATGGGACTTGTCATTGATATCCCGCTGCTCCGGGAACGGTTGGGTATCCCGGTGATCGGCGCGGCCACAGCCCGCAATCGGGGGGTAACCGAGATCAAGGAGGCCATCGGTTCTTACGATGGCGGACGTCGGATTCCCTTTTGCTATGGGCGTCGCATGGAGCAAGATATCGCGGCCGTGGCCGGAGAGCTGAAGGGAAGCTACCGCCTATCGGCCAAGGCGCTGGCTCTCCTCCTGCTCCAGCGCGATGAAGAGGTGGAGCTCCTCGTCAGGAAAACCGAAGGGGAGGGGGCCGGGGCCTTGGAGAGCCTGGTGAAAGAGAAGATATTTTTGCGGCGGGAATCATTCCATCTTGACCTCTCCCTGGAGCGGAAGGATATTGTTCATGATCTTCTTGAGGGGGTCATCCGCCTCCCCGATAAGCGGAGGGAGACCTTTGCGTCGCGCCTCTCCCGACTCACCGTCCGCCCACTCACCGGCGTCCCCATCCTCTTCGTCGTCCTCTACTTCGGACTGTACCAGTTTGTGGGGAAATTCGGCGCCGGAACCCTGGTTGACCTTATCGAGACGCAACTGTTCGAGGCCCGGTTCAATCCCTGGATCATAACCGTATCCCAACGCTTTATTCCCTGGGAGACCATCCGGGAGCTCTTCGTGGGAGAGTATGGGGTCATCACCCTGGGAGTTCGCTATGCCGTGGGGATTATCCTCCCCATCGTGGCCACCTTTTTCATCTTCTTCTCGCTGTTGGAAGATAGCGGCTACTTTCCCCGGCTGGCGTTGTTGGTGGACCGACTCTTCAAAAAAATAGGGCTGACCGGCCGGGCGGTAATCCCCATCGTCCTGGGGTTCGGCTGCGACACCATGGCCACCATGGTGACCCGGACTCTGGAAACGGTGCGGGAGCGGATCATCGCCACGCTTCTCTTGGCTCTGGCCATCCCCTGCTCAGCCCAGCTGGGAGTCATCCTGGCGCTTCTCTCCAAGGCGCCGGGGGCGCTTCCGGTCTGGAGCGTCTCTCTTCTCCTGATCTTTATCTTCATCGGTTTTCTGGCTGCGCGGGTGTTGCCGGGGGAGACACCGCTCTTTTACATGGAACTCCCACCCATGCGGCTCCCCCAGTTTCGTAATGTTCTGACCAAGACCTATACCCGGATGCAGTGGTACTTCATGGAGATACTGCCGCTCTTCATCCTGGCGTCGGTGCTCCTCTGGCTGGGGAAGATCACAGGTTTCTTCGTAACGCTTATCGGGTGGATGACTCCGGTCATGGCTTCCATCGGCCTTCCCAAGGAGACGGCGGTAGCTTTCATCTTCGGTTTCTTCCGGCGTGATTACGGGGCCGCCGGACTTTACGACCTGCAGGCCAAGGGACTCATGTCTCCCCGGCAGCTTACGGTGGCGGCGGTGACCCTCACCCTCTTTGTCCCCTGTATCGCTCAGTTTCTCATCATGAAGAAGGAGCGGGGAACTTCAGTGGCCGTGGCCATCGGAGTTTTCGTGTCGCTCTTTGCCTACGGTTCCGGCTGGTTTCTCAACGAGTTCCTTCTCGTTACCGGTCTTCTCTCATGATGTGCGGGTTCTGCGCTCTGGAATTCCGGGAAGAGGAGGGAATTGTGGGGTGTGTTCATTGTCCGGTATCCTGCGGCAAGAATATGATAAAGTGTCCGCGTTGCAACTACGAAAATCCGCCGGAGCTGAAACTGTTCAAGAAGATCGCCAAGGCTTTGAAAACTGTGAAAAGTGAATGGTGAATAGTAAAAAGATCTTTTCACCATTCACCATTCACGTTATGAGGAGTAATCAATGAAACTCTCTGAAAAAGCGGAAGAAATCCTCGAAGCGCTCTGGGTCGCCGTGGAAGAGAAGGGGCGGGGTTACCTGGATATTGATAGTGTCGGAATCCCTGCCGATGATCCTTCCTACGCCGAATTGACTGAAAAGAGCTTCATCGAAGTGAAAAACGGCTGCGTCTATTTACGTCCGGAGGGAAAATCCGAGGGACGCCAAACCATTCGCCGTCACCGTCTGGCCGAGAGACTCATGATGGATATTCTCAACATCAGGGGGGAAGATGGGGATCGGAAGGCGTGTCAGTTCGAGCACCTGCTCAACGAGGGGGTCGACGCCAAGGTTTGCACCATGTTGAACCACCCCACCACCTGCCCTCACGGCAAGGAGATTCCGAAAGGTGACTGTTGCATCGAGGCGGAGCGCCAGGGGGATATGGGGGTGGTGCCGCTCACGGAGTTGAAGAGCAACCAGGAAGGGGAAATCGCCTATATTCAGACCGGGGACAGCAAGAAAATGCAGAAACTGATGGCCATGGGGGTGCTGCCGGGGAATAGAATTCTTCTCATGCAAACATTCCCCTCATATATTTTCCGGGTAGGATTTTCCGAATTCGCCATTGACACTCAGATGGCTCGGGAGATATTTGTGCGGCGCTAATCCACCTTGTGGGTAAAGATGACCCGTTCTGATTAAAAAAAGAGCACTATGGAACGGTTTTTTGCCTGTTTTTTGGGCGAACCTTCGAGAGCATTCGGCTCATTTTCCATATGGTTTACTAACTATCTGATATATAGGCCTCATTTTTGTTCAACGTGTTGGCAGCAAAATTGCTATAAGGCCGGTATGGACTTTTGATGATCCCGTTTATACCTTGCTTTTTTCTCGGTGGCTCTCTATACTTTGACAATTTTGAAAACACCAAGGAGGTGCCTGATTTTGAAGAAAGTCGACGCTATTATCAAGCCGTTCAAGCTGGATGAAGTCAAGGAAGCGCTGAACGAGATCGGGATTCAGGGGATTACCGTCAGCGAGGTAAAAGGGTTCGGTCGCCAGAAGGGACATACGGAACTGTACCGCGGCGCCGAGTATGTGGTGGATTTCATCCCGAAGATCAAGTTGGAAATTATTGTCCGGGACGACATCGTCGCCAAGGTTGTGGAGACCATCGAGCATGCGGCCAAAACCGGACGGATCGGCGACGGCAAGATTTTTGTTTCACCGGTGGACGAGGTTGTGCGAATCAGAACCGGCGAACGGGGCGATGACGCTCTGTAACAACAACGTAGTGCAACGCAGACATACACCAATGATAAAAGGAGAGAGCAGAATGACACCACAACAGGTACTTGAGTTTGCCAAGGAAAACGGCGCGAAGATGGTTGATTACAAGTTCATGGATTTTATCGGCACGTGGCAGCACGTTTCCGTTCCCATGAGCGAGTTCAGCGAAGACACCTTCGAAGAAGGGCAGGGCTTTGACGGTTCATCCATCCGGGGGTGGCAGCCTATTCATGCCTCCGACATGATCCTCCTGCCGGATCCCGTTTCCGCCAAGATGGACCCGTTCATCGTAGTGCCGACTCTTTCTCTTATCTGCAATATCTTTGATCCCATCACCAAGGAAGACTACAGCCGCGATCCGCGTAACATCGCCCGCAAGGCCGAAGCGTACCTCAAGTCCACCGGTATCGGGGACACCGCCTACTTCGGCCCGGAAGCCGAGTTCTTTATCTTTGATGAAGTCCGCTATGATTCCTCCGCCAATCAGGCTTTCTATATGGTTGATTCGTCGGAAGGGGCATGGAACACCGGTCGCGAAGAGTTCCCCAACCTGGGACACAAGCCGCGCCACAAGGAAGGGTACTTCCCCTGCTCACCGGTGGATTCCCAGAACGATCTGCGTAACGAAATGGTGCTGGAGTTGCAGAATGTGGGCATCCGCGTGGAGTGTCAGCACCACGAAGTAGCCACCGGCGGTCAGGCTGAGATCGACATGCGCTTTTCGTCGCTGGTTGACATGGCCGATCAGCTGCAATGGTTCAAGTATGTAATCAAGAACGTGGCTAACCGTAACGGCAAGACCGCCACCTTCATGCCCAAGCCGCTTTACGGCGACAACGGCTCGGGGATGCATTGTCATCAGTCCATCTGGAAAGACGGCACGAACCTGTTTGCCGGAGACGGTTACGGCGGGCTCTCCAAGATGGCTCTCTGGTACATCGGCGGGATCATCAAGCATGCCAAGGCTCTCTGCGCCATCACCAACCCCACCACCAATAGCTACAAGCGTCTGGTTCCCGGTTTCGAGGCTCCGGTTAACATGGCTTATTCCAGCCGGAACCGTTCCGCCGCGCTTCGTATTCCCATGATGTCCTCCAATCCCAAAGCCAAACGGGTGGAATACCGTACTCCCGACCCCTCCTGTAACGGCTACCTGGCCTTTGCCGCCATGCTCATGGCCGGCCTGGACGGGATCGAGAACAAGATCGATCCGGGGCAACCGCTGGACAAGGACATCTACGGACTCTCTCCCGAAGAGCTCAAGGACATTCCGTCCGCTCCGGGAACCTTGGAAGAGGCGCTGCAGGCGCTGAAGGATGATCACGAGTTTCTCCTCAAGGGGGATGTCTTCACCCCTGACGTCATTGAAAAATGGATCGAGTACAAGACCGAAAACGAAGTTAATCCGGTCCGGATGCGTCCGGTTCCCCTGGAATTCGCACTTTACTTTGACATCTAAGCCTTTTTTGGCGCATTGTGATACAAAAAAGCGGCGGGAGCAATCCCGCCGCTTTTTTTTGTTATCCCTAATTCGCGAATCACCTAACCCCTATTAGAACCTAGAACCTAGAACCTAGAACCTTGGAGGTCCGCTCCATGCCGCTGAAAACCGTGCTTCTCGTCGGCCTGACACTGTTTGTCGTGCTGCTTCTTTCCGCAGTGATCCTGCTGGTCCGGAGCATGTTCATGGCTACCAGGGGGAGGAAAATAGCCCGTTATCCGACGCCGCGAAAAGCGCTCATTGTTTTAGACCTCCAGGAAGGTTATAGCGGGACGAACCATCGGCAACCGGCGACCATCCCTCCCGCCACCGGATTGATCGCCAGGGTCAACCGGCTCATTGATGACGCCGAGAGCTCCGGCATGGAGGTTGCCTACATCCGTCAAGTATTCAGCAACAACCTGTTCGTGCGGCTTCATGGGGGGAAGAGGCAGGGGAGGGTTATCATCGACCGGAGAATCAAGGTCATCAATGGTAATGATTTTGAGAAAAACCGGACGGACGCTTTTTCCAACGGGGAGTTGGAAAAACTGCTCATTGATCGGCAGGTGAACGAACTTTATCTCGTGGGGGTGGACGCAGCCTTCTGTGTCCATTACACGGCGCTGGGCGCCCTGAATCGCGGGTACAAGGTAACCGTTGTCACCGACGCCGTCATGTCTCGCAACAACATGGAGAAGGTTCTGGCGAACTATCGGCGCAAGGGAATCGGGATCATCACCAGCGAAGAGCTTATGGGGCATTGACGCCGATTTTTTCTTATCGCACCATGCCGTCGCCGGTAGAGCCCATTACCAGGTCAGTGGTAAATCCCACGCGCACGGCGCCCCAGTGCCTTCCGTTAAGGAAAATCGGCATTGACAGGTCGTTGAGAACCTCTCCGGTGTCGCGAATGTACGTTTGCAACAGGCTGGGTTCGGTGTTTTTGGCTACTTTTATCCCCACGGGGTCATTAAAAATTCGTTTGTGTCGGCAGGAAATGATGTCCGTGGCCGGATTTCCGGTGGGGGGCTTGGAAAATTGAGTACAGTGAGTCGGCGCATAACCATTGCCGTCAACACATAGTCCGTAGACAAACTGCTTTTCGGAATGAGAGAACTCGTCATAGACTCTTTGCAGCTCTTTTTCGCAGATACCGTCGTAACCGGTGGTATATCGCTTGGGGTCGGAACCGGGGATCTCGTGGTAGTTCCGGTCAAAAATATTGATGTTTTGCGCGAGGCGCTCGCTGAGGAGCCGTGAAACGTCATCGCGAAATTTTGTGATTTTAGCCAGGATATGGTCAAATCGGGTGCCGCCGGTGCTCAGTCGAGCGAGGACTCCCTGGGTATATTCCGTGGATTCCCGCAATTCGATGGCGTAATGTTCCGACTCCTCCACCTGTTGCGTCAGCTTCTGGTTCGTATCGCGGATTTCAGTGACCATGCTGTGTATGCTATGGTTACTGCCATGCAGTGTCCGGATGGATTCCGTTATTTCGGAGAGTTGTGACGCCATCTTGGTGAAGTCCGCTACCATCCGTTCAAAATCGGTGGCCGAAGCGAGAACCATGGTTTTTGAGTTCTCAACATCAGTCCCTATGGTTTTGGTCTCCACCAGGGTGATTTTTACCAGGGAGATTATCTCCTCGGTATTCTCGCTGATGATGGTTGTCGCCTCTTTTACCCGTCCGGAGAGACTTTTTACTTCATCAGCCACAACGGCAAACCCCTTGCCGACGATTCCCGCCTTGGAAGCTTCAATGGTGGCGTTGAGAGCCAGCAGATTGGTCTGATCGGATATTTCATTGATCAACGACACGATCCTGTTGATTTTCAAGGAGCTGGCGTGCAGTTTTTCCACGATATGTTGAAACTTCGCGAGTTTTCCGCTGATGGCGTTGACCACCAGGGTGATATCTCTCATCTTGTTCAGGGATTTTTGTGCTATATGAAGGTTATTAGCCGTTGTGTGGGATGCGGACTCTGCATTTACTGAAATCTGATCCGCGGAGTTGGTCGCTTCCTGGGAAATTTTAAAAATACCTTCGGACAACTCTCCCTGCTTGCGTGAACTGGTATTGGAAACATGAACCAGAAGGTTCATCTTCGCGGCGCAGATGGCGATTTGGACACTCTTTTCTCTCACAATGATGATGATATTTCTGAACATGGCGAGAAAATTAGTCAAAACCTCCGGTAGATTGCCGATTGTCGCATCGGAACTCGTCAGTTGCCGGTTCAGGAAATCCTTGCCGGCGGCGATGGCGTTGATTCGGGAGCAGATAAGTTCAATATCTTTATTTTGAGAGGTTGCCGGTTTCAAACGGTAGATAATGCCGAAGGTAACTGAACCAAGGAAAAGGGCGGACAGAGTTGTGACAAGAGAGATACCGCCGGCAACCAGCAGCGCCACGGATTGCAGTAATGAAATTAGTGCAGCTGATATAAGGTGGTGACGCGGCATGGCAGCTTCCTTCTTTAATGAAATAGATCGTTGGACAGTATAGGGGATTTTTCCTGAACAGACAAGAAATGGAATGGGAGGGGGTAATCTCTTTTATTGTTCTTCTCGATTTTCAGAAAGAGGTGAAGCTGACCCTGTTTCGCCCCAGGTTCTTGGCCTTGAAGAGCTGAGCGTCGGCCTCTGCCACGAGTTCCGCGGGCGCTCTTTCCTTCGTCGGATGGCAGAGCGCGGCGCCGATACTTATGGTTACCCAGGGGGAAACCCGTGACGCGCCGTGGGGCAGATGAAGCGTCTCGACCCCGCTTCGGAGTCTCTCCACCGCCAGATACACCTCCTTGGCGTCCATTACGTTGACCAGGCAGATGAACTCTTCTCCGCCGTAACGGGCGATGAAATCAGCTTCCCGTTCCAGGTTACGGGCCAAGACGTTCGCCACCCGGCGGAGGCAATCGTCGCCGGCGGGATGACCGTGAGCGTCGTTATACTCCTTGAAATGATCGATGTCGATCATCGCCGCGGCAAGCGGCTCACCGAAACGGATGGCTCGTCGCCACTCCCCCTCCAGCCGCTCGTCGAAGGCCCGACGGTTGGGTATTTCGGTCAAGCCGTCCAGACGGGAGAGCCTGGTCAGGAGGTCACACCGGCGTTTCAGTTCCAGATGGGACTTGACGCGAAGCCTGACAACGGCTTCGTTAAACGGCTTGGTGATGAAGTCCACCGCCCCAAGAGCCAAGCCGCGACTTTCATCCTCGGTATCGTGCAGGGCGGTGAGGAAAACCACCGGAATGGCGCGGAGGCACGGATCAGCTTTCAGCGCCGCGCAGACTTCGTAACCGTCCATCTCCGGCATCATGATGTCCAGAAGAATCAGATCCGGGGCGCAGCTCCGGGCCAGCTTCAGGGCTTGACGGCCGTTTATCGCGGCGGAGAGCTGGTAGCCGTTACCCGTCAGCATCCTGCTGATCAGCCGGATGTTGTCCGGGACATCGTCCGCGATGAGAATCCGCATGACCCCCTCCGTTTTTCTGATTCAAATGTTTTGGGGCGCCCTTTATTTCTTGAAGCCGTACCCCTTTCCTTCATACCAAAACGTCCCCCTATAATAATAACTTAATTTATAGCGATTGGCGTCAATAATTGATAGTGTGAACTAATTTTTACGCGATCACGTCTCTTCCGGAGCAGATACGTGATCGCGACGGCGTGCTTCACCATGCTCCGGCAACGTGGGCTTATGCGATGATTTGATGAGTTTTAGTGATTGCTGGGGCGGGAGGGGGGGCGGTTCCCGCACATGCTCTTTTACCAGCTCTTCCTTGATCCGAGAAGGAGTGTCAGGAGGTAGAGGACGATGGCGGAGTTCACGACAAGAATGGTAGTCCTGGGCCAGGTAGCGCAACGGATGACTTCGTACAGTTCCAGGGGAATGTACATCCCACCTGTCAGAAGACCGAACCATTCCGCCCAGGGGCGCTGCATCCAGAGGCCGAACGCCTCCATGACCCGGACTCCGGCGTACAGCAGGGCGGCGGCTGCAAGTGACCAAAGTTGGAAGTCGGTCACGCGGGTGGCCGCATCCAGAAAAATGACCGGATAGTGGCTGGCCGGATTGAGATGCAGGTGCCGAATCAGTTGCGCTGCCGCCAGGTGAACATCCCCATGGATCAAGGAGAGAAGACCGAAGCCGGTGAGTAGCACCAGAATCCCCTTTGCACCTTCAAAGAGGGCGACGACACGCAGTCCACCGCGTACAGGGGTGACTGTTCGTGTGACCGTGTGTCGCTGTTTGCCCTGGTGTCGTCTCATTGCCCCACGACCAGTACCTCGAAACTGTCCCTGATCATCACCGGTCTGAGCTTTTCGCCGTTTTTCGCTGATTCCGGCGCCGACTCGAAGAGGGCCGTGGGGAGATACAGCAGGTGAGTCATCGGATCAATGGCCATGGTGCGTGCGCCCGGACGTGTCACCACCGTTTCGGAGGAGAACACCCCGGTTGACAACTCCCTGACGACGGTGAGGGTGCCGTCCCCATTGGCGCTGAACGCCAGCTTCCTGGCATGGTCGTAGCCGACACCATCGACACCGCCTCCGATGGGTATGGTCGCCACAACCCTGCCTGATTCGCTCTCCAGAATCGTCATGAGCCGGTTACGGCAACCGGAGAAGATACGATGGCGCTTCAGATCCAGGGCAATGCCGGTGGGTTCCTCGCAGGGGGCGAGGGGGAAACGTTTTATGACGTTGAGAGTGCGGCAGTCGATGGTGGCGACCTCCGCGGTATCCATGATGTTGACGAAAACCCTTCCCGCTCCGTCGGCCACGGCAAATTCCGGTTTTCCCCCCAGAGGGATCGTCTTGAGAACAACCCCGCTGATGGCGTCAATGACGGTGGCGTCATGACTTCGTCCATTGCAGACGACTACCCGTTTAGTGGCCGGATCGTAGACGATGGCGTCCGGGTTATCGCCGCTTTTGATCTGTCCCGTGATCTTCAAGGTTCTCAGATCGAAGATGCTGATCGAATTGCTCTTCCCGTTACTGGTGAAACCCTTGTGCAGTTCGGGGGCCAGGGCGATACCGTGGATTCCCGAGGTGTCGGGAATGTCTCCCATGACCTTGTCCGTGGTCAGGTCAACCACTTGCAGATGGTGGCCACGGGAGAGGTAGAGTCGTCGGGCGGAGCCGTCTATGGTCGGGTAATCCCACCCCCCTTCACCTCCCGGATGGAGCCTTTTCAGCAGATGATAACCTGGCTCGGCTGCGCCGGCAGTGGCGCAGAACATGAGGAGAAGTAGCGTGACCGCCGTTGTCATGGTGTAATCTGTTTTTTCGCGTCGCATTGGACACTCTCACTGATTGGTTGATTGGCTTTTACGTTTTAGGGGGAAACGATAAACTCGTCTCGCCGGTTCTTGGCCCAGGCGGCATCATCATGGCCGGGATCGGCCGGTTTTTCCTTGCCATAGCTGATGGGGGACAACCGGCTCGTGGGAACCCCCATGGTGATCAGGTAGTTGACCGCGGCCTGAGCCCTCCGTTGTCCCAGGGCAAGGTTGTAGGCGTCCGAGCCGCGCTCATCGCAGTGCCCTTCCACAAGGATCTTGCCCTGGGGGTGCTGCTTCAAGAGTTCGAAATTTTTGCTCAGCGCTTGACGAGCCTTGGGACTTAGTGTGGAAGAATCGAAATCGAAGTATACCTTCTCCAGCATTGACTGTAGGGCGACTCTCTGTTCATTCCCCTGTTCCGACTGCTTTTGCCCGTCGTTGCTCAGCGGCGGCGAGGTCGTGCCGGTTGAGACGATGGCCGGATCCGCTTTCTTTACGGTTGCGGCAGCCATGGCCGGGGCGACCGGTTCTTCCTGCTTGACCAGATCCTTTTTGGCGCAGCCCGCGGAGACGAGCAGTCCCGCACAGATAATCGGCAGTAATCGGCTGATGGATCTCTTCATGATGTTTTCTCCTCTGACGGTGGACGCGGTTGATCCCGGATCATCCTTTTTGCTCACTCTGCTCAAAAAGGTGATCCGGATTGGGTGGATTTCCAGGTAAGCCATGGGAAATGCAGCGGATGCGGCAAGGAAGAAGACGATGATCGGTAGCTGTTTTTGCTGGAGTAGGTATGGGTCATCTGCTCGGGTGCGACAGGGGTTTATGATCATAAGCATGCTATCCTATGTTCCATGGAAAAGCAACAGTTCTTAGGTGCTTCGTGATAATTCGATCAGAAAGAGAGCCATCCCGGTCGCATCCTTGGTCAGATAGAATTGAACCATTTTTTCGTTGAACGCCTGGACCTTTGCCGCCGGGATGCTGATGGCGTCAATTCCGTTGGACATCAAAACGCCGTTCATCATGGTCCTGGAGGTTCTTTTGTTGCCGTCAAAAAAATACTGCTGCAATGCGCCATGGAGGAAGAACGTAAGAGCCTTTTCAAAAGGATTTGGTGTGTAGTCGTGGAGCGCGTCGATCGCTGGATTGAATCTTCTGTTGAGTTCAGGGGCGCCCTTGATCGTGGGGTTCAGGCTGCATGAAAACGTCGTTTTTCTTTCTCAGTACGCCTGTTTGTCCCCCAGGACATCTTCTTCCCTGACAGGGGCCCGGAAGATCCGATAGATCCAGATCTTGTAGCCGATGATGATGGGAATGAAGATCGCGACGACTACCAGCATGAGTTTTAGCGTGTAAGGGCTGGATGACGAGTTGTACAGGGTCAGGCTGGAGGCCGGATCCATGCTGGATGGGATAAGGTTGGGAAAGAGCCCGACAATGGCCGTCGCCACCACGGTGAGGATGGTCACACTGGATGCCGTAAAGGCCGCCAGAGGGTTCCCCTTGGCGGAGAAAATTCTGATGGCGAGAAGGGAAGCCACGGCCGACAGCGGCACGATCATGAGCAGGGGGTGCGCCAAGTAGTTATCGTACAGTCTGGTGGCGAAATTCGTGTAGACGAGAAAGGCCACCGCCACGGTGAGAAGTCCCGGCCACAGGTTGTTGGCGGTTGTCCGGGCCCGTTTGCTTAAGTCGCCGGTGGTTTTCACCGTCAGATAGAGGGCGCCGTGAACAGTGAAGAGGGCGACGAAGAGGCATCCGGTGAGGAGTCCGTAGGGATTGAGCAGGGAGAGGAGTGATCCGTGATATCCGGCTCCGTCCATGGGGAGACCTTCAAAGATGTTGCCGAAGGCGACGCCGAAGAGGAGCGCCGGGAGGAAGTTTCCCGCCATGATGGCGCTGTCCCACCCCTTTCTCCAGAGGGGGTGCTCCTCCTTGCTCCGGAATTCGTAGGAGACCCCCCGGACGATGAGGGCGCAGAGGAGGAGGAAAAGCGCGCTGTAAAGGTAGCTGAACATCAGGGCGTAGGTGGTGGGAAAGGCCGCGAAGGTAACTCCGCCGGCGGTGACCAGCCAGACCTCGTTCCCCTCCCAGACCGGTCCGATGGTGTTGATCATGACCCGTTTGTCACCGTCGCTTTTGCCAATGAGATTATGCAGGATGCCGGCCCCCATGACGAAACCGTCCAGCATGAAATAAACCGCCCAGAGAACTCCCCAGAGAATGAACCAGATTATCTGCAACTCCATCTTTAAGCCTCCTGTCCGCGTGGTTTGATCAACGTTGAGAGATCGTTATCCGGTCCCTTCCGGGCGAATTTCGCCAGGAGATAGATATCGATCACCCCCAGGAAGCCGTAGAGGAGGGTGAACCCCACCAGGGAGCCGATGACCTGGGAAAGGGAGACGGACTTGGAGACCCCAGCGGAGGTCTTGAGCACTCCGTAGACGATCCATGGTTGCCGCCCCACTTCGGCGACTACCCAGCCAAGAAAATTGGCCAGATAGGGAAGGGGGAGCGAGTAGAGGAGGAGTTTCAGCAGGAGTTTTTGATTCTCGATCTTTCCCCAGCGGGAGAGAATCGTCGCCGCCAGGGCAGCCAGGATGAAGTAACTTCCCAGGCCGGCCATGAGCCGGAAACTGATGAAGGTGGGGAGAACCGGGGGGCGCAGTTCCGGCGGGAACTCCTTCAACCCCTTGATCAGCGCATTGGGGTCATGGAAGGCCAGAAGGCTCACCGCGTTGGGAACACAGACCCCTTCCACGCTGTTGCATTCGTTGGGGGGGTCGGGGAGGAGGAGCAGGTTCATCCCCACTCCATGCCTGCTTTCCCATACCGACTCCATGGCGGCGAACTTGGTGGGCTGCACCTTGGCCACCTCCACGGCGGACATGTCCCCGAAGATCCCCACGGCAACCGTGGAGAAGAGGCCGAAGGTGGCCGCTATCCGGAAGGAGCGGATGAAAAAATCGGTCTCGTTCTTCCGGAGCAGATGCCAGGCCGAGACCCCCATGACGAAGAACGCCGCCACGGTATAGCCGGAGGTCAACTGGTGGGCGAACTTCAAGAGGCCGTCGGGATTGGTGATCATCGCCATGAAATCAACCATCTCGGCCCGGCCGTTCCGGAGAACATACCCCACCGGGTGCTGCATCCAGCCGTTGGCCAGAAGAATCCAGAGGGCGGAGAGGTTGGTGGCCAGGGCGACGAGCCAGATGGATGCGGCATGGACCTTTTGGGAGACCTTGTTCCAGCCGAAGATCCAGAGACCGATGAAGACCGATTCCAGAAAAAAGGCTACCGTCGCCTCGATGGCCAAAGGCGCGCCGAAGATGTCCCCCACGTAGCGGGAGTATTCGGCCCAGTTCATGCCGAACTGGAATTCCATGGTGATGCCGGTGACGACGCCAAGGGCGAAGTTGATGAGGAACAGCTTTCCCCAGAATTTGGTCATCTTGAGGTAGGTTGTGTCACCGGTCATGACGTAGCGCGTTTCCATGAACGCGGTGAGAATGGAGAGGCCAAGAGTCAGCGGCACGAAGATGAAGTGAAACATGCTCGTGATCGCAAACTGCAGCCTGCTCAAGGTCAGGACATCCATCTCTGTTCCTCCAGGTGAGTGGTGGGGATGATCAGCCGTTTAAAACGACCGTTTCAGTCTTTTTACGGTGCATGGTGGGTTTTGTCAACTTATTAAAGCAACCATGCCGGGAGGGGGCTGTTCAGAGACGGAGGAGGGAAACCAAAAGGAGGGATGAAAAGGTGGCCGCCGGCGACAGTGGGGGGCCAAGGTGATTCCTGAATTTTTGCGATCGTCAGGAAACCGGCGACGGATCAATCAGGTTGTTAGCAGTGGGTATTTTCTTGTCTTCCATCATTACGTGCCGCTGTATCCAGTTGCCGAGGAATGTTATGAGCTCATGGGAGGACTCTTGCTCTCCCTGTCCCAGCATCTCTTTCAGGTGAAGTATCTTTTCGGTGAAAAGTTTGTGCTGCTGCAGGTGTCCGTGAATGTCACCGTATCCCACGTCGGACATGAGCTGCTCTTCCGCGATAAAGTGATAATTCGCGTAGGACCACAACCTTTCCACGGTGATGGTGTACGCCCTGTTGTCGGGGTCACCGGGTGACATATCGTGCAACTTGTTCAGTATGCCGAATAATTTTTTGTGTTGATTGTCGATGAGCTGATTGTCCAGTGAATACGCTTCGGACCAGTCAATGAGAGACATGCTTTTGCTCCTTAAGGAAAAAATCACTGCTGTGACTGTTCACTCTCCGTTCCGAAGCCGGCGGCGCGACGCTGCCCCTCCGCCACTTGCGCCGGCGTCATTTTTCCCTGAAGGGCGTCCCGCGACAACTTGGCGTCGTTGTTTCCCTGCGCCGCCGCCAGGTTCCACCACTGATAGGCTGAAATGTAGTCCTGCGGCACCCCTGCCCCTTTCTCGTAGAGGAGCCCCAGGCTGTATTGCGCCTTGTCGTATCCCTGCTCCGCGGCAAGTTGCAACCATTTGGCGGCTTCCCGGAAATCCTGTGTCACTCCTTTTCCCTCATTATAGAGAGTTCCCAGGTCGTACTGCGCCAGATGATCACCCTGCTCCGCCGCTTGTCGAAACCATCTGGCCGCCTCGGAATAACTCTGGGAAACACCCATCCCCTGGCTGTACATGACTCCCATGGCCTGTTGAGCGGTGGCGTTATTTTGCCTTCCCGCGGTCTGAAGCCACTGCTGCGCCTTTTTATAATCTTTTTTCAGACATTCCCCGTTACTGTATAAAATTCCCAGGTTTGCCTGGGCCACATCATTTCCCTTGTTGGCCGCCTGTTCAAACCATCGGACCGCTTCCTTGCAATCTTTTTTCAGGCATTCGCCGTCATGGTACATGAAGCCGAGATTGGTCTCTGCTTGACTGTTTCCCTGCTTGGCGGCGCGCTGGTACCAGGTAACGGCCTCCTTGCACTTTTTCTCGACCCCTCCCTCGCCATACTGATATTTGGCGCCAAGTTCGAATTGAGCGGCGCTGTTCCCGTTTTTGGCGGCCAGGCGGTACCATGTTACCGCTTCCTGGGGGTCGGCCGGCACCTCTTCTCCCAAATCGTACTGGCGACCCAGCTCGTATTGGGCCTGGGCGTCTCCGGCGTCGGCGCGGGCGCGAAGGGCGAAAAAATCCAGGGCGTGGGCTTGTTGCGTCAGGGAGAGGCAGAGGAGCAGGATGCACGGGGTGACATGGAGCGGATTGAAACGCATGGCTGTTTCCTTTGGCCGATAACTTTTAGTTTTTACACCGGAAAACGGATCTCATGTTCGGGAAATGAGCTCAATGATCGCCTGTTTCAGGCTCTCTTCCGTGGTGTCGGCGGTGTTGGCCGATAAGGTGGGTCCGTCGGTAAACGCGGCGTCCAGGGCAAAATACATGACGGAATTTTCAAAAGCTCTCAGTTTGATGTGCAACCGGTTGGGGAGTTGTTCCAGCCCTCTTCCGCGGCGGGTGATCCCCCAAAAAAATATATCGGGCAAGGTTTCGATTTTATATTTCTTCAGGGATAAAAATTTCCCGTACCACTCCTTGCCCAGTTCCTTGAGTAATCCTACGACCATGGGGTTCAGTCTGAAATATTCAGTACGGCAGAGAACGGAAAAATCTTTTTGAAGTTTATCCGCTTCCTGCACTTGATTTTTCAAGTCCTTAACCCACGTCATGGTGTCTCCTAACAGATGATGATCTGTCCGCATTGATGGTGATCCGGAATTCCAGGAACTAATGTTGTCGCAGTTATCTTGCCGGGGCGCCGAGCAGCGCCAATCTAGCATATCATCCCCAGACTCTCAACCGGTTAAATGGGGCGGCTCCATGGGAGCGTCGATCCTTTTGGCTGCCGGAGCGAGATCTTCTATACAGTTTGCGTCGTACATGGTACTTTTGGAGTTACGGGTCAGGTAGGGGGATGATGCGCGCGGAGACCGTTCCCTCCTCCAGGGTCACCAGCGCGAAGGTGGGGGAGCTGTCACCCTTTTGCAGCGCCCCCGGGTTGACCAGGAGCACCCCTTTGTCGGTTTGTATCAGCGGCTCATGGGTATGCCCGAAGAGGACCACCTCCGCGCCCGTTCGGTGGGCATGTTCGGCAAGGCGTGACACCCCCCCCTTGACACCGTGGGCGTCACCGTGACAAAGCAGGAACGGCACGCCGGCAAAGCGGATGAAAAGTTCGCGGGGAAGCGGGCTGTTGACGTCGCAGTTGCCGGGGAGACGGAAGAGTTTGCAGGTGAGCGCGGAGGCCAGGGGGAGGAGATCGTCACAGAAATCTCCCAGATGAATGACGGCGTCCACCTGGGGGATGCTCTCCACGGCCCGGAGCGCCGCCGGGTAGTTGCCGTGGGTATCGGAGATGACGATCAGTTTCATAGTGTATCCTTTATGATAAAATATCGTGGCAGTATAACCTGAAGAGACGATGAGGGGAAGGGGGTTACGGTGAAAAAATGGCTGATTATTGTTGCCGGTGTGGCCGGAGGGCTGCTGTTGTGTCTTGGCTTGCTGGTTCTGGGGGTATCGCTCCTGTTGAAGGATGACTCTTCCTTCGGAAGCGGTAACGTGGTGGGGGTGGTGGAGGTGAAGGGGATCATCCTGGATTCCCAGGAGACCATCCGGCAGCTACACGAGTGCGAGAAGAGCGACCGGGTCAAGGCGGTGCTGCTGAGGATCGATTCACCGGGGGGAGTGGTTGGCCCATCCCAGGAGATCCACGAAGAGGTGAAAAAGCTTGCGGCAAAGAAGAAGGTGGTGGTTTCCATGGGGAGTCTGGCCGCCTCGGGTGGCTATTATATCGCGGCGCCGGCCACGCTCATCTATGCCAATCCCGGCACCATCACCGGGAGTATCGGGGTAATTCTCAAACTTTCCAATCTTCAGGAGCTCATGGCTAAGGTGGGGGTCAAGTCGATCACCATAAAGACCGGCAAATTCAAGGATATCGGTTCCACCACCCGCCCCATGACAACGGAAGACCAAGCGCTCCTCCAGGGGGTCATCGACAGCAGTTACGGTCAGTTTGTCAGGGCCGTCGCCCAGGGGCGGAAGCTCCCCGAGGCTTTTGTACGGCAGTTGGCCGACGGACGGATCTTTACCGGCGAGCAGGCTCTGGCGTTGAAGCTGGTGGATCGGTTGGGGAACATGCCCGACGCCCTGGCCGAGGCGGGGAGGCTTGGGGGAATCACCGGCGAGCCTCGCCAGTTCAAGCCGAAGAAGGAAAAGAAACTGCTGGACATGTTGGTGGAGGAGACCGCCAGCCAGATCGGTGGGATGGCGCGGCGGCAGGGGTTCAGCATCAGTTACGAGCTGGGCGCCTTCGGGGCGGGGGAGTGACGAGAGTAGTTCAGGCGGCCAGGTGATTGTTGACGGCGATGTAGTTGGTGGTTGAAAAGAACTCATCGCTTTCTTTGTACTGCGTCATGGGTGCGCCGCCGAAGGGGGTAATCCTCCGGAGAGAAAAGTTCCGAGCCTGGAAAAAATACCAAAAATCCCTGAAATAGGTGCGGGTATCGATATTGCAGCCGCCGAATTCGAACTGGATGACTTTTGTGGCCGCCAGTGCGGCGCCGAAACCGTTCAAGGCGGATAATTCGTGCCCCTCGATATCTATTTTCACGATATCAAGCACCCTGGAGTTGAGTTCCTCCCTCCAATACTCTTCGAAGCGCAACGTGCTGATAGTTTCCTTAGCGTCAAAGGGTATGTTGAAGTGATCCAGGTTTCGCTTGGTAAGGCTCCCCAGACCGGACCCGGGTTCGTTTGAATAGAGTGTCGCCGAACCTGTCTCCTCGGAAATCGCGGAGGGGATTATCTTTATCATGGCGTCACCGGCGAAGCGTGAGTTAAGCTTTTGAATATTGGTCCAGGATGGTTCGAAGGTATGTATTTCCACTGCGGGAGCTCTTCTCCGGAGTTCCGCGGTGTACTCTCCCCTATTCCCCCCCATGTCCATGGCCAGCAGCGGTTGATTTCCTAGCTGTTGGAGTACAATGTTTACTTCCTGTTGGATGGTTGCGGCGCCGTACCCTTTTCCTTGCGCCGTTGCGGCTATTTCCTCGAACTTCGGCGCCAGTTCCGGATGTTTCTGGATGAGATGGTTGAACATTTCCAAAATGGTTCGCGAATAATCGGACATGGCAAGGTGACTCCGCAAGGGGTGGCTGGTTTTTGGTAGCAATCATTTATCATCAAACCGTACGCATGTCAACGTGTCCGGCGCAAGCGAGCGGTACTCTTCCCGGTCACCTTCCCGACAACACAACCCGGTTGCGTCCTTCATGCTTGGCGCGATAGAGCGCCAGATCCGCTTTCTTGATCAGGTCGCTTTCCTCCTCTCCCTCCCGCAACTGGGCCACGCCGAAGCTGGCGGTCACGGGGAGCGGGGCGGCGCTGTTGGGGGTTCGCTCAAAGGCGCTCCGTATCCGTTCAGCCAACGAAGCCGCGGCGTTCCCGTCGGAGTGTGAGAGCAGGATGATGAACTCCTCTCCCCCCCAGCGGGCCGCCAGATCCTCGGTCCGGAGCATGCCGGCGATCAGGGCGGAGAACTCCGTCAACAGCAGGTCACCCACGTTGTGGCCCAGGGTGTCGTTGACGGATTTGAAATGATCCAGGTCAATGCTGATCAGCGAGAGGGGATAACCGTTGCGACGGGCGGAGCTGGCTGCCATGGCGAAATTTTCGCTAAACGATCGTCGGTTGTGAAGTCCGGTGAGCGCATCGGTTCTTGCCAGACGTGAGATGATTTCGGTGGCCGCTTCCAACTTGTGCAGCTTGTCCATGAGAGCCTGGTGGAGCAGGATCACCCGGCGCCCCACGGCTACCCGCGCCCGGAGTTCATTACTGTTGAACGGTTTCCCGATAAAGTCGTCGGCCCCGGCGTCAAGGGCCAGCGCCGCGGCATCTTCGGTGCTTGAAGAGGTCATGATTATTATGTAATGCCGGTTGCCGTCTTCCTTGGCCCGCAGTCGTCGCACAATCTCCGGCCCTTCGATGCCGGGCATCATCCAGTCCAGAATCACCAGCGACTCCTGCCGGGTTTCTCCCAGGATTCGCCACGCTTCATCACCATCAGCGGCGGCGGTCACGGTATAGCCCCACTTGGTCAACATGGATTGCAGCATCAGTCGTGACGGGGCGTCATCTTCGGCGATGAGGACATTCATGGGGCGGTCCCTCCTTCCGGTGAAACGAGTAAAAGTTGCAACGCCGCCACCGCTTGATCCAATTTTTGTTCCAGCTCGGGTAACAGTTGCGCCGTTTTTTCCGGATCATCGCTCCCGGCTTCCATCCTCCCGGCAATTTCCGACAACGACGACAGGGAGAGATTGGCCGCGGCCCCTTTCAGTTTATGCGCCGCCTGGCGAAGCCCTGGGGTATCATTCGCGGCCAGCGCCCCACGGAGTGACTCCCCATAGTTCGGGGCGCTCTCGCGGAATATGATGGCCACCTCACGGGAGAGCTCAAGATCCCCCAGGTTTCGTTGTAAAAATTCGTCCCTGTTGAAAATTTCAAGGGGGTAGACGTAGGTTTTCGCCTCCACCTCAACTGTCGTTTCCCGAATGGGTGGTCCCTGTGCGTGGTCCCTGAGCGAAGTCGAAGGGTGGTCCCTGAGGGTGGTCTCTGAGCGAAGTCGAAGGGAAGTCCACTTGCGTATCATCTTTAATAAATCATCCAGATCAATGGGTTTGGTCAGATAATCATTCATCCCCGCGGCAAGGCAGAGGGCTCGATCATCCTTGAACGCTTTCGCCGTAAGGGCGATCACCGGGATGAGATGATTCCTCACCGCCGAAGCCTGATCTCGAATGGCGGCTGTCGCCTCATAGCCGTTCAACACCGGCATCATGCAGTCCATCAGGACCAGAGCATAGTCGTTGTTCTCCAGCGAGGTCAAGGCTTGTCGGCCATTATCGGCCAGATCCACCAGGAAACCCGATTTAGTCAGGAGGGTGGCGATGACCAACCGGTTGGTCGGTTCATCCTCCACCAGCAGCAGGCGAGCGCCGCCGCCGGACAGAGAGTCCGCTTCCGAAGTTCCCCCGCCGCCGGAGGGGATTCTGTTACCCTCCGGCGGCGGGTGGGGAGAACGGGGGACCGGCGTCTGTTTCTCCAGTGTAGCGGTAAACCAGAAGGTGGATCCATTTCCCGGAACGCTTTCCACCCCCATGCTCCCCCCCATGAGCGCCGCCAGTTGGCGCGAGATGGTCAGCCCCAAGCCGGTGCCGCCATAGGAGCGGGTCGTGGAGCCGTCGGCCTGGGTGAAGGGATCGAAGATTGATTCCAACTTTTCAGCCGGAATACCGATACCGGTATCGGCTATCATAAACCTCAAGGTGGCCTCGCTCCCGTCTTCCCGTTCCTTTGACAGGGTAAGGCTTATGGAACCCTTGGCAGTGAATTTGATGGCGTTCCCCACGAGGTTGTTCAGGATCTGTCTCAAACGTCCCGCGTCACCACGCAGGAGATGCGGCGTCCCGGGATCAACCAACGCGTCCAGTTCCAGTCCCTTATCCCTGGCTCGAAGGTTGAGGAGGTTAATCATCTCCCGGATTTCAATCCGGAGATCGAAATCCGTTATCTCCAAATCCATTTTTCCCGCTTCGATCTTGGATAGATCCAGGATGTCACTGATCAACGCCAGCAAGTTTTTGCCGGAAGCCTTGAGCGCCGCCAGATACGACTGCTGTTCGGCCGTGAGCTCCGTCAGAGCCAAAAGCTGCGCCATCCCCAGGACTCCGTTCAGGGGAGTCCGGATTTCATGGCTCATGTTCGCCAGAAACTGGCTCTTGGCCCGGTTGGCCGCCTGAGCGGCGTTGCGCGACTGGAGGAGCTCCTCCTTGATGGTCCCCTGCTCGGTTATGTCCCGGGCGCTGAAGATAAGGCAGGGGACCCCCTCCAACTCCGTCTCCTCCAGCGACAACAGAGCGGGGAATACCTCTCCATTCCTCCGCCTGAAGCGGGTCTCGTGATTTTCCAGCCGTGGCTGATTATCCAGTTGATCCAGCATCCGGACTCGCAGTTCCGGGCTCTCCCAGATGTCCAAATCATGGGCGGTGCGTCCCAGAGTCTCCTCCCGGCTGTAGCCGAAGAGCCGTTCAAAGGCCTCGTTCACTTCGCGGAAGCGGCCGGAGAGCCGTTCGGAGATGGCGATGACGTCGGGCGAAGTCCTAAAGATGGTGGACAATTGCGCCTGGGAGGAGCGGAACCTGGCTTCATCTTCCCGGCGCGCCTGTTCCAGCGCCACCCGGACCGTGATATCCTCGAAAATCCAGACACTACCCAAGGTGATATCATCGGCGCTTACGAGCCGTCCCGTCAGGTGAATCCAGATTGAACCTCCATCGTGATGGCGGAACCGGGTATCGGTCTGATATTCCTCCCCCCGCATTATGGAGGGATGGGTCGCCGCGCCCACCCGGTCATACTCCGCAAGATCCTGATACAGCTCTTTCGTGGCCATCCCGGTCATCTCTTCCTGGGAGTAGCCGAAGATCCTGGTCATGGCGGCGTTGACCCACCCCATGCGCCGTCGTTTGATCATGGCGATCCCCACACCGGAGCTGTCCAGGATCACCCGCTGTTCACGGCTGATTTGCGACAGTTGTTGCTCCAGAATCTTGCGTCCGGTGATCTCCTCCACGACGACCACCGTATATCCGGTCGCCGGGGGGGCCGGACGGGCCAGAGCCGAGGTCATCAGCCCCCAGAAAATTTCGCCAGATTTTCGTAGATAGCGCTTTTCCATGGCATACGAAGCTATTTCTCCGGTCAACAATTTCGTAGCGGACGAAATGCCGGCGGCCAGGTCATCGGGAAGGGTAAGCTCCTGGAAGGTCATGGTCAGGAGTTCGTCACGGGAGTAGCCGAAAAGGATGCAGAGATGGTCATTGACCTCGATGAATTCGCCGGAGGGCTTCACCCTGGCGATTCCCACCGCGGCCAGATCAAATATGGCGCGTAACCGTTCCTCGCTTTCCCGGACTCTTTCCACCGCACTCTCCCTGTCGGTGACATCGTGAATAATGGAGAAGAGGAGGGGTTCTCCGTTGACCAGGATGGATGAAGAGTGGACTTCCACCAGCCGTTGGGAGCCGTCATGGAGTTTATGGGGAAACAGGAAGCTGTTCTGCTGGTGGTTTTTGGCTCTGTTGGTCAGGTCGGAGACTTCAGCGGCGGGGAGGAGGTTGATGCTGTTGATATTCGTGGCGCGGAGTTCCCCAATGCTCAGGCCGTAAAACCGGGCGGCGCCGGCGTTGGCGTCCACGATGATCCCCGAAATAGGGTTTATCAACAGGAACACGGCGGAATGTTCATGGAACAGGGTTCGGAAACGATTTTCACTCAAGGCCAGTTCAGCTGTCCGGAGCCGTACCTCCTCTTCCAACCGGAAGTTCGCCAGCCGCGCCTGTTCTATCCGCTCCTGAAGGGCTTTCGCCGTCAGCCGGAAATTGGCGGTGAGACCTGTCAGCTCCAGGGTGAGGGGGATGGGCCAGGGGATCTCCTGGCCACGGTCGATCCGTTGTGGGATATCCAGGGAAACGGCGGCCAGGGCGGCCAGCGGCCGGGTCAGGCTCCGACTCACCAGCGCCGCACCGCCAAGGGTGACCGCGAAGAAGAGCGCCAGCAGTTCCAGGTTGTGGGTGGTGGTTTCATAGGCGTATTTTTGCAGCGGCTGAATGGGGTATTCCAGCAGCAGTGTCCAAGGGGTGTCCGGCGCCGTCTGGCGGAGATAGTAACAGGCTCCTTCCCAGCGGTGGATGTTGCCGGTGAACTTCTTCCGGGCGGGAATCCTGAGGAAAACTTCCCGGTTAAGTCGACTGTGGGTGGCGTCGCCGTCGTTGAAGCTGTCCAGCGGTTTCCGGGATTGGTCTGTGCTTATGACAACCCGACTGTTCTGGTCGATGATGGTCAGGAACATTTTCCGATGGAGATGGGAAGGATTAAAGAGAAGTCGCAGTCGCTCAAGATCAATGGAGCCAAGCCCGAAGCCGCTGAGCCTGCCGGATTTCACCACCGGGACGCATATGGAGAAGATCGGCTTAAAGGCGCCCACGCGCCCCTGAAAGACACCGGAGATTACCGGCCGCAGGGTGTCGGTCGACTCCTTGAACCACGGACGGTCGGCGAAATTGACACCGATGGTGGACTTGTTCAGTTCGTTCACTGGGGGGGAGAAGGCGATGGCAGTGCCGGCGGCGTTGCCGATAAACAGGGTGCTGAAATCCGGGAGCAGGGTCCGGACATGATTCAGTTCCACCTGCAGCTCCGGTTTCGACGCACTGCTCCCCAGGTTTGCGATGAAACCGACTGCGTTTATCTGTCGCGTCATCCATGCTTTCAAAATTGTCTGATTTTCCAGCGTTTCCGCCACCAAATCCTGGGAAGCCACCTCTTGAATCCGCTGGTTCTCCCGTTGATTCGTCATCAGAATCAAGACCAGGGCCGGCAGCATCATGGCGGCGGCCACCAGATTGAACAGGGTGGCCGCAAAGGGTTGGGGAGCTGTTTCCTTCCCCCGTAACCACCGCAGCAAGGGGGTATGGTCAAGGATGATGGTGGCCAACAGGGCGTTGGTGACCCCATTCACCCCCTGTTTCAGGGCAATAATCAAGGTGGATGGCAGCTCCAGCTGCATGACTCCGCCATAAAGCAGCAGCACCAGAGGCATCCCCAGCAGCAGCCAGTAGAGCGCGTCCAGCAGGAGCAGATTGCGTCTCCCCCGGCGAAGGGCTATCCCGATCCAGAGCGCTTCCGCCATGAACGTGACGACGGCAAAGGGATGGTTCCAGGCAAAATAGGTATATCCGGCGGCAATAAGCGCCACGGTGAGACCCCGGCGCATTCCCAGCAGGCGGAGGGCGATGAGGCTGAAGACGGAGCCGAAGAGGAAATCGATACTGTAGCAGAGGGGGAGCGCCAGCACGTTCCCCATATAGGCGAGAAGCGCCAGGATGGCGAATGTGCCGACAGTTTTCAGTGTATCTTTATTCATGGTCTGCGTACTCCTCAGCCGGTCAAGCCGAAACCAAACAGGAAAAACCAGGTCAAAGGCAATGGAACGCGGATCAAGTCTGATTTTTGCGGATTAACGCTGATTAAACAAGACCAAATGCAATGGATTTTTTATCCGCGTAAATTCGCGCAATCCGCGTCATCCGCGTTCTATTGAAGTCCACGTGGCGATCATCTTCAACAATTCGACAAAATCCACCGGTTTGCTCAGATAATCATTCATCCCCGCTGCACGGCAGAGGAGTTGATCGTCCGTAAAGGCATTCGCCGTCAGTGCGATGACCGGGATAAGATGATTCCTCACCGCTGAATTTTCATCACGAATGGCGGCAGTCGTTTCAAAGCCGTTCAATACCGGCATCATGCAGTCCATCAGTACCAGGGTGTAGTCGTTGTTCTCCAGTGCGGTCAAGGCTTCGCGGCCATTTTCGGCCAGATCCACCAGAAAGCCAAATTTCTCCAGGGTAACGGTTATGACCATCTGATTGATGGGTTCATCCTCCACCAGAAGGAGGCGAGTGACGCCGCCACCCGGTTTCCCCATTTCCAATCTTCCCCTGACGGTGGAGCAGATGCTGCTACCCTTCCGTGGCGGAGAGGGAGAACAGGGGATGACAGTCTGTTTCTCCAACACCGCGGTAAACCAGAAGGTGGAACCTTTTCCCGGTCTGCTTTCCACGCCGATGCTCCCCCCCATGAGCTCAGCCAGCTGGCGCGAGATGGTGAGCCCCAAGCCGGTGCCGCCGTAGGAGCGGGTTGTGGAGCCGTCGGCCTGGGTGAAGGGAGCGAAGATGGATTCCAGCTTTTCGGCCGGAATACCGATGCCGGTATCGTGGATCAGAAACCGGAGCGCCACCGTGCTATCGTCTTCACGCTCTTTTCGGATCTCCAGGGTTACGGAACCCTTGGAGGTGAATTTCAGGGCGTTCCCCATGAGGTTGTTCAGGATCTGGCGCAATCGTCCGGCATCACCCCTCAACCGGTTGGGGAGCTGAAGATCAACCGGCGTCAGCAGTTCCAACCGCTTTTCCCGGGCATGAATGGTGAGGAGTTTAACGGTGCTCCGGATCTCCGCCCGGAGATCGAAATCCGTCTCTTCCAGCTCCATTTTTCCCGCTTCGATCTTGGAAAGGTCCAGGATGTCACTGATCAACGCCAGCAGGTTTTTGCCGGAACTCCGGAGCGTCTCCACATACGTCTGCTGTTCGGCGGTGAGCTGGGTCATGGCCAAAAGCTGCGCCATCCCCAGGACACCATTCATGGGAGTCCGGATTTCGTGGCTCATGTTAGCCAGAAATTGGCTCTTGGCCCGGTTGGCCGCCTGGGCGATGTTTCTCGCCTGGAGGAGCTCTTCATTGATCCGCTCCTGCTCGGTAATGTCCCGTGCACAAAAAATCAGGCAGGCCACTCCCTCCAGCTCCGTCTGTTCCAGTGATAACATTACCGGGAAAAGTTCGCCATTCTTGCGCCGGAATCGGGTCGTGTAGTTCTCCAGCCGTGGTTGATCATCCAGCTCATCCAGCATCCTGTCCCGCAGTTCCGAGCTCCCCCAGGCGCCCAACTCCAGGGCGGTGCGCCCCAGAACTTCTTCCCGACGGTAGCCCATGATCCGTTCAAAGGCTTTATTCACCTCCAGGAACCGGCCGGTATCCCGTTGGGAGATGGCGATGACATCGGGCGAAGTCCTAAAGATGGTGGTCAATCTCGTCTCCGAGGAGCGGAGCCTGGCTTCATCTTCCCGGTGCGTCTGTTCCAGCGCAACCCGGACGGTGATATCCTCGAAGATCCAGACGCTTCCCAGCTCCGGATCCTCGGGATTGATCATCCGTCCCGTCAGGTGGATCCAGAGCGAACGTCCATCGAGATGGCGGAACCGGATATCGGTCTGATATTCACCACCTTGCATCATGAGCGGATACGCTTCCAATCCCACCCGGTCATGCTCCACCGGATCTACATAAATCTCTTTCGCGGCCCTCCCGGTGAGTTCTTCCTGGGAAAAGCCGAAGATCCTGGTCATTGCGGCGTTGATCGAGCCAAAGCGCCGTCGGCGAATCATGGCGATCCCCACACTGGAGCTGTCCAGGATAACCCGTTGTTCGCGGCTGATTTGCGACAGTCGTTGCTCCAGGAGCTTGCGCTGGGTGATATCCTCCACGACAACCACAAGATAACGGGCGCCCGGGTCATCATGGTGGGAGAGAGCAGCCGTAATATGTCCCCAAATGATCGTGCCGGATTTCCGGAGGTAGCGCTTTTCCAGGGAATAAGTGGCTATTTCTCCGGTCAGCAACTTAGTTACGGACGAATTGCTGGCAGTCAGGTCATCGGGATGGGTGAGCTCTTGGGACCTCATGGAGAGGAGTTCGGGCCGCGGGTAGCCTAAAAGTGTGCAGAGATGGTCATTGGCCTCAATGAATTCGCCGGTTGGCTTCACTCGGGCGATCCCCACCGCGGCCAGATCAAATATGGCGAGTAACCGCCCCTCGCTCTCCCGGACTCTTTCCGTCGTGGTTATCCGCTCGGTGATATCGTAATTAACCCCTATCATCCGGAGAGGATTGCCCCCTGCATCACGGTGCACCTGCGCAACGGCCTTGATATGTCGCAGTTCGCCCGTGGGCCAGACAACCCGGAATTCGATATCCAACGTACTCTCTCCTCGCAGGGCCATGCCGACGGCGTCATCGCACCGTTGTTTGTCATCCGGATGCAGACAGTTCTGCCACGCCTCGTATACATCGCCAAAATCCTTATCCCCTATGCCGTACAGGGTATACATCCACTTGTCCCAGACAAGCATGTTCTCGGGAACGGAGTAATCCCATACGCCCATATGGGCGGAATCCGCGGCAAGAGTCAAACGACTATTCAGGGTGGCTATCTTTTCTTC
>CAIYUY010000288.1 GCA_903929485.1 uncultured Desulfuromonadales bacterium
ACCAACATGGAATTGGGCGGTTAACAGTGCTTAAGGGAGCGACGGCGTGACTTCGGGCACCACCGATAGTAACATCCAGACATGAACCCTCCCGTGAGGGACCTCTACAAGCTACGGTCCATGGTTCGTGCGTCAGCAATGCGATTGCGGCGCGATATTGACTAATCGCGCCAATCTCTTTACACTGTTTGCGTAGAAACAACCATCCGACAGTTGCACGGGAAGAAAGACCATGCCGACTCAAATACCTACAGATATAGACAGCGAGATTATTGAGTCAATCAGCCGGCTTCCGGAAGGAGTCGGGATTTCGACTTTACTCGATTCTTTTTCTGATTTCATCAGCCGCCGAACTCTCCAGCGGCGGCTGGCCAATCTTGTTGAGGAAGGCAGATTGAAAACCGCTGGCGAAGGAAGGGCTCTGCGCTATGGTCTCCCCTCAGTGGGGTTTGGTATCAACAGGCAAACCGTTGAAGTACCCATGGAAGCATATGTTCCGATCACGCCGGAAAGTGAAGAGATAAAGGCATTCATCCGGCAGCCTCGCCAGCAACGCCGACCGGTCAGCTACAACCAGGATTTTCTCGAATCATACCGGCCTGATGAAACAGCCTATCTCCCGGAATCTCTACGCAAGCAGCTCCATGGTATGGGGCGGTCGCCACTGGAAGACCAACCTGCCGGCACCTTTGTGCGCGACATCCTGAACCGGCTACTGATAGACCTTTCCTGGGCATCATCCCGTCTTGAAGGGAATACCTACAGTCGGCTCGACACCGAGCGCCTTATCGACTTTGGGCAGGCGGCCGAGGGGAAGGATGCCATTGAAACGCAGATGATTCTGAATCACAAAGCAGCCATAGAGATGCTGGTCGAGGAAGCCGGTTCAATAACTTTCAACCCCTGGAGCATCCTGAACCTGCACGCCATTCTCTCTGACGGTTTGCTGGCGGACATTCATGCATGCGGTCGAATCCGGACACGAGCGGTCGAGATCGGCGGAAGTGTCTATCTCCCGGTTGCCTTGCCGCAGCGTATTGAAGAGCTGTTCAGGCTCATGCTCTCCAAGGCCGAAGCTATCACCGACCCCTTTGAACAGTCGTTTTTTATCATGGTGCATCTACCCTATCTGCAACCCTTTGAGGATGTGAACACGTGTATCGCGTCTCAGCGCCAACATCCCGCTCATCAGGCACAATCTGTGTCCGCTCTCTTTTATCGATGTGCCGGAAAAGGCGTATATCGAAGGGACGCTGGGAGTATATGAACTCCAGAGGATCGAACTGTTACGGGATGTCTTTGTCTGGGCGTATGAACGGTCATGTCAGCAGTATGTCGCCGTGCGGCAATCATTGGCGCCGCCCGACCGTTTCCGCTTGCGCTATCGCGCCGAATTGACCGAGGCGGTTGGGAGAATTGTCCGGGAACGAAGGACGGCGAGCCTGGAATCAGTGGGACAAATTATCCCGCCGACCGTCGTTCCTGAAGATCAGGAGCATTTTTTAGGTCTGGCGCTTCAGGAGCTTGAGGATCTCTATGAAGGGAACATCGGAAGATTCCGGTTGCGATCGTCAGAGTATACTGCGTGGCGCATGGCAACAAAAGGAATCTAGCGGTTTCGGTCTGTCGTTCATCCTGGGAGATGCAAGCCCGATCTGATAGAGAAAAAATTGCCTGACATTGACCGGAACCTGGCAAGTTATTCAATCCGGTATTGTTCCGACACTATTTCGCCGTTGTCGTTGCTGATGGAGCAGATCTCCTCGACACCGTCACGGGTTATCTTGACCCTGCATGACTGACCGGCCTCAGCCCTCGTGTAGCGCAGGAGTATCCGCCCGGCTCTGTTTATCAGGTGAGCAGTGATTTCCCCGATGATGGTCGCCGTGGGGCTTCCCCCGTCCATCCAACATAACAGCGCCTCTCCGGGCTGGAGATTCTGTTGCAGGAGTACGTTATCCGCCTCATTGCGGCCGACGATGACCTTGGTGCGGGGGCCGATCCGGAAGTGCCTCCCGGCCTTGAGCAGACGGAAATCGCGCAGGTTAAGCTCGTCAGAGTGATGAAAGAGATCCCTGATCTTGGGGACGAAAGCGGTTTCGGTGAGAAGACAGCCGCCGCCGGGGCAGGGGTAGTTCGTAACGTCAAGCTCCTCGGCCAGCTGCATCTGAACCTTCCGGGAGCGCCCCTGGATGGCCAGGAGTTTCTCCCGGTCTACCCATCCTTCCCGCTCCGGGAGCGTTGGTGCAAAATGTTTGGCGGAGAGTGGGCGCAGCAGCAGCCCCTCAAGTCCGCTTTCCTTTTCGATGAGCCGGAGGGTGTTGCGGCGCTGGCTCATGGGGCGTTGGCCGAGGACCTCGCCGGTGATGACAAAGTCGGCTCCGGTCTCGGCCATGTACTTCCGGGCCTTGCGGAGCAGGTAGACACGGCAGTCCACACAGGGGTTAAGTCCCTTGCCATAACCGTGCCGTGGATTGCGGACGATCTCCAGGTAGTCGAGACCCTTGGTCATGACCTTGATGGGGATGTTGAACTCGGTAGCGACCCGCACCGCCTGGGAGGTGCAGCCGGCGTTCTTGCTGGTGCAGGTGCAGAAGGGGGAGGTGAAGTTGAGGGCCTCCACCTCGATCCCCTGTTCAAGCATCACCCTGACCGCGAGGGTGGAGTCGAGCCCCCCGGAGAGGAGTGCTAGCGCTTTTCTTTTCATGAGGTGTCTCCTGGGGACTCATGACGGGCCGACCTGCAGGGCCATTCACAAAAATAAACTTTTCAGAACGGTCTCGTTTACCATAAAGTCCATAAACTTACTAGTTAAAAATCATGGAACGAGTAGAGTGGAGACCGAAAAGACAATTCCCCGACCTCTTTTTTTTACCGCGAGACGCCAATGGAGATGCTCCCGCAAATTCCGTCATTGCGAGCGAAGCGAAGCAATCCAGTATCTCGCTAACATTCTACGGGCGCATATGGTCTTGTTGTAAAACTCGCATTATTGGTAAATAATATCTATAGGCGGAAAAGATTTTACTTGACGCTCAACGGTGTCGGATGGTATAAGCTACTCACCCTATAGAGATTGATACTCCTAGGGTCCCATGACAGTCGATTCACGATAACCAATAAACGTCTGACTAACCGGAAAACCGGAGGTCTTGGATTTTCATCCTTGACCTCTTTTTTTGTTTTAAATCAGTTCAGCTGTACCCGCACGCAGTACTGACGGCAGCGTTACGATGCCGGCAGGCTTACCAGAAAGCTGGAGGCCAAGGAGATGTTCCCTTGGCCTTTTTGCGTTTTAGCCTCAAGGTCGCAGTCGGGGAGTAACCAGATATGAAACAGAATGGAGTTCTGAAAAAAATATCCGCTGGGGTGGCGCTGCTGGTGGTAGGCGCGGTAGTCATGCTTCCCGGCGCCGCCGAAAAAGTCGGCGCCCAGCCCGGTAAAGAGCCGTTCATCATCAAGACCTGGAGCGCCAAGGATTGCTCGGTTACTCCCTGGGTCGTCACCGACCAATTGGGCTATTTCGCCCAGGAGGGGATCAAGATAGCCTATACCGGCGAAACCCAGGCTGCGCTGCAGATTCCGTCCATACTGAGGGGTGACAATGATGTTCGTTCCTTTCACCCCAATACCCTGGCCGTGGCCAAGGCCGGAGGGGCCAAGATAACCGGCGTGGCCGAAGGGGACATCGAACCGACGGATAAGAAGATCGACCCCAAATTCCGCCATATGTGGTGGTTCGTCAGTTCCAAGAAGCACCCCAACGTCAAGACCTTTGCCGATCTGAAAAACATTCCGGGAAAGATCAAGGTCGCCACCATTACCACCAACATCTGCGCCGACTTCGAGACGAACCTGCTGGCCGACAAGTACGGAATACCCCGGAGCAAATTCGAGTGGGTGACCATGCCGGACGTGCAGGCTATCCAGGCCCTCAAGCTGGGGCTTCTGGATCTGTCGGAGGTTCATCCCCCCTTTTACAAGGGGATGGTGGCGGCAGGAGCCCGAAAGATCGCCGACACCAGTGAAACCGGCCTGGGGGCGGCGGCGGGGATTACCTATTATACCTTCCGCGATGATTTCATCAGGAAAAATCCGGACAAGGTGGCGGCTTTCGTCCGGGCCATCATCAGGGGGCAGCGGTGGGCCAACGTTCATCCGGCGGAGGCAGCCAAGCTGACGGCGGAGGCCATCGGCGTGCCGGTGAACGGGTATCACTATTACTCCGAGTCACTGAAAGTTGATGACACCCTGGCGAGTCGCTGGCTCAAGGATCTGGAGGAGAACCGGGTCATCCCCAGGGGGAAAGTTACCACCGCTTCCCTGGTTACCCATGACATAGAGAAGATCAACAGTAGCAGGAAGTAATTGGAAAACGGCATTTGAACCACGGAGGCACGGAGACACGGAGAAAAACAGTGAGAAACTCTTATTTTTGATTTTAACCCAAAAGGTTTGACCCCCTTTAGACCTTAGGCCCGTGCAACTATTCGAACATTCTAAAGATTATTTTCCGTGTCTCCGTGTCTCCGTGGTGGACTGCATTTTTGGGGGTAATTGGAAAACGTAACAGCTGCAAAATGATTGTGCTGACCAGAAAAACTGGAGGCCGGTTATGCCCGAACAGGGCAACCGGTCTTTTTTTGTAAAAACGAATCGCCGGGAACTTTCCCCCGGCAGGGAGGTAAATGTTTTGATACGGAAATTCGTGGAACTTATCATCCGGCACAGGGTAAAGGTCCTTCTGGTCATCGTGGCTTTGACCCTCTTCTTCGCCTGGCACCTGAAGGATATCAAGATCGCTTTCGGCGGAGGGGATATCGTTCCCCCCAATCACCCTTATGTGAAACTCACCGACAAGATGGTGGAGAAGTTCGGCGGCGAGCATCTGGTTGAGATCGCCATACAGGTCAAACAGGGTGATGTTCTCGATCCGGTGAACTTGGCCAAGATTTATCGCATCGACCAGAAACTGCGCGAGATGCAGGGGGTGGTTACCTCCAAGATCCTCTCGGTTGCTTCGCGCAAATTTTCCCGGGTCAACTTTTCCTATGATGAGCTGGGTTATTCCACGCTCCACTTCGAGAAGTACCAGGATCTGGTGAAAAAGATCAATGCCGGTGACTCCAAGGAGGCGGTTGCATTCCGGGAAGAGGTCCTGAACAACGACATGGTCTACGGCTCCATCGTCTCCCCGGACCGGAAGAGGACCCTTATTCTGGCCGGTTTCAGGTATGAAGAGGATTATCGCTACATCTTCGAGACGTTGAAAAAAATAGTGAACCAGGAAAAGGACGCCAATACGGAGTTCTTCCTGGCAGGCCGGCCCATCATGCTGGGTCACATCGACTCCGCCTTTCGGGGGATACTGGTCGTCTTCGGCATCGCCGTGCTGGTGATGGTGATTACCCTGTATCTGGATTTCAGAACGGTCAGGGGGGTCCTCCTCCCGCTCTCCTCCGGTCTCATCGGCGTGGTCTGGGGTCTCGGTTTCATGTCGCTTTTGGGGTACAGCATCGATGTCCTGGGAGTCACCATTCCGTTTCTGCTGGTGGCCCTGGCCCACGGCCATTCGGTGCAGATCCTCTCCCGCTACTATTATGAGTTTGCCCATGGCCGGGATAAGGAGTCGGCGGCGGTGGAGTCCATGATCGGCTTGCTGAGGCCCATGACGACCTCCATCTTCGCCGATGCGGTGGGTCTGTTCGTCCTCATCATCATGCCGTTCAAGAGCATACAGTCCATGGCCCTGGTGGGTACCGCGGGGATCGTGGCCATCTGTGTGGGTTGTTTCATCTTCATCCCGGTATCCCTGGCGCTTCTCCCACCAATGAAGAGATCGTCGGTGGATCGCGAAGAGAGCTGGTTCGGCCCCATGTTCCAACGACTAGCGGTTTTTTCCCTGGGGAAGGGGAAGGTTCCCATCCTCGCTCTCACCGCCGTGGTATTGGTGGTCGCACTGATTGGAGCATCCAAGGTGCGAGTGGGAGAATTACAGTCGGGCTCCGCCGATTTCTGGCCCAACTCACCCTACAACAGGGCGGAGAAGGTGGTGGGGCAGATGACGGGGGGGAATCTTTACTGGATCAATATCGAGGGGAATCACACCGGCGCCCTCTTTGATGTCAAGGTGCTCCGGGATGTCAATGCCCTGCAACGACATCTGGGGGAGATCGCCCAGGTGGGGTACTCCATCTCCTATGTTGACGCCCTTAAAAAAGTTAATGCCGCCATGCACGAGAACGACCCTCGCTGGGAGATCATCCCCAGCGACACCGCCTCGGCGGGTGAGCTCATGGGAATGATCGGGGGGAGCGAGGGGTACGAAGAGACCAAGGATATGTTCACCAAGGATTACCGCTCCGGCACCATCGCGGTCTTTCTCAAGGACAGAAAGCCCGAAACCTTGCGCAACGTTATCTCCGCCACCAAGGAGTTTCTGAAGAAGAACCAGACCAGCGACGTTCTTTTTCAATTACCGGCGGGAACGGCCGGTATCTATTCGGCCATCAACGAGGAGATCGAGAAAAACGAGTTCCTCAGCGTGGCCATCGTGATCATCGCCTGCCTTATTCTCACCTTCATCGCTTTCAGATCATGGGTCGCCGCTCTCATCATCTTCATCCCGCTCCTCATCGGCAAGGCGATCACCATGGCCTTCATGGGGTACGGCGGAATAGGCTTCTTCATCTACACCCTCCCCGTGGTGACGCTGGGATTCGGACTGGGGATCGACTTCTCCCTCTACATCCTGGCGCGTCTGAAGGAAGAGATCTCGGATTCCGGTGATTTTGTGAAAGGGTACATCAAGGCGCTTTCCACCTCGGGACGGGCGGTGCTCTTCACCGGGCTTACCATGACTGGAGGCCTGCTCACGCTCTGCCTCTCGGAGATGCGTTTCCAGGCGATCCTCGGCTCCATGCTCAGCGTGGTGGTCATGGCCAATACCGTCATAGCGCTGCTGTTTTTCCCGGTTTTACTTTCGGTGCTAAAGCCGAAGTTTCTATTTCAAAGAGAGGAGAAAGAATAACCAGGCGGCAGATTCGCGGGAAGAGCATCAATTGTCTATCTAACAAAGGAGGACGGAGAAATGGAAAAAAAGGTTTTATTGAAGCATCGATTTCAGAAAATGGCGTCATTGTTGGCGTTCCTGCTGTTCATGGCGGGAGCCGGATCCGCCTGGTCGGCGGAGGGGATAGCGGGAGATTCCCCGATCGTGGCCGACGCCGCCGGAGACAACGGAGTGCCGGTGGGCGATCTCGCCGCCAACACAGCTACCGAACCGGCTGAACCTGAAACATTGCCCACGACGTCGTACAATCCATTCAAGTATGTCGTTTACAAGCCGCTCTGGGAGATCACCAACGTCGTCGGTGATTTCAACCCCATCGGGAAGCATATTGCGACCCCGCTGGAAGAGGCGTTTCCCGGTCTGCGCGTCAAGGGTTTCATCAACAGCATCACCCAGTTAAACACCACGGGAAACATCGATGTCGCCGGCGGCGCCAGAAAGAAGGATTGGCTGCTGCAGAAGCAGGAGTTTCGGACTCAGCTGGAACTCAAGTACCAGTACAACGACAATGTGGAGTTCGTAAACGTTAACAATTTCTCCTATGACGGCGCCTATGACTTCCAGGATACCAAGGATCTTTACCGGGATGGTTCCCCCAACCAGGTCTACTACTCCCAGGGGAAGCGGATCATAAAAGAAGCTTATGTTCGCGGTAACTATGGCGCCGTCAACTATACCGTGGGGAAGCAGATCGTCAACTGGGGGAAGATGGACGGTAAGGTCATTGACATCGTCAACGCCGCGGATGGCCGGGACGTGGTGGACTCCCACATCGGCGATTACGAGTGGCGGGCCATCGGCCAGTGGATGGCCAATGTTTCCGTCCGCCCGGTGGAGAACCTCACCGTTAACGTCCTCTGGAATCCCGATTTTCAACCCAACGTGGGACCGGCCTATGGGTCACCCTACTGGTATCCTTGGGCCGGCAATCAGTCAGCCAACGCCCCTCATGCCGCCAATGTCACCCATTCAGGATTTAACCATATCGGGGAAAGCGAGCTCGGAGCTCGCGTGGATACCACTGTCGGCGCCCTCTCCTTCAGCGGCATCTACTACAACGGCTTCGACCGTGACGCCGTGAACGGTGCGGATGGATTAAATTACTACGAGCGGCTCAACAAGTATGGGTATGCGCTGGACTACGCAACCACTTTGCTGGGACAACGGCTGATCATCCGGTCGGAAGGGCTCTATTCCTCCGGAAAGTCGTTTAGCACGTCGGCGGTAGCGGCCAACGGGGCGCCTGTAACGAACGGGATCGTGAAAAAGGACCAGATCAAGGCTGCGTTGGCCTTTGAAACCTCTTTCTTCTCCGATGAGAACAAGGTCGATTTCCTGTATCAGCCCATCTGGACCCATAATATTGGTTTCGACAGTAGAACCAGCCAGGGAATCGCCAACGATATTCTCCATGTCTTCAACTTTGGGCACTCTTTCCGGGAGACCAATGACAAACTGAATCTGGGGGCGACCTTTTATGTCTCAAACAATGCCGGCTGGTCAGCTAACTATGCCGCGGGATGGAAATTCAATGATTATCTCAAGGCAACGCTGGCCTATAACGACTACCAGGGCCAGGACAACCAGATTCCCTGGGGCGCCTACAACAAGTACAAGAACGTGACGATTGATGTAAAGTACGAGTGGTAGCCGATGCGGTGCAAGAATAAGGAGTCGTGACATGAGATACGAAGAGAGTGCAACCATGGTGAAGCGGGTCCGGATAACTACTGTTTTGACCCGAGCGTTCAGGGTATCCATGGCGGTTCTGGCTCTAGGCCTCCTGGTGACGGGATGCTCTGAAAAAGGTGGAGTAAAAGTCAGCTCGGCGCCATGGAAAACATATCAGGTTCCCTTCAACCATCTGCTCTTCGATCTGAAGCAGACAGGAGAGAAGGAAGGGTGGGCCGTGGGAGAGCGCGGGGTGATCCTTCGCTTCAACGGGGCGGCATGGGAGCAGGTGGAATCTCCCGTGGCGGCGCCGCTCTTTGCCCTGGCTTTTCCCGAACCGGGCCACGGTTGGGCGGTGGGGGCCGACGGCACGATTTTGGAAGTAAAAAACGGCGTCTGGAGCGAACTCCCCAAACCGGACAAGTGGCACCTCATGTCGCTGGCCTTTGTCTCCCCCACCAACGGCTGGGCCGTGGGGGAGCGGGGCACCATTGTTCATTATGACGGCGCGGGATGGCGTCTGGTCAACTCTCCCAAGAAAGTGGCGTTGAACCGCGTTGTCTTTAACAATGCTCAAGATGGCTGGGCCGTGGGGAATCAGGGAGCCATCCTCCATTATGACGGTAACGACTGGCGGGAGTTCCCTTCTCCCACTTCCCGGACACTGTATGGAGTTGCGTTCAGGAGCCCCACGGAAGGGTGGGCCGTGGGAGAAAAAGGGGTGATTCTTCGTTTTGACGGCAGCTCCTGGTCAACCGCAGCAACTCCGGTTGAACGAACCCTTCTCACCGTCGCCTTTGCGGGAGGGAAGGAGGGGTACATCGTGGGGCGGGGCGGGGAGCTCCTTTCCCTGCGTGACAACAGATGGTCTTTGAATGGCGATTCCCCCACGGGGAAGACCCTGTACGCCATGGATGTCCCGGCGGACGGGAAGCCATGGATCGCCGCAACTTCCCGGGATATCTTCAAGAAGCAGTTTTAACATTCATCAGAAAAGGAGAAGCACATGAAGAACAAGAAAATGCAGAAAATCATCGCCCTGGCGACCCTGGCTACCATCGGCTTCGCCGATCTTTCCATCGTGACCCATGCGGGGCTCGCCAAGGAACATGTTGACTGGACCAAGGTCAGCTGGTCGCCGGTGAAGTCACCTTCCCCCTGGACGGAGTGGAAATGGGATTCCAAGAAAGAGGGGCGGAGCTGGAAGTATGTGGACGAGCTTACCCAGGCGGAAAAGGATTACTGGCAGATCGATCCCCGCTGGTCACACGAGATTCCCAGGGACAAGGAGAATCCTCTCCTGCCCGAGGAGAAGTATCCCTACAAACAGCCCTACTCCGGTGAGGAACTGGCGTCCATCGCGGAATCCAGCGGCTCCACCACCACCATGTGTGGTCTTCAGACTCATCACGCCTATCACATCAACCGGACAAAAGACCGGAACGGCGTGGTCAGCAAGTCGGATACCATTTGCAATACCGTCAAGCATTTCAAGACCTATGCCCAGATGCTTTACGATTTGAAGCCGGGGACGGAGCAGGGGGCGTATCTGGTCGTCGTCGTTTCCCCTCCCGAGCAGGCGGGAACCGTCTCTCTTTCCAAGTTCTACAAGGATGGACCGGGAGTCAAGAAGCTCGAAGATCGCTGGGCCTATCTTCCCAATCTGCGTCGTGTCCGTCGGATCTCCGGCGCCAGCGGCGAGGATTATATTCCCGGAGCAATCAGCACCTATGATGACGTCTTCCTTCGCGATTTCTGGAAGTTCGATTCCAAGATCATCGGCGTTGACGTCCTGTATCAGGTGGCCAATGAAAAGAAAGCATACGGACCCATCGACGGTCCCTATCGACAGGATGGCGGTATCGATACCTACGTAGTCCTGCATTTCCCCAAGCAGAAGGATTATTATCTTTCCCAATGGATCACCTGGCACGACAAGAAATCCGGTCATGTCCTCCGGACCGAGCAGTGGGATCGGAGAGGCAATTTCAAGAAAATCGACGAAGGGAGTCTTGCCGCCCCGGTTCTTGTCTTCAATAAGCTGACCTACCCCTGGGCCGAGGCGATGAGAGGGGGCTTCAACGAGATCGGCAACGAACGACGCGCCGTCATGATGGGTGGCGGACCCTCGGCTGCCTGGGATGTGGAGCAAGATGTGCAGACCTACATGCTCCCCTCCGGACCCGACAAGAAGATCGAATACGACAAGTTCGGGGCTTTGTCCGTTTATGCCGGAAAAGAGACTTGGCAGCAGCTTTTCCAGCCGCAACGGATCGAGAATCCGTTCAGCAAACCGGTGCCGGTGGTGAAATTCGAGGCCAAGGACTTCCCTCCTTATCCTTCGCTTTATCGCGAGAAGTTCACCAAGTTCCGGAAAATAGTTCTTCCCGCCGAGATCTCGGAGAAGATCAAGAAGGATGAACAGAACAAGCGGGGACTGTTCAAGTCTTAAGGTAGCAGTGACGGTCAATCCCCTCTTCCTCCTCCATTGCCGGGGGAGGAGGGGATTATCCGTCAAGAAATTTAACCTAAAAAACATTTATCCACGAAGGACACGAAGTTTCACTAATAAAATCGCAATGTTTCTCGTTCCCAAGCTCCAGCTTGGGAACAAGAGAATAAGGTGATTCGCGGCAAAGAGTGTACCGTATAACATGTTCGGTATCGATTTTCCGTTCATGGTTCGACAGGCTCACCACGAACGGAAAATAAGGCGGTTATTAAACCTGAATCCGTTCGCCCTGAGCTTGTCGAAGGGT
>CAIYUY010000289.1 GCA_903929485.1 uncultured Desulfuromonadales bacterium
CTCACCATCAACCTGGACGCCGTGGCCCTCATGTCCTGCAACCCGGCCATCGGTGGGCTGGCCAAGGGGCACCTGGTGCGGGAGATCGACGCCCTGGGTGGGGAGATGGGGAAAAATATCGACGCTACAGGAATCCAGTTCCGGATTCTCAATACCCGCAAGGGGCCGGCGGTGCGCGCCTCCCGGGCCCAGGCCGACAAGCAGCTGTATCGCCTCCGGATGAAATCGGTCATGGAGCGGCAGCCGAATCTGGATCTGAAGCAGGGAGAGGTGACGTCGCTGGTGGTGGAGGGGGGGAGGGTGACGGGAGTTGAGACGAAGGTGGGGCTCAGGTTTTCCGGCGCCACCGTGGTCATCACCACGGGAACCTTCATGCGGGGACTCATCCATGTGGGGCTCACCAGCTACCCCGGCGGCCGGGCGGGTGATCTTCCCTCCATCGGACTCTCCGATCAGCTTCGGGATCTGGGGTTCCGGGTGGGACGGTTGAAGACCGGGACTCCGGCCCGACTGGACGGGAGCTCCATAAACTTTGAGCAAATGGAGCCCCAGTACGGGGACGACCCGCCGGCTCCCTTTTCATTTTCCACCGGAGCCATAGAGCAGTCCCAGGTTCCCTGTCACATCGCCTACACCAACGAGCGAAGCCACGATATCATCCGCGCCGGGCTGGATCGTTCTCCTCTCTACAGCGGGATCATTCAGGGGGTGGGGCCGCGCTACTGCCCCTCCATCGAGGACAAGGTGGTCCGGTTTCCCGAGAAGATCCGCCATCAGAGTTTCATCGAGCCGGAGGGGCGTGACACGGTGGAGGTCTATCCATCAGGGCTCTCCACCTCCCTCCCGGTGGATGTGCAGATAGCCTTCTACCGGAGCATCGTCGGCCTGGAAAAGGTGGAGATCATGCGACCGGCCTACGCCATCGAGTATGATTATGTGGACCCGATCCAGATTCATGCCTCCCTGGAGACCAAGCTCATCGCCAACCTGTACCATGCCGGGCAGATCAACGGCACCTCGGGGTATGAAGAGGCCGCCGGTCAGGGGCTCATGGCCGGGATCAACGCCGCCCTCCGGAGCCGTGGGGAGGAGCCGCTGGTTCTCCGCCGGGATGAGGCCTATATCGGAGTCATGATCGACGATTTGGTCACCCTGGGGACGACGGAGCCGTACCGGATGTTCACCTCCCGGGCGGAATACCGGCTGCTCCTCCGGGAAGACAACGCCGATCTCAGACTCCGGGAGCATGGTCACCGGGTGGGGCTGCTGGCGGAGAAGGAGCACGAAGAGTTTCTGCTTAAGCGGGAGCGGATCGGGACGGAGCTGGCGCGACTGAAAACCACGAAGATTCTCCCCTCGGAGATCGCCCCAACGACGGTGGAGGCATACGGCCTGCACGATCTGCAGAATGCCGTCACTTTCGAGGAGTTGCTCCGGCGGCCGGAGGTGACCTACGAGGATCTGGCCCGCATAAATCCGACCTTTGCCGGAGTTCCCCGGGCAGTTCGTGAACAGGCGGAGATCCAGGTGAAGTATCGGGGCTATATCGAGCGGCAGCAGGTTGAGGTGGAAAGAAGCATCAAAATGGAGGGGACAAAATTGCCAGTTAGCATGGATTATGACGCCATATCCGGTCTCACCGGTGAGGTTCGCGAGAAGCTGAACAAACATCGTCCCGATACCTTGGGACAGGCCGGCCGGATACCGGGGATGACCCCCGCCGCCCTGGCCGTGATCTCCCTGACCCTCAAGTCGCGGGGTGGAGTATGAGCCGCTCCCTGCGCGAACTGCTGGATGACGGGGCGGGTGAGCTGGGGATGACCCTTTCCCCGACCGACGTCGACAAGCTACTGCTCCTCATGATCGAACTGAGGAAGTGGAACCGGAAGATCAACCTCACCGGCATCACCACGGAAAGGGGGATCATCATCAAGCATCTCCTGGACTCCCTGACGGTGGTTTCCCTTCTTCCCCAGGGAGCGCGTCTTCTGGATCTGGGTTCGGGGGGGGGCTTTCCCTGCATCCCCCTGGCGCTGGTTCGGCCGGACCTGAAGGTGACTTCGGTGGACGCCACGCTGAAGAAGATTCATTTCCAGCGTCACGCCGCCCGTCTCCTGGGGTTGAGCAACTTCGAAGCTCTCCAGCTTCGCGGCGACACTCTGGCGCAAAGCCATGGGGGGAGTTTCGATCTGGTCCTCTCCCGGGGGTTCTCTTCCCTGCCGGAGTTTACGGCTCTGGCCAAACCGCTCCTGGCGCCCGGCGGGATCATCATCGCCATGAAGGGGAGTAGCGGCGGCGACGAGGCGGCGGAGTCGGCCCCCTTTCTGGAGGAGTGCGGTCTCCGGGTGAGGGAGGTGGTTCGTTTACGCCTTCCCGCGTCGGGGGACGAGCGGAGCTTCGTGGTGATAGAGGCGATTTGACCCGAAAATAGCCGACCGTGGAAAATGCGCCCAAATCCGGCGTTTGACGGGGTCACCCCGTTCATTGATGCCTTCCCTTGCGTGAGGTCGAAAAAGTCCGTCTGGGGCGAATTGTGGCTGCCGATATTTTGGGCATTTTCCGGTAATTTTACGTTTGGTGAAGGTCTGATTTGAGAGTGGTGAAATGTGGGGCAGGGTAGTAATGGGTGTCGGGGCGATAGACAGGTTGCCCCGACATTTTTATTTTCGCGAAGATCTTGGCCGGAAGGGGAGGGCGTTACGGTGGGCGCCTGCAGGTTGGCGGTGAACGGCCTCATCGTGAACCCAATCTGAGTTATGTCACCATTCCGTTGACTTGGCAGTCATCCTGTTTTTTAGCTTGTCATCCTGAACGAAGTGAAG
>CAIYUY010000290.1 GCA_903929485.1 uncultured Desulfuromonadales bacterium
TGATGCAGTCGCAAAAAGTCCGTTCAGAGTCTTTGCGAGGAACGAAGTGACGAAGCAATCTGTTTTTATTTCAGCATGTTGCCAGTTTCTAGATTGCTTCGCTTCGCTCGCAATGACAGAATTTGCGAGTGCATCTGTTTTTAGCTTTCCTCTGCGTGCTCTTAAGTGAGCGGAGCGAACGGGCGAGAGACGAATTTGACGTCTCCCTGTTTTTTTGTCTCGTTGCGGTTCAAAGTATTTTTGTGCTTTCCCGCCGGACGAGATCGTTTTCCTGCACGGAAAACGGGAGCGCCACCTTGATCCTGCTGTTGGGGTGGGCCACGGAGAGAGGTAATCCCTCCTGGCTTGTCATGGTTTCCAGGGTGAGAGTTGAAGCAGTCATGCGTGGGCCGATGACCTCCAGCTTATCCCCGATCAGTATCCGGTTTCTGACACCCACGGTGGCGACACCGTCATCGGTTACCGATTCCACCATGCCGACGAAATCGTGGCTCCTCACATAGCGGGAATCAAGCTCCACCCCCACGTCGCGGGGGGTCCCGAAGAGGAATCCGGTAGTGTACCCCCGATGGCTGATCTTGGTCAACTCCTCCAGCCATTCGTTCTTGCAGACGTAGCGCCGGGGGTCGTCCTGATAACGATCCAGCGCTTCCCGGTAGACCCTGACCACGGAGGCGACATAATTGGCCCCTTTCATCCGTCCCTCGATCTTCAGGGATGTTACCCCCGTGGCTATGATCTCCGGCAGATAGGGAAGGAGGCAGAGATCCCGTGAGTTGAAGATGAAGCTTCCCCGCTCACCCTCTTCCACCGGGAAATACTCTCCCGGTCGGCTTGCTTCCACAATGGCGTAATTCCAGCGACACGGGTGGGTGCACTCCCCCTTGTTGGCGTTACGGCCGGTCATGACGCTGGAGAGGAGGCAGCGCCCCGACTGGGAGATACAGAGGGCGCCGTGAACGAAGATCTCCGTCTCCATGGCCACCAGCTGGTTAACCTGGCGGATCTCATCCAGGGGCATCTCTCGCGCCAGATTGATCCGGCTGATCCCCTGGCGCTGCCAGAAACGGGCGGCCGCCCAATTGGTGCTGTTGGCCTGGGTGGAGAGGTGTATGGTCCGATCCGGCGTTACCTGGCGAATGAGGTCGATGACTCCCGGGTCGGCGGCGATGAGGGCATCGAAGGGAATGGAGGCGGTTTTTTCAAGGAAACAAAGCAACTCAGGGATGTCCCCTCCCGACGGATACCAATTCACCGTCAGGTAGACCTTCTTTCTCCGCTGGTGGGCGTAGTCGACGGCTTCGGCCAGTTCGTCGTCGGTAAAATTATCGGCCCTGTTCCGGAGACCGAATGATTTTCCTCCCAGGTAGAGTGCGTCAGCGCCGTAATGGATGGCCAGCGCCAGTTTCTCACGGTTGCCTGCCGGAGCCAGGAGTTCGGGAAGTTTTGGCCGGAGAGCTTCAGGCGGTCTGTCCACGGATGGTGAGGTAGTATTGATCATGGGTGCTCGCACAGAGAGCCGGAGGCATGACACTTCCAGTCTGAAGGTATCTCGTCTACAAAATCGCCGAATGTTACCACACTCCGCGGTGCAAGAAAACAGCAAAGGAAGGGCAAGGTGTAATTGAAACTGTCGGTTACTTGATTCATCCCCGCTGCGCTGTCATGCTGAGCGAAGCGAAGCATCTGCTTTATAAACAGATCCTTCACTACGTTCAGGATGACAGGCAAGGGACAAGTTTTCCGGCTATGGGCCAACAGTTTCAAACGCGCCCGGAAGAGCAGGAGAGTGGTTAGCAATATCCTTTCTTCTTGACAATAACAACATTATGGAAGTATTAATAATTCAAACTTTTCGCCAACCATGAGGTGTCCCATGAAAATGCTTGCCATGGTCATCGGTATTTACGGCATCTTCGCCGCCACGGCGCCACGGTTGTTTGCCGAACCGGTGCGGGAACCGTCCCTTTACGTGGTGCGGAAAGGGGACACCCTCTGGGATATTTCGGAGCGATTCTTCAAGGATCCCTTCTTCTGGCCGAACCTCTGGTCCAAGAATCCCGCCATCGGCAATCCTCATTTTATCTATCCCGGTCAGAAGCTCCTTGTTTTTCATGACAGGATCCAAGTCGTCACCCCGGCCGCTCCGCTCCCCACGCAGCCCAAGAAAGAGGTCCTATCCACCGTGCCGGTGGGAGCTGAACCGGTTCGTGAAAAAACCTTTTCGGTCCTGGGGAGCGAGGGATTCATCGGGGAAAACGACCTGGCCGGCGTCGGGCGGATTATCTCCACCAATCACCAACGGGTGATCGTCGGGTCGGGAGATACGGTTTATACGGACATGGGTACGAGTCAGGGGGTCCGGAAGGGGGACCGGTTTTCCATCTTCGGCAAAGGTGAGGTTGTTACCCATCCTCTCCGCCATGTTGCCGTCGGCCGCAAGATCGTTCCCCTGGGAACGCTGGAGCTGACGGAATTGACCCCTACAGGCTCCCGAGCCGTAATCACCGAATCCTATCGGGAGATCGGCAATGGCGCGCTTCTTCTCCCCCGCCGTGACGGCAGGCGTGAGATCCCCTTGAAATCTTCCGATCAGAGCCTCTCCGGTATCATCCTGGCATCGTTTTCGGGGAACAACTTCGTTGGGGTCGGAGACCTGGTCTACCTGGACCTGGGAAGAGATCAGGGGGTCGCGGTGGGAAACATGTTCTACGTTGTTCGGCAGCCGGTCCCGGAGAAGGGGTATGGCGGCGTCAACCTTCTTCCCCAGGAACTTCTGGGCGCCCTGGTAATAGTCGGCATCAGCAGTGACACCTCAACCGCCCTGGTGGTGAAAAATGTCCAAGAGCTCGACCTGGGGGACAAGGTCGTGACGGTTATTCCTCAGTAACTCATGATGGAGCACTATTTCTGGTTTGCCCTCAAATCAGTCCCCCTTGTGGGGAACGTGACCTTCTGTCGGCTCCTGCACCATTTCGAGAGCCCGGAAGCGGTTTTCAAGGCGACTCCCCAGGAACTTGCGGGGGTGCCCGGTCTACCTCCCGCTGCCGCCGCCCAGATCCGCGGTCACGATTATCGCGAAGCCGCCCGGAAGGAGTGCGCGTTACTCCGCGACAGTGGTTTCCGCATCGTCGATTTCCTTTCGGAAGAGTATCCGAAAATTCTCCTGGAGACAGCCGATTTCCCGCCGTATCTGTACGTGAACGGTACTCTCAGGGGGAGTGAGTTTTGTATTTCGGTGGTCGGTTCCCGACGAGCTTCGTTCAGCGGCCTGAGTATCACGGAACGTCTTGCCCGGGATCTGGCTTTGAGGGGGATCACCGTTGTCTCCGGCATGGCGCGGGGAATCGACAGCGCGGCCCACCGGGGAGCGCTGAAGGGGGGAGGGCGAACCATCGCTGTTCTCGGCTCGGGACTGGATCTGCTTTACCCCCCCGAGAATCGGAAGCTGTTGGAAGAGGTCGCTCTTCAGGGGGCCGTGATTTCCGAATTTCCCCTGGGGACTCCCCCCCTGGCTGAGAATTTCCCCCGGCGTAATCGGATCATCAGCGGACTTTCCCGGGGGGTGCTCGTGGTGGAGGCGGCGGCAAGGAGCGGCTCCCTCATCACGGCCCGGTTCGCCCTGGAACAGGGACGCGAACTCTTCGCCGTACCCGGTAATATCAACTATTCCGGCAGTCGGGGCCCCAATCAGCTCATCAAGGAGGGGGCGACTCTGGTGGAAAACGTGGACGACATCATGGTGAACTTCCCCCGTCATGGCGCATCAACCGCTCCGGAAAGTCAAGAGGCGCCATCGTTTTGCCTTACCCCCCAGGAGGCGTCGGTTTACACTCTGTTGGCCAATGCCCCGCTCCATGCGGACGAGATCACCGTCAAATGCGGATTGACAGCCGGGGAGGTTTCGGCTATGTTACTTCGCCTTGAGCTCAAGGGGGCGGTAACCCGTCTTCCCGGCGATTATTTCATGATTTCGTGACCACGGGGACCGGAGAACCTTGAACCTTGAACCTTGAACCTAGAACCTAGAACCTAGAACCTAGAACCTAGAACCTAGAACCTAGAATCTAGAACCTAGAACCTAGAACCTAGAACCTAGAACCTAGAACCTAGAACCTAGAACCTTGAACCTTATCCTTTTCCTGACTTCATTAGGTATATCATGCCCCAGCACCTCGTTATTGTCGAATCTCCGGCTAAGGCCAAGACCATTGAAAAGTTTCTCGGCGACGATTACCGGGTTCTCGCCTCTTTCGGCCATGTGCGGGCGCTCCCCAGCAAACAGGGGTCGGTGGATGTGGACGACGACTTCACCCCCAAGTATGCGATCCTCCCCGAGAGCAAGAAGCACCTGGACGCTATCAAGAAAGAGCTGAAGGGAGCCACTTCACTCCTTCTCGCAACTGACCCGGATCGCGAAGGGGAAGCCATTGCCTGGCACCTTCTGGCGGCTCTCGGTCTGGACAAGAAGCAGACCGATATCGATATCAAGCGGGTCGTCTTTCACGAAATCACCAAGGACGCCATTATCCACGCCGTCCGGAATCCGCGTGCGATCTCCGATGAGCTTGTGGACGCCCAGCAGGCCCGTTCGGTCCTGGATTATCTGGTGGGTTTCAATCTCTCCCCCTTCCTCTGGAAGAAGATCCGGTACGGCCTTTCCGCCGGGCGGGTTCAGTCGGTGGCTCTGCGGCTTGTCTGCGAACGGGAGAAAGAGATCCAGGCCTTTGTCCAGCAGGAGTACTGGACCATCGGCGCCCGTCTGGAAACGGAACGGAAGCAGGTTTTCAGCGCATCCCTTATTGAGGCGCACGGAAAGAAGCTGGGTAAGTTTGATATTCCCGACCAGGCCGCCGCGGATGGACTGGCGGAACTGCTGGCGGGACGGGAGTACCGGGTCGCCAAGGTCACCAAAAGTGAGCGGAAACGGACCCCCTCTCCCCCCTTCACCACCTCGACTCTTCAGCAGGAGGCTTCGCGCAAGCTCGGTTACTCCGCCAAGAAGACCATGGGGACGGCGCAGAAGCTTTACGAGGGTCTTGACATCGGCGCGGAGGGGACTGTCGGTCTCATCTCCTACATGCGTACGGACAGTGTGGCTCTCTCCACCGTCGCCACCACCGAGGCCCAGGAGGTCATCAGCTCCCTGTACGGCAAGGAGTATGCTCTTGCCAAGCCGAGAATCTACAAGACCAAGACCAAAAACGCCCAGGAGGCTCATGAGGCGGTCCGTCCTACCTCCATCGCCCGGACCCCGTCGGAGGTCAAAAAGTTTCTCACCCCCGACCAGTTCAAGCTCTACGATCTCATCTGGAAAAGGACCGTCGCTTCCCAGATGGCCGAGGCGCTCCTGGATCAGACCAGTGTGGATATCTCCGCCGGCATCGGTTTTACCTTCCGGGCCGCCGGCACCGTAATCCGCTTTGCCGGCTTCATGAAACTCTATATCGAGGGTGAAGACGACAAGAGCGAAGAAAAGGAGAACCTGGGGGCCAAGAGCGACGACAACGAGGAGCGACTCCTGCCGCCGTTGGCGGAAGGGGAGCCGGTGGAGAAAAAAGAGCTTCTTCCGGAGCAGCACTTCACCCAGCCTCCACCCCGGTATACCGAAGCCACGCTGGTGAAGACCCTGGAGGAGTACGGCATCGGTCGACCCTCCACCTACGCCAGCACGCTGAATACCCTCGTGGAGCGAAAATACTCCCGGCTGGAAAAAAAGCGTTTTTTTCCCGAGGATGTGGGGATGGTGGTCAGCGACCTCCTGGTGAATCATTTCGGAACCTATGTGGATTACAACTTCACGGCGGGGCTGGAAGAGCAACTGGATCAGGTTTCACGGGGTGAAAAAGAGTGGAAGCCGGTTCTCCGGGAATTTTGGGGACCCTTCACGGCTCTTTTGAAGCTGAAAGAGGGAGAGGTGAGCAAGTCGGACCTCACCACCGAGGCCACGAATGAGCTCTGCTCCGACTGCGGCAAGCCGTTGGTGGTGAAACTGGGGAAACGGGGGAAGTTCATCGCCTGCTCCGGCTATCAGGAAGGGTGCAAATTTACCCGTAACATCGACAAGGAGACCGGTGAAGCCATGGAGCCGGTGGAGCCGGAGGTTTCCGATGAGCTCTGCGGGAAGTGCGGCAGCCCCATGCTGGTCAAGGATGGCCGGTTCGGCAAGTACTTGGCCTGCTCCGGTTATCCGGCCTGCAAGAACATTCAACCACTCATCAAGCCCAAGGCGACCGGTGTCATCTGCCCCGAATGTAACGAGGGGGAGCTCATTGAGAAGAAATCCCGCTATGGCAAGATGTTCTACTCCTGTAATCGTTACCCGGAGTGCAAATTCGCCCTCTGGGATCTTCCGGTGAAACAACCTTGTCCCAAGTGCGGTTTCCCCCTGTTGGTGAAAAAGATTTACAAGCGGGAGGGGGAATTTCTCAAGTGTCCCAAGGAGGGGTGTGATTACAAGGAGGGGGGAATTCAGAAGGGATCTTCCTCTCCGGCGCCGTCTTAAATAATTTAAGGTGTAGGTCCGTAGTCGGATAACTTGTCTCCGCTTGTCATCCTGAACGTAGTGAAGGATCTGATGTGCAAACAAAAAGCAGATTCTTCGCTTTCGCTCAGAATGACAACCTTTGCTTGTTAGATAATCATGCCGAAATCCTTCATTTACGAGTATAAGTTGCTGACGCCTCGCTCCCTGCGGGGCGTTTTAATTGCCGACGCATGCATTAATAAGGGAGCCGAGAGATGACGGAAATCGAGCTTGAACTGCTGTCTCGCATCGAGGAACTTGAGCGCCACACCTGGCGTAATAGCGCCATTCTCAGGTCGGTGGCCATGGTCGCCTTCACCGCCATGGTGGGGATCGTTGTCGCCTCGGGGGTCGTGGGTGGCGGTCGCGGCAGTCACTGGGCCGGTCCGGCCTGGAACACCATGTGGCTCTACGGACTGTTCGCCGCCAACGCCGTCTCCATGTTCTGGACCACCCACAAGGAGTAGAGTTCCATGCCCATGTCGTTGAAAAACATACTTCTGCTCCTGATAGTCGTGACGGCCTGCAGCGCTTTCAACATGCAACTGTTCCGCGGTCTCGACCAGATGATGGGCGATCAGTACTGGGTCATCGACACGACCCAAGGGGATAACGGATGGTACGCCATGGGGATTCTTCCCCATGTGAAAAAGGTTTCCAAGGAGCTGGTCAAGGCCGCCAACAGCGACGCGGATCCGAAAAATGATTACATCATCTACGCCCAGTCCGGTGATTTTGCCGGCGAATCCGTCTACGGTATCTGCTTCGGTATCCCGCTTATCATGTACCTGATCTGGTTCGCCTTCATCATCGGCTTTCCCGACAAGGTGGATCCCTACCTGTTGCCGCGCCGCATCTTCACCATCGCCGTGATCATCTGTTGTTCCGTAATCGCCAATCTCTTCCTCATGAGGGTTGCCGCCGACTTTTCCCGCGAACCGATGTCCCGCATCGCCAACGTGGCCGGCAACCATGCCTCGCTCCTTTTTCATAGCGCCGGCATCTGGTTCGCCATTCTCTTCTCCGCCCTGGGAACTCATACTCACTCCTTCAGGGAGACCTCCGCTCCTGACAGTCGGAACTGGCAGAGTCAGGCTAACGAGAAGTTTTCCTGGATGTTCACCCTGCTGGCCGCCGTCACGCTCCTGGAACTCCTCTTGGTGCGGCAGCACCTCGCTCTCCCCGACGCCGCCATGGACTACTCCCTCTGGCTCATCTGGGTGGTCGTTTTCATGCGGATATACGGTTTCTCCCCCAAATACTGGATCAAGCGGGGGCGCGGTATCGGCATCATGCTGGGGGGAACCCTGGTCACCCTCCTGATCTTTTACTTCCTGGAGCGGTCCACCGGAACCTTGGGGGCCGGTTTTGCTTCCCCGATTCTCGCCAAGGGGCTTGGGGCGGAGAACGCCAACATCGGCCTTTCCGCCATGATCTCCATCTATCTGATCTTCTGGACGGAATTCACCGCAGCCATCAGGATGAACGGTCCGGTGAAAAATAACTAATACCGGACGGATATAAAATCAAATCCCCCCTATCCAAATTCCTCTCCTCTCGGTTGTCCCACCCGGGACAGCCTGTCTCTCCAGTGACAACTTTTCCTTCCTCACTTTATGTAACCTGCTTGAAAACCACAATTTTATTTTTGGCACGGTTTTAGTGACAGATACCCCGTAAAACCTGTTCCATGAGGTGCTACTGTTCGTTTCGGGACAGTAGCCGGTAGGGTGGGGGACGTTCATGCAATTATGCGTTTCTCAGCTAAAAATTACCAGTCATCGTTCTCGGTAAGGTAGGGTGGGGGACGTTCAGGGTAGAGTGGGGGACGTTCATGCAATTATGCGTTTCTCAGCTAAAAATTACCAGTCATCGTTCTCGGTAATGATTTCACCACGTTCGGCAGCCCTGCTTACCGCAGATTGGCTCATTCCCATGGCCGTGGCCAAGGCCGTGGCTGTGATGCCAAAATCCCGGGTGGCAAGATAGCAGAGAATGCTTTTCGCTTTTACGACCTCGGGTTTCTTGGTTTTTTTGAAAAGATCCTTGACATCGGTACCGGCACGCTCGGCTACCTGTTCGGCCAACTTCGGCAGGTCAACCACCCGCTCCTTCTTCGCCAGTTTGGTCTCCTGTGCCGAGTAGAGCACTTCCTCGACAAAGTCGCTGTCACCCAGGATACGTTCGTCGCTCCAGAGGAAGATCCCGGCCTTTTGCGCGTCTTTGACTTCCTCCCATCCTCCTGAACTCCTTATGAGGCCACCTCCGATGAGGTCCTCACGCTTACCCTGATGTGCGCCCTCAGCAACGAACGCTTGATATTTTTCACGTGCCAATAATGGGGTGAGGGAAAAAAGTTCCATTACCTCGTCTGTCTCCTGCCAATCCGAACCTGACCCGGTCATGAGTTGACGATGACCGGAATAGGGGTAACGGGCCAGGGCTGTCAACTCCCTTACGATTCCCGCCCGAAACGGGTTGAGATGGATGTACCTGATGAGATCGAGAAGGTAGTTTTCCTTCTGGCACAAAATTGATCTGTATCGGTTCTGGAACAAGTGTCCCGTTCGGGAGTGCCGGCGGTTGAACTCCACCGCATACCCGGTGAGCAATCTGTGCATAATGGTCGTGATCGGAACTGATTGCGTTTGAAGCAGGAGGTGGAAGTGGTTGGGAATCAAGGCCCATGCGTAGCAGACGGTGCGGGTGCATCTGACCAGGCGCCCAAGGCGTACGAGAAATCTGTCCCGGTCAGTGTCATCCGAGAAGATCTTACGCCGCTCGATGCCGCGACAGATAATGTGATGGATTGCGCCGGGGGCGTCTATGCGTGCTTGACGAGGCATGCTAAGAAGAGTGCCACGTTTTGGGGGAAAGGCAACGCATAATCGCATGAACGTCCCCCCCTTGTGCAAGGCAACGCATAATCGCATGAACGTCCCCCCCCTTGTGTGGCTGCCAGGCAAGCCAAGGTGATGCTCCGCTTTCACTACTACAAGGCAAACAATGACTGGTGGTGGGAGGTGGATGATCTGGTGGTGAGGGTGACCGGCGCTTCCGACACCATCGCGCCCACCGGCGGCATCACCATCAACAACGGCGTTGCGTACAGCGGAGTTACGTCGGTGACGCTTGCTCTCACCGCAACCGACGCCGTGGGGGTCACCGGCTATTATCTCTCCACGATCTCGACTCCTCCCCTGGCCGGCGCCTCGGGATGGAGCCCGGTGTCGGCCGCCACGAGTTACAGCGCCACGGTACCCTACACCCTGAGCGGCGGCGACGGAGGGAAGAGCCTTTACGTCTGGTACAAGGATGCGGCAGGCAATGTCTCGGCGACGGCCGGCGCCGGCATCACCCTGGATGGCACTCCTCCGGTTAACGGCATCCTGACGGCCACCGCCGGCAACGGTCGGGCCGTCCTGACCTGGAGCGGCTTCAGCGATGGGGGCAGCGGCATCGCCGGGTATACCCTGGTATCTTCCTCCCTCGCCCCCCCCGCCGGCTGCGCGGCAGGGACCACGCTCTACTCCGGCGCGGCCGCCACCTTTACCACCACTGGCCTGACAAACGGCGGCGTTTACTACTACCGGGTATGCGCCGTTGATCTGGTCGGGAACATATCCGCGGGAGCCACGGCCACCGCGACACCGCGCCTTCCGGTAACCCTTACCGCCACCATCATCGGCGGCGGTTCCGTGAACAGCATTACCTCCGGCGTTTCCTTTGCCTGCGGTTCCGGCGTCTGCGGCGGCAGTTACGATCCCGGTGTTGTCCTGACCCTGCGCGCTTCTCCGGGAAGCGGTTCCCTGTTCGCCGCTTGGTCAGGCGACTGCGGCGGTGGAAGTGACTGTGCTCTCGCCATGACCGGCAATAAGGGGGTCACCGCGACCTTTACCGCCGCGCCCAAGGTAAAGGTCGGCGTCAAGGAGTTTGTCACCCTTCAGGCCGCCTACAATGACGCCGCCACGACGAACGGTTCCGTCATCAAGCTGCTGGAGGGAACCCTTGCCGGCCCATTCACCGGCGGCAGAAATATTGCGATTATCTTGGAGGGGGGTGACAATGCCGCCTACTCCGGGGTAACCGGTATGACTACCCTTCAGAGTCCAGTATCAATTTCGCAGGGTAACGTCGTTGTCAGGGGGGTGACTGTCCGGTAGACACGACCCCTGCTTTACGCGAAAAGGGACACGGCATGCCGTGTCCCTTACGTCCCACCCTTCACCCTTCACTCTTTTTACAAATACCTCCGGTGTCGGAGCAACCATCAGGATAAACTGTCCGCCTCTCTTGAAGAGGCGGCGCAAAGAGGAAAAAATTACATGGCGACGGCATGTGGAATGAGCCTCCGGGGGGCGGTTGCGGCGACGCTCCTGGGTATCCTCTCCACTCCGGTCTGGGGGATACCGACCTTGACGGCGGTGGGGCAGGGAGACGGCCGGTACGAACTGTTGGGAGAGGGGCTGGAAGGGATCGGCGGCGTGGCCATGACCCTTTCCCATGATGGCGCCAACCCCAACGTCACCCTGGGGGGACTGTTCGCCGGCGCCATCATGGCGCCCAATCTCACGGTTCCGGGAGTGGTGAAGATCGGGATCATCTCTCCCAATCGCCTGGGGGTCTCCGGCAAGGGGAGCATCGTCACGCTCACCTTGAGCCCCGTGGCCGGAATTCAGGGGACCGTCACCACCTTCACGGCGCAACTGGTTTCCGCCGCGGGTGGGGGGGCTGTTCCCGCCGTCACTCGGATCATGGGCGCCGCCGATACCGCCGCCACGACTGCCGGCGGGAGCGGCACGTCGGCCACCTTCACCCCCATGGCCACCTCCGTCGCCACGGTTATCGCCATCGGTTCCGGGGGAGGGGGTGTGACCTCCCAGGGGAGCACAACGTCCGCGGGGCTGGGAAATGTCGCCATCTCCATGGCGTCGGGCGCCGGCCGGCAACCCTCCCCGCCGCCGGAAGCGAAACCCGGAGTCCCTGAAATCGAGGCGAATATTCCCCCTCTCTCGCCGGAAGCTCCCGTGGCGGCTCCCGAAGAGCTTCGTGCCCCCCCCACCGTCGTTGCCGGGACGCAAACACTTCCCCCGGTTGTTCTCCGGAGGAGCGTCCGGGAGCTGTTCCGTGACTATGGGGGAGAACGGAATCCCGCCGCGCTGGCCACGCTCTTTACCTCGGAGAAAAACGCCGGAGTCCGTCAGGAGCCGGCCATCGCCCTTTCCGACGGGAACTCGACCGTCTCAGTCTCCCTGAGCGTACCGCCGGGTGTTCGAGCCCCCACCTTTGCGTTGCAGGGCGCCAAGCTGGTCTCCCTGGGTAGCGACGGTGACCTTTATGTCTTTGAACTCCGTCCCCAGGTCGGAGTCAACGAAGTGAAGATCACGATTATGAACAACGGCGTTGTCAGCGGCGTACCGTTGGTGGTGGCGCAACCCCTGGCTCCCGATTTTATCTCCGGAGAAATACTCAACGAGTCGGCGGTGGCGCTCTATCTCAAGGGGGCGCCGGGAAAAAGAAAAAGTAACGGAGGGGATCCCTGGTTGGACGACTACATCGTCATGGCCAACTATCTGGCGGGGAAGGGGACCTCTCCGACGAAAATTTCGACAAAACGGGAAGCGGAGAGTGACAAAAAGTAATTTCGGAGACAACTTTTCCTTCCTCACTTTATGTAACCTGCATGATGATTTTGTTCATGCGGTGGTGGCCGATAACGGTCACGGTATTCCCGATGAGCTGAAAGAGCGGATCTTCGAACCGTTTTTTACCACCAAGGTGGTGGGGCAGGGGGTTGGTCTTGGTCTGATCTCAACAATTCAGGTTTGGGGGGACTGAAACGTATCGTGACATCATTTCTTTGAATTCCTCCGAAATAGCTGTATACTTACGAACCGGTCGGATCTCCGCCGTGTGTTTTCTCCGATGGAATCTGAAAAAGGAAACTTAAAAACCATGGCGCTCCCTTCAACCATCTATCGAGTCTCCATCGAACTCTCCAATGTGGATCGCGCTGTTTATGAAGCTCTCACGACAACGGTGGCCCGTCACCCCTCGGAAACGGCCGAGCGGCTGGTGACCCGGCTCCTGGCCTACGCCCTGTTCCAAGAGCCCGATCTTCTCTTCACCAAGGGGGTTTCCGCCGGTGACGAGCCGGATCTTTGGGTGAAAGGGGCCGACGGTCGAGTCCTCCTCTGGATCGAGGTGGGGCTTCCCGAACCGGAGCGTCTCCTCAAGGCCTGCCGCCATGCGGAGCAGGTGGTGCTGATGGCCTGTGGCAATGGCCTCCCGCAGTGGGAAAGCCGGCAGCTTCCCAAGCTGACTGCCGCAGCCAACCTCACCGTTGTCTGCTTCGAGAAGACGTTCATCAGCCGCCTGGCTTCCTTGGCGGAGCGGGTCATCTCCTGGCAGATCACTCTCAGTGACGGCGTCATCTACCTCGCTGTCGCCGGTGAGACCCTGGAAACTCCTCTCACGGTTCGGATCGGGACGTACTGACCCAAGAAGGAAGAGCGCTCCATGCTGATTATCGTAGAGTCTCCCACCAAGGCAAAAAAAATCCGGTCACTCCTTCAGGTAAAGACCCTCTCCACCGTGGGGCATTTCAAGGACCTACCCGATGCCGCCATCGGCGTCGATCTGACCACCTATGAGCCGACTTTCGTCTATCACGAGAAGAAGCGGCATCTTCCCGAGGAACTTCGCGCGGCGGCGGTGGGAGAAGTGGTGATGCTGGCTGGTGACCCGGATCGGGAAGGGTATGCCATCAGTCGTCATGTGTATGACGAGGTCAAGGATGTGGCCAAGGAGTGTCGCCGCATGGAGATCTACGAGGTGACGGAGAAAGGGCTCAAGGAGGCACTGGCCAAGGCGGAGCTCTTCACTGAAACCAACGCGGGACTTTATCACGCCTTTCTGGGGCGTCGTGTCGGCGATCGATTGGTGGGATATATCCTTTCCCCCATCGCCAGCCGCAGCCTCAAGGCCTCGTGCAGCGTTGGTCGGGTCCAGTCCCCGGCGGTCCGCTTGGTGGTGGATCGGGAGCGGGAGATCCGCGCCTTTACTCCCGCCCCCTACTGGATACTGAGCATCCAGCTGGTGAAGGATGAGGCGACTTTTACCGCCTATCACCTGAAGGGAAAGTTTCAAGCCCAGGAGGACGCCGCGATTCTCATGGCCGCCATCCGGGAGCAAAGTCATGCCCTCACCGAGAAGGTGGATAAGAAGGAGGTAAAACAGTCACCAAAACCCCCGTTTACCACTGTGGACCTGCAGGCTGCCGCCGCATCCCGGCTGAAGTTTGCTCCGGAACAGACCATGAAGCTGGCCCAGGGGCTGTTTGATCAGGGGCTGATCACCTATCACCGCACCGATTCGGTTCGGATGGATGCGGCGTTTGTCGCCGAGATCCGGGAATTTTTGGGGAAATCGCTGGGGCGCGGCTACCTGCCGGCCAAGCCCAACGAGTTCAAATCCAAAAACTCCCAGGCCGAAGCTCATGAAGGGATACGGCCGACTCATATCCATTCCGTTGCAGAGATCTCCACCCGCATCGCCGCCGAGCGTCTCAGTCCCGACCATGCGCGGATCTACGACTTGATCTTCCGTCGGGCGGTGGCAAGCCAGATGGCGCCGGCCCGTTATGACGCCACAAATCTTCGTTTCGATGTGGCCGGGGAGAAGTTCAAGGCTTCCGGCCGGGTTCTTACTTTTGACGGATTTCTCAAGCTTTACACTGATAGCGGTGATGAGAAGGAGAAGGGGGGGGATGACGAAAAAACGCAGGAGCTCCCGCCGCTCACCGTGGGGGAGCTGGTCCCCAAGGGCGGGGAAACCCTGGAGGAGAAGAAAACCAAGCCGCCGGGACGGTATACCCTGGGATCGTTGGTGAAGGAGCTGGAACGGTTGGGGATCGGACGCCCTTCCACCTACGCGGCCATTACCAGGAACATCACCGACCGGGGGTATGTGAAGGAGGAGAAGGGAAAAGTAGTCCCCTTGCCCAGCGGGGAGACGCTCATCGACTATCTGCGGCAGCAGCATCCCTGGGTGATCGATTATGCCCTCACGGGGCGGATGGAAAGCTTTCTGGACCGGGTTGTGGAGAATCAGGAGAGCTGGCAGCGTTTCTGCAAGGGGGTTCATCAGAAGATGGGGTATGTCGTCCCTCCGGCGCGGAGTCCCGGCGGTGGGCCCAGCGAGGCACAGCTTCGCTACGCTAATGACCTGGCGGCGAAGCAGAAGTCCACCATCCCACCGGAGAGTCTCAAATCCGGTCCGGCTCTCTCTGCCTGGATCGCCGCGGCAATCGCGGTAGGGAAGGGGGCTGGGGACAAATCACCACGGGACTAACGACTGCCGGGGCGAAGCATGTTCATCCGCTTCGCCCCGGTGTGGATCATTTCAAGCCCTTGGAGTTCATGTACTGGGAATACTTCTTGTCTTCCAAACTGATATGCTTCAGAAGCCAGTCGCGCAGGAAATTCAAGGTAGACTGAGTGATGGCGGCATTACCTTCCGCATGTTTTTTTTGGAGGTCCGCAATCTGTTGCACGAAGATCGCGTGTTCCTTTACCTGTCGATCATAATCCCCGTAGTTGTGTGTTTTGAGCTGTCGTTCTTCTTCGGCAAAGTGGGTTTTAGTGTAGGTCAGGAGTGATTTTAGAACATCACCCATGATCTCTTTCCCCTTACCTACCATCATTGAGTCGTGAAGCTGGTTGATCAGGTCAAAAAGTTGCTTATGCTGACTGTCAAAGAGTTTGATGTTGACGTTAAAGCTGTCGTTCCAGGTAAATAGCGCCATTGAGTGATCTCCCTAACCTGACATTATGTTGCGTTCTTGCAACATAACTCATTTCAGGGCCAATGTGGAAGAAAAAGTTTCGGAGTGGAAATCTGCAACAGAGGTGAAAAGCCGGATGACGTCGGGTCAGCTGACCCCTTTGGTATTCAGGTAACTTGAATACTTCTTGTCATCTCCATTGATATGTTTCTGGAGCCAGTCGCGCAGAAAATTCAGGGTTGTGAGCGTGATGGCGGCATTGCCCTCCGTCTGCTTTTTTTGAAGCTCGGCAATCTGCTGCACAAAGAGATCGTGCTCCTTTACTTGCCGCTCGTAATCCGGGTATTTGTGCATCTTGAGCAATCGCTCTTCATCGGCGAAGTGGGTCTTGGTGTAGTTCAGAAGCGATTTTAAAACTTCCGCCATGACCTCTTTTCCCTTACCCACCATCATGGAGTCATGAAGCTGGTTGATAAGGTCGAAAAGCTGTTTGTGCTGACTGTCGAAGAGTTTGACGTTGACATTATAACTGTCGTTCCAGTTCACGAGCGCCATGGATTGACCTCCCTAATTTTTTAATGTGACCTGCTTCGGAAGAATAATTCATTATGTGCCCGATGTCCAGAGCCAAAGTTTCAGGGAGAGGTTATTCTTTTCCTGGCGGGAGCGGATAGGTCGTTGTACTCATGATGTTTTTGTGTCTTAATAGAAAAATGTGATCATAAATCCGGAGGAATAAATGCAATCACTTCGTACCAGCGGTATTCTGCTCCACCCGACCTCACTGCCGGGATGCGGCGGCATCGGCTCACTGGGGGCCGAGGCCCGCTCATTCATCGACTTTCTTGCCCAATCGGGCCAGTCACTATGGCAACTGCTCCCTCTGGGGCCCACTGGGTACGGCAATTCCCCCTACTCCTGTTATTCCGCCTTTGCCGGCAACCCGCTGCTCATCAACTGTGAAATTTTGGCCCAGGAGGGAGATCTCAGCCGCGAACAGTGTCTTGATGATGAGGGGACGCATCAGGTGGATTATCCGTTGGTGCAGGAGCGCAAGCTCCGCCTCCTTCGGAAGGGGGCGGATACCTTCCTGGAGCGTCAGGATGTCGCGGGGGGGGAAGATTTTCTTCGATTCCGGGAGACGACTCCGTGGCTTCAGGATTTTGCGCTGTTCATGTCGTTGAAAGAGCTGTTCGGCGGCGCCTGTTGGAATGACTGGCCTGAAGAAATCCGACTTCGCGCCCCCCATGCCCTGGCGGATTACGCCGCGCGATTGGTCCGTGAGATAACCATTCACTGCTACATGCAGTGGCGTTTTTTTCGGCAATGGCGCAGCATCAGGGGATATGCCGCCGAGCGGGGAGTGAGGATAGTCGGAGACCTTCCCATCTTCGTCGCCTATGACTCCGCCGAGGTCTGGGCGAATCCCACCCTGTTCAAACTGGACGCAAAAGGAACCCCTACGGTTATCGCCGGCGTTCCTCCCGATTACTTCAGCCCCACCGGCCAGCTTTGGGGAAACCCGCACTATGACTGGGACGCCTTGGCGCGTACCGGCTATGCCTGGTGGATTGCGCGGATGCAAAATTCCCTGGAGCTGTACGATATCGTCCGGATCGATCACTTCCGGGGATTTGCCGCCAGTTGGGAGGTTCCCTTCGGGGACGACACCGCAATCAACGGGCAATGGGCGCCTGGTCCCGGGGCTGAACTATTTCTGGCTTTGGAGGGGGCCCTGGGGAAGATGCCGATCATCGCCGAAGATCTGGGAATCATAACTACCGATGTGGAGGAACTGCGGGATCAGTTCGGATTCCCCGGGATGAAAATTCTCCATTTTGCTTTCGATTCCGGGCCGGACAACAAGTATCTCCCCCATAACCATCTGCCGGAATCGGTGGTCTATACCGGGACCCATGACAATGACACCACTGCCGGATGGTTCGCCAAGCTTTCCGAACATGAACAGCTGCATATCCGGCGGTACCTGCGGTATCAGGGTGATGACATGGTCTGGGAGATGATCCGGACGGCGCTTATCTCCGTGGCGGAGACCGCCATTATTCCCCTGCAGGACCTCCTCTCTTTGGGGAGTGACTATCGGATGAACATGCCGGGGACCGTGGGGAGCAACTGGTCGTGGCGGTTTGCCCCGGGCGACCTGACAAGCGACCTGGCTACCCGATTGTGTGATCTTACCGAACTGTATGGTCGGAAACGGCAAAAATGAGGGAAAGGGACTTGGTGGAGATGTAATTGACGATCAGGAACAGTGCCCCTTTTTGTTATTGACAGGTTCGGTGTGGTATACGAATATTACGTGTTTAAAAATTGAAACCGGAAGGTGAATCATATGACGGAGTTGAAACTTAGCCTAGAAACCCTTGCGCTCCACGCCGGCCAGAGCGCTGACCCGACGACCCTGTCCCGGGCCGTTCCCATCTACCAAACCTCCTCCTATGTCTTTCGGAGCAGTGAGCATGCGGCCAACCTCTTCGGCCTCAAGGAGTTCGGTAATATCTATACCCGACTCATGAATCCTACTACCGATGTCCTGGAGAAACGTCTGGCTCAGTTGGACGGCGGAGTCGGGGCGCTGGCTTTCGCCTCCGGACAGGCCGCCATTACCGCCGCGATCCTGAATATCGCCAAGGCCGGCGATAATCTTGTCTCCACCAGTTACCTCTACGGAGGCACCTACAATCTCTTTCATTACACCCTGCCGCGGCTGGGGATTCAGGTCCGGTTCGTGGACAGTTCGAATCCGGAGAATATCAGGGGAGCCGTTGACGATCGGACTCGGCTCGTTTATAGCGAATCGGTGGGGAACCCCAAGAATAATGTTGATGATTTCGAGGCCATCGCCGCCATCGCCCACGAGGCCGGCATCCCTTTTGTGGTGGACAACACGGTGACAACCCCCTACCTGTTCCGGCCATTGGAGCACGGCGCGGACGTCGTAGTTTACTCCCTGACCAAGTTTATTGGCGGCCATGGCACGAGCATCGGCGGAGCCGTTGTGGACGGTGGGACTTTTCCCTGGAATAACGGAAAGTTTCCTGAATTCAGCGATCCGGAGCCTTCCTATCACGGGGTCAGGTTTTGGGATGCGGTGGGGAATCTATCCTACATCATCCGGATGAGGGTGACGATCCTGCGGGACATGGGGGGGTGCCTTTCTCCCTTTAACTCTTTCCAGTTCATTCAGGGGCTGGAAACCCTTCACGTCCGGATGGCCCGTCATGTTGAGAATGCCGAAAAGGTTGCCACATGGCTTGAGCAGCAACCGCTGGTCAGTTGGGTTAATTACCCGGGTCTTTCCTCGCACAAGGACCATGCCAGGGCCAAGCGGTATCTCCCCAACGGCGCCGGCGCCATTATCGGTTTTGGGATCAAGGGGGGAGCGGAAGCCGGGAAGAAGTTTATTGACAGCGTCAAGCTGTTATCGCATCTGGCGAATATCGGTGACGCCAAGAGCCTGGTGATTCATCCTGCGTCCACCACCCACCAGCAGCTTTCGGAGCAAGAGCAGATCGCCTCCGGCGTGACGTCGGATTTTATTCGTCTCTCCATCGGCATCGAGAATGTGGCGGATATTATCGCCGATATTGAGCAGGCGCTTCAGGCTTCGCAGTAAGCGGTGAATGGTGAATGGTGAATGGTGAATGGTGAATGGTGAATGGTGAATGGTGAATGGTGAATGGTGAATGGAGAATGGTGAATGGTGAATGGTGAATGGTGAATGGTGAATGGTGAATGGTGAATGGTGAAAGGTGAAAGGTGAATGGTGAAAAGTGAATACAAAAAAGCCGCTTCCCTGGGGGAGGCGGCCTTTTATTTATTCACTATTCACTATTCACTATTCACAATTTTTATTTAAGCTTTCCGCAGATAAACGGATCTCTTCCCCGCTGCATCTGTGAAGTGTAAGGTTCCATGGCGGTGTTCAATACCGTGTATCCCGCAGGGCAGGCGCCGAAACTAGGGGTACAACCTTCTTCGCATTCCCATCCTGAAGTCTCGACCTGATCCGGAGCTATATCAATGGAGCCGAACCCTGGGTTGGAGTAGAATACGTGAACAGCGTATGAGCAGTTATTCCTGTACGCCAGCCAGTTGTTAATGTTTATGTTGCTGAAAGTACTGATACAGTCGGTGGCGGGTTTTACCAGGGCATACTGCTTCTTCTCATCGCTCTCACCCCCATCGCCCCGTGGTGTCGATGGGGAGGCTCGGTCGATAACTCGGCGAGCTTGGCTAAGCTGAAGTCGTTGCGGTTCTTCCTTTTGTTTGGTCTCTTCCCGTTGTTGCGGCGGGAGAGCCGCATTTACGTGTGTCTTTTTCTTCAGTTCTTCGGTTTTTAGTTCCACGGGTTCAAGCTGCCGCGCTTTTTCAGCCCGACGGAGATCTTCCTGCTCCTGTTGCCGAGCACGTTTTGCCCGGCGTAACTTTTCCTGCTCCTGCTGCCGTGCTTTCTCAGCCAGGATCAGCTCTTCCTGTTCCTGCTGTTGCGCCTTCTCCGCCGCTTTGATCAACTCTTCCTGTTGCTGCTGTTGCGCCTTCTCTGCCGCTCGGCTCAACTCTTCCTGCTGCTTTGCCCTCACTGTGGCGCGGCTCAACTCTTCCTGTTTTTGCTTCTCCGCCTTCTCCGCCGCGCGGCTCAGCTCTTCCTGCTGCTTTGCCTTCTCTGTTGCGAGGCTCAACTCTTCCTGTTTCTGCTTCTCCGCCTTCACTGCCGCACGAGCCAGCTCTTCCTGCTTTTGCGCCTTCTCCGCCGCGCGGCTCAACTCTTCATGCCTTTGCTTCTCCGCCTTAGCTGCGGCGCGGCTTAGCTCTTCCTGCTTTTGCGCCTTCTCCGCTACCTGTTTAAGTTCTTCCCGCTTCCGCGTCTCGATTTTCTCTGCCGCACGGCTCAGCTCTTCCTGTTTCTGCGCACTGTCTGCCGCACGGTTCAACTCTTCCTGCTTCTGCTTCTCTACCTTCTCTGCCGCGCGAGTCAGCTCTTCCTGCTTCTCTGCCTTCACTGCCGCGCGGTTCAACTCATCCTGTTGCTGCTTCTTCACTTTCTCTGCTAGCCGAGTCAGCTCTTCCTGTTGTTGCGCCTTTTCGGCCCGGCGCAGGTCTTCCTGCTCCTGCTGCTTTGCCCGCTTGGCCCGGCGCAGCTCTTCCTGCTCCTTTTCCGTTAGCGGCGCCGGTTGGGGCTCGGTCCGTGTCGGCTCCGCCTCTTGCACCAGCTTCGGATCGGTGACGACTCGTACCGAGATCTCCTCCAGATCCGCGCCGGAGACGGTGAACGAAGTGCAGCTGTTTTCGCCTGGTTGCAGGGTGATCCGTCGATGCTCGCTCTTTAGTTGATTGCCCACATCCCACGCAATGGTGTACTCCACCATCACCGGTTCCTCGTAGTTGCTGAGAAAGCGCCATTGCAAGGTGCAGTTGGGCCCCTTCATTGCGGCGCTGCACTCATTCCGATGACTGAATTCGATGCCGTTCAGCGCTCCGTCATTCAGTTGATCCCATTGTGTCCAGTCATCAGCTAAACAGCAGATAGGCACCAAGAAAAATAAGAATAAAACCAGTAGTTGTTTCATGCCCCCTCCCTCTCCAAGGGCGTTGAAAAGCTCCCCGTATCCTCTCGGACATTATGAATTAGAAGTATAAAGTTCAGGATTACTGGGAAGTGAAGACCACACGCAGACCGTTAGTTCTGATCTGAGAGTCTTGGGCCGCTCCGCTTCTGAATGCAGCCCGTGAGCTGAGATCGGTGGATCTGCCGTCGCTGCCGCGAATGACGCGGTTCAACCCTTGAGACGGTCCCTTGGGATTATCCTTGGGACTGTTCTTGTAGTAATCCTGGTTAAACCAGTCGCTGCACCACTCCGAAACATTATCGTTCATGTCGTAGATCTCAAGGCCGTTGGGCTGCTTGGTTCCCACCGGTTGTGTCTTCTTCACGGTGTTGTCGCTGTTCCATCCCAGATCGTCCAGATTGTTGCCGCCGCAAAACTTCTCTCTCTTGCCACCGCTGCGGCAGGCAAATTCCCACTCGGCTTCGGTGGGCAACCGGAAGACCTTATCTCTATTTTTTCGATACCTGCTCATAAATGCGCCGGTATCTTCCCATGTCATGTTCTCCACCGGGCAATCCTTGCCGCATTTTATGTTATGGGCGGGATTATCCCCCATTACCTTGATCCATTCACCTTGTGTTACTTCGTATTTTCCCATCCAGAAGTCGGATACACAGACCTCGTGGGGGGTAACTTTTAAATCGGCTGGAAATTCTCCGAATGTGTCCCCCATCTGATAGCAGCCACCCTTAACGAAGACGAATTCCATGCCGGTGTACGGGTCCTTATAGGTCGGTGGCGCTCCGGCGGGAAGTTGAGCCACCGCCGTGGGTGGGGTCAGTTCCGGTGCAGAGGTGCTCCGCAGTTTCAGTTTCGTCGGCGGGACGTCGGCAGCCTGAGCTGCTACGGCGAGGCCGACCAGCGATATGAGAGTCAGGGCAACGGTGCGAAAGGGCATGGTGAATCTCCTCTTGTTTGGGGCATTATGTATAGTTAGTCATCTCAATAAAAGTATCTGACTCTTATCATAAAGAGTCACGGAATCACCAAATTGACGGAACTCAGGACGGAAATCAACCTACAGTTCGGATGATAAAAAACCGTGACCGTAATTACTACCTTATCTGAGGTGTCATGTCAACAGTAGACACTCATCTGCCGGCTCATATCCTTGATTTTTGGCCAACATCACGGGAGACCCCCTCCGGATTCACTCTTGAGGGGTGAAACTTTTTTATTATGGGTGGTAAGAGTGGTAATCGAGAAGATCTCACCGGGGAGGTGAATGCAGATGGAGGGGGTCAACGTCGTGAAAGCTTGAGGTAGCATTCCCCCCGGTGGAAAATTGCGTCGCTTGCCTGAAGAGAGGTGGGGTATTCACGGAGAAAACGGTCAAAGAGGCCAAGGGCGGCACGGTAGTGTCTTTTCCGGTATTGGAATTTTGCCTTGGTAAAAAGTTCCTGTTCCCCCGCTGCTGTTAACGTTGGCCTCGTCGCGGTGGCCGCGGCAGAGGACGATTCCGGCGCCTCCTGCCGCAGCGTCTCCGGTCCAACCGGAGGCGCTGCATGTCTGGCCAAGAGATTGTGGGGAATCGGTACGCGGATTATCTCTCCCGTGAAGATGAGGTTGGGATCGGCGATCCGGTTGAAAAGGAGTATTTGGGGGAAGTAGTACCCTTTGCCGGTAAAACGTCGGGACAGCTTACTCAGGCTGTCGCCCCTTTTGATGGTAACGACTTTAACCGCTATCCCCTCATCGGGAGTCGTGGGGAGTTGACCGGTAACGGTTTCCGGACGATAGATCAGCACGCTATCCGCTGTTGCCGGGGGCGGGAGTAGAAGGGTAGCGACAAGCAACAGGCGTTTCATGATCAGTACCTGTTCCCCTGATAATCCTCATAGAATACCTTGCCGGCGATGGCGAGGCTGGAGCCGGCTCTGATACCATGGCGGACCCGGCTAATAATCCTGAAACTCCTTTTTTCACCGGCGCCCAGTTCCTCAATGGTCCAAGCGGGCTCTTTTCCTCGCAGGGACGCCACCGGTTCCGTCCCCACTAGTTCAAGCTGTTCCGGTATCACGCTCTCCAGGGAGACGGAACGAGCAACGGCGGAACCACGATTGAAGCAGGTTAATTCGATGATGGCAATCTCCCCCGGTTTGAGTCGTCCCCCTTCACCAACCAGTGAGAGTTCCACAACCGGTCGGGCAAAGGTTATTTTCAGTTTTGCGCCGGCCCTGACAGCACTGCCTGAAACCGACTCTGCTGCAAGGGATATGGAGACTTCAGCTCTGTCGGCGGTTTCCGGTGGGGTGGTCACCGCCATGATGAAATGTTGCGTTTCGTCCGGGGCCAAGAGGAACGGGCCGGTCACCGGAGGTTCACGATTGTCACGTTGTCCGTTTCCTTGGACATCTTTGTAGAACTGCGCGGTAAAGCCCATGGGGAGGATGGCGCTCATGCTCACCGGTTCCTTCACATTACCGCTGTTGGTTACGGAGACCGGTACGGAGAGAAGCTGTCCCGGCACGGCAACCAGTCGTTCCTGGTTAAGCGAGAGCGCAACACCGCTGACGGCGCTCACCGTTGCCGCCGGTGATACAAAAATAGTCTTGGTTTGTAGGGCAGGATTAGTCATCTCACCACGACAGATCAACTCCTGTCCGGCTGGGCTCCCCTTTTTTAGCCGGAAAGTGACGGAGAGTTCCCTGCTTGCTCCCGATGCGAGATCGATGTTCTCAAGAACGAGATTGCCTGACTCGTAGAGAAAGCCGGGATAGGAAATCGGCTCAAGGAGGGACGGATAGTCCAATCGCACGTAGGCGCCATGCACCGGCGCCGAGCCCACATTCAAGAGCGTTATCCGGTAGACGATTTCTTCTCCTTGTTTAACCGAATCCTGAGCCGGCTTCACCACACCACGGAGTAACGGCGCGGAGACTGCCAGCACCATTTCGCTGGTCCGGGAAACGGCCGTGCTGAACCGGGATACGGCCCTCACCGGGTAGCGCAATTTCTGGCCGTCAACACTCCCCCTGGGGACATCGATGAGCAACAAGCCGCGCCACCCCTCCCCAGGCCCCAGAAAAGGGGTCGCCGACAAGGGAAGCTCCGCCGCGGATGCAACAAAACGTGGGGCGAATTCCGTGGGAAAACCGGTCTCCAGGGTGAAACTGTCCGAACCGTTTCCATTGTTCACGACGGCAACGGGGATGAAGTACCTTCTCCCTGCTTCCGGTCGCGCCGGCGGCGGTGTCACGGAAATTGTCAGGTCGGAAAATTGCTCCACTTCAATGGTCAGCGTATGGCTCGCTCCAGCTGTGCTTCGTGAAGCGACCTCTTTCTGTTGTTGTGGAATTTCCCGTTGAGGCGCCGGTTCGCGCTGCGCCACGGTAACCACATCGACTCCCAGCTTACGCAGACGCGCAGCGGCTTCGATGGCGGCCGGAGTTCCGGGGTACTGCACCAGAGTGGCGCGGTAATCGGAGATAGCCTGCTCTCTGAGGAGCTTGCTTTTTTGTTTACGAGAACGCTTCACCTTCTTGGCGGACTGCTGCTTGACCGGTTGCGCCGAAGCCGGAAGAGGCGTTTTTATCGCGGCTTCTTCCGGTGTGGCGGCTGGTGCAGGCGAAAACGTTCCGTTTGAGGCAGATAGCGCTATTATTTGCGCCCCGGTCTCGGCCGAAGATGATGGTTGAACCCTTGCACCTGACGCTCCGTTGGGCTGGGGTGATTGCAGGGTAGGTGGCGTTTCCGGTGATGGGGTCACACCTCGTGAAGAGTGGTTAAGTTTTACTTCTACATTTTCCTTCTGCTGCTGAGTCGGGAGAGTAGTCGGGGCATTTTCAACCGGAGCCGCCGTCGAGCCTCTGTTCAGAGTCGTTTCGGGATTTTCCGCTCCAACCCCTTTGGTTGTGCCGCCGCCGCGACCGTAAAGTTCAGCCGATGCGAGCAAATCCTCTTCCACTGTTTCCTTGAGAGGGTGATCGGGGAACTCCTTGAGGAACAGGGACATGTTCAATGCGGCCCCTATCCTGTCACCTGAACGGTAGTTGGAGCGAGCGAGCCAGAAAAGGGTCATGTCACGAAGTGGAGTTGTCGGATAATCCTTAAGAACTTTCGAGAGCTTATCGATGGCGAGTTGGTAATCACCCTTTTGATAGGCGTTAAACCCCGCCAAAAAGAGCGAAGAATCACCCGTCTCCGCTCCCATGAGCGGCGCGGCAAGCAGCACGATCAAAAGGAGTGACAGTAGCGTCCTGGTAATCGCTCTCCATGAATAAGATGAATTGTGAATTGACATATTGTTCCTGTCTCCTTACGGGGTAACACAGTGATTATGAGACTCTGTTTCATATCACCATCGGCGTGAGCTGTCAATGACGATTCATCATTTCCGCTTCTTGTGCATGACCTGGGTGGCGTGATACACTCTTTACGAACACTATCCTGAGTAAGGGAGGCTGTCATGACGAACATCCGTCCCCCCGCGGTTGCGGGAAGTTTTTATCCCGGTAATGCGGCTACATTGGCCGCTGAGATCGACGCCATGTTGGTTGAAGCCGGCCGCCGAAAACCGTTGACGCCGGGTGAGCAGTTGCCAAAGGCGATCATTGTCCCTCATGCCGGCTATATTTACTCCGGTCCGGTGGCTGCCGAAGCTTTTCTCCGTCTCCGTGCAGGGAAGGGGATTATCACGCGGGTTCTTCTTCTTGGCCCCGTTCATCGGGTGGCGGTACGGGGGGTGGCGCTTTCCTCGGCTTCTTCTTTCCTTACCCCGCTGGGAACTGTCCCTCTGGACGGTGAAGCGGCGCTGCGGCTCGTCGGGGCGCCTCATGTCGGCGTCTGTGACCCTGCTCATGCGGAGGAACACTCACTTGAGGTGCAGCTCCCTTTCCTGCAGCGGGTGCTGGAAGAGTTTTTGTTGATTCCGCTGGCAGTGGGTGATGCAGGGGCCGAGGAGGTGGCCGACTTGCTTGAGCGGCTCTGGGGCGGACCGGAGACTCTCATCGTAATCAGTTCCGACCTGTCGCACTATCTGCCCTATGACGCCGCGCGGCGGATGGATGACGCCACGGTCCAGGCGCTGCTCAACCTGCAGCTGCTCGTGTCCCACGAACAGGCTTGCGGTGCGTCGCCGGTGAACGGCCTGATCGTTGCAGCCCGGCGTAAGGGGCTGCAACCGAGGCTCATTGATCTACGAAACTCCGGCGATACTGCCGGCGACAAAGAGCGGGTGGTCGGTTATGCGGCCATGGCGTTTTACGAGGGGGATTCCCATGTCTGATGATAAGGGGAGGATTGTCTTGGCCATTGCTCGCGCCGCTATCTCTTCGAAATTCGGGAAGGGGCTTTCCTCTGACGAGAGCGCACCGTGGCTATCCGGGCCGGGGGCCTGTTTCGTGACGCTGACTATTAACGGCCAGTTGCGGGGATGCATCGGCTCTCTGGAACCGTACCGTCCGCTCCTCCTGGATCTCAAGGAAAATGCCCTGGCGGCAGCCTTCCGTGATCCTCGGTTTCCGCCTCTGGGTGAACAGGAACTTATGGATATCCGGGTGGAGGTATCGCTTCTTTCACCGGTTATCCCCCTGCGGTTCCGCGACGAGGATGACGCCTTGGCGCAACTCCGTCCCGGAATCGATGGGGTACTCCTTGAATTCGGTCGAAATCGCGGCACGTTTTTGCCACAGGTATGGGAGCAGCTCCCCACCCCCGGACAGTTTTTACATCACCTCAAGATAAAGGCAGGCCTTCCTCCCGCTTTCTGGGATGACGGCCTGCGGCTTTACCGCTACTCGGTGGATAGCTACAAGGAGTAGCTTCCTGTTTATTTGAGAACCGACTTGAGGTTGATGAAAGCCGGGGTCAGTATGACCACCAGGAGTCCCGGGAAAATGAATAATGCCAGGGGGACAAGCATTTTAGTGGCGGTTTTAGCGGCCTGTTCCTCGGCGATTTGTCTCCGCTTGATTCGTTGCGCATCGGAATAGGTTCTGAGGGTCTTGCCGAGACTGGTGCCGAACTTTTCCGTCTGGTGCAGCATGGCGACGAAGGAGCGGACGTCGTCCACCATGGTCCGCTCCACCAGTCCGTTCAGCGCCTCGGTTCGGGAGCGACCGGCTCTGATCTCCATGATGACACGGTCGATCTCTTCGATGAGGGGATTGTGGCTGTCATGGAAATTATCCACTGTCTTGATGAGAGCTGCGTCCAGACTCTGTCCGGACTCCACGCAGACGGTGAGGAGGTCGAGAACGTCGGGGAGCGTATGGAATATTTCGGTTTTCCTGAGACTTACACGATAATCAAGCCATAGGGTCGGGAGAAGATAGCCGCAAGCCGCGGCGCATACCGCCACCAGGAGAGAGCTGCTGCTCATTACGTCCCCTCGGGGTATGGCATAGAAGATCAGGTACAAGGTCGGTAGGAGGATCGCCAAAAAAAGCTTGCCTCCCAAATAAACGTTTACCTTGTCGCTCTTGAAGCCTCCGCTGGAGACCAGTTCCCGGTACCGGAGCAGGTCGTTTGATTTCATCTTGATCTTGCTCCCCAGATCCGCCAGGAACGACTGCCATCGAGGGGGGGTGGGAACCAGGTCGGGACGTGACTCAACCTTGGACATGAGCCGGTGCACCCGGTTCCGGACCGTAACCCTCCGGTATACCATGGGGTAGATCAGCGCCCAGGTGAGAAGCATGACGATAATGAAAACAGTGGCGACTATGATGACGAGCATTGCGTTCCCTTCAGATACGGATATTGACGATTTTTTGAATCACCAGGAACCCGACGGCCTGGGCGGCTAGGACGGCATAGAGTACGTAACGACAGGTCTCGTTGGTGAAAAAAGGCTCCATGTAGCCGGGACTGACAACGCATATCATGCCGAAAACCACGAAGGGTAATCCCGAAAGGATGTAACCGGATATTCTTCCCTCGGAAGTGTAGACGCGGATCTGGCGACGAACCTGGACTCTGGATCTGACTGTCTCGGCGAGTTTTTCCAGAGTTTCCGATAAGCCGCCGCCGATTTCGTTGTTCATCTTGACGATGGTCACGAAGAAACGGAGATCAACGCTGTCGATCCGTTCCGGGAGACTCGCCACGGCGTCGGTGATCCGCATGCCGAGCTTTTGTTGCTCATAGGTAACGCGAAAGAGTCCACCCGCCGGCTCCGGCATCATCTGACCGACCATTTCCACTGCCCCTGCCAGGGAGTGGCCTGCCTGGAGGGAGCGGGAAATCAAGATGAGGGCGTCAGGGATCTGTTCATCCAATTTGGAACGGCGCCGGACGCAGATAATTTTCAGGATGAACGAAGGCAGGGACGCGGACAGTATTCCTCCCCCCAGGGCCAGGGGGAGGTTTCCCTTCAGAACAAGGACGACGATAAAACCTGTTGTAAAGGCTCCGAAGTTGAGGATTGTGAAGATGGTGGGACTCAGGCGGGTGCCCGAATATTCAAGAAGCCTCCCCACCGGTCCCTGGAGCGGTAGTCGGTGGATTATCTGTTCAACCGGGGTCTCTTTCCTGAAGATGTTTTTAACATTATCCGTGGCTTGATTGTCCCACTCATTTCCCGCCATTCGACGAAGGCGGTGCTTCAGGGTGGCCGTGGGGGTCTTCCGTATGGCGCCAATGGCGGACCAAAGGGCGAAGACGAGGAGGAAAACAGCTGCAAAGGTAAGGATCAACGCCGCAAGCATCGTGGTTACCTTTCGTCGAAGAGGTCGGAGGGGAGCTCATAATTGATCATCTTGAACCGCTCGACAAATTTGGGCCTTACTCCGGTGGAGCGGAATTCACCCAGAACCCGACCGTCTTTATCGGTGCCCCGTTGCTCGAAGCGGAAAATGTCCTGCATGACGACGATACCCCCCTCCATGCCGGTGATTTCGGAGATCTTGACGATCTTTCTCGTCCCATCCTGAAAACGGACCAATTGTATGATGAGATGGATGGCGGAGGCAATCTGCTCCTTGATGGCCCGTTCGGGAAGATCCATCCCCGCCATGAGCACCATGGTGGACAATCGGGCCAGAGCGTCCCGCGCCGTATTGGCGTGGACGGTACAGATCGAGCCGTCGTGTCCGGTGTTCATGGCCTGGAGCATATCCATGGCCTCGCTACCGCGTACCTCGCCCATGATAATTCTGTCGGGCCGCATTCGCAGGGTATTCCGTAGCAGATCCCGCTGGGTCACCTCTCCTCGCCCTTCGATGTTCGCGGGGCGGGTCTCCAGGCGAACCACGTGGTCCTGCTTGAGTTGGAGTTCCGCTGAATCCTCGATGGTAATAATCCGTTCGTCGCTGGGGATGAAGGCCGAGAGGACGTTGAGGAGGGTTGTCTTGCCGGTGCCGGTCCCGCCGCTGATGATGATGTTGAGTCTGGCCTTCACCGCTCCCTCAAGGATGGCGCTGATCCGATGGTCGAGGGTTCTCTTCTCCAGAAGATCGCCGATGGCCAAGGGGATCGTGCCGAAGCGTCGAATGGAAAGCGCCGGTCCGTCCAGCGCCAGCGGAGGGATGATGGCGTTAACCCGTGATCCGTCGGGTAGTCGGGCGTCCACATAGGGCGATAATTCATCGATCCGTCGGCCGACTTTTGTCACGATTCGTTCGATGATTTGCAACAGATGAGCGTTATCGCGGAAGGTTACATCACTTTTGTGTAATTTCCCGTCCTGTTCTATATAGACATTGTTGAAATTGTTTACCAGTATATCCGAGATCCCCGGCGAGGCGATGAGCGGTTCCAGTGGCCCAAGACCAAAGGTCTCGTGCTGAATTTCGATGACCAGTCGCTCCTTCTCCTGCCGGGTTAGCGGAATGCTCTCCTCGGCGATGAGCGATTCAATGACAAAACCGATCTCTTTTTCCAGCTCGCCGCTCCGGAGGAGGTCGAGCTTGCTCAGGTCGATCCGTCTGATGAGACGTTTATGTATATGGCTCTTGAAGCTCTGCAGGGAACGGGGCAGGGCGTCGCCGCTCCGAGCCGGCACGGGGATGGTGGTGGACATCAATGACCTCTTCTGATAGGTGGAAGCTGTGAACCCTACGCCCCCCAACGGGTTGTCAAGGGGCAGATACTGAAGCCGGCGTTCAATGCGACCCGTTGCTCAATTCCGCCATTGTTCGGCTTGTTAACTCGGTGAGAGCCTTGGTGACAAGGGAACGAGGATAGCCGACCACCAGCGGGGTCCCTTTATAGATGGATTCCTTTATTTCCACGTAGGAATTGGGAATGGTATGAAACGATTTGACGCCAAGGATTCTTTCCGCGTCGCTGATCCTGATGTCGTCTTTGGGGAGATACCTGTTGACGACTACCTTTACCCGATCCGGACCGAAACCCAGGCGACTCAGCGCCTTCAGGTAACGCCTGGCGTTGTTCAGCGCCGGCAGGGTAAGAGTGAGAGGATACAGAATGATGTCCGAGCCGTTGAATGTCTCCAGGTTACGCTCCGACAGGGATCCGCCGGTATCTATAATTGTTACACCGAACTGACTCTTGACCAAGGTAAGGAGATTCAGTATCTGATTCGGGGTGATACCGACGACAGCGCCGACTTCCTCCGGACCACAGAGAACCTTTAGTCCCGAAGCATGCTTGGTCATGATACCCATGAGAAAACTTGCATCTATCTGCCCGACAGTCTCTTGTAGACTGCTCAGGGTATATGCCGGGGTGAGGTCCAAAAAAGCCGTGATGTCGTTGCTGAACGGATTCAGGTCCACCAGTGTCGTCATTTCCCCCTTGGCGCTAAGAGTCGCAGCCAAGTTGACGGCGATGCTGGTTGTTCCCATGCCGCCCGAGGGGTTATAGACGGTGATTATCTTTCCCCTCGTCTCATCCACCCCCTGTTTCTGGTCAAGCATCCGGGCGGTCCGCTCCACTGCATCGTCTAGTTCCTCGGTGTTGATGGGAGTCGTCAGATATTCTCCGGCTCCGGCTCGGATCAGCGTAAGTATCCAATCCGGGTGCTTTTCCATGGAGGTGACGATGATCATCGCATGGGGATTGTTGGCGAGAATGGCGGAGATATCCCTTACCCCCTGGGCGATTGACTGCGCCTCCAGGACGATCACCTGGGGAGGGGTGTCCGATTCAAGATATTTCATCCCTTCCTGAAGAGAAGCGACCGAGGCGCTTACTTCAACCGGACGGCGGCATCGCGAGAGGAGATCGGCAATTACTGTCCTGGAAGCTCTGTCGCTATTGATGAGGAGTATTGTGAGGATGTTGGACATAGTCACCATCGTGAAATTCGGAATTGATGCCTGGAACCGTACAGGGGGACGAAGAGTGATATCGATTCGGTACGGTGACATGAGTGATAAAAACGCTATTATAGCACTGTGTAAATATCATGTCTTGATCGGAAAAGCAATAATGCAGTAAGCCGACACTTCCTACCAAGGTGGTGCATCCGGTGGGAATCGCCCGGATACAAAAATACCCTGACTTTTTCCCCCTGTTTACTACTTGATCAGATGGGGTTTTTGGGAAGAGTTAAGGCGCGCCGTTGCCGTTGCCGATACGGGAAAGGAATCCAGCGAGCCGCCGACGCTTAAAATTCGGGCGAAAAAGGTAGGCACCGGACCGCCGTTGTGCGTGGAGTCCCGACTGACCGTGACCTGAACGCTGCTTGTGGGGGTCGGCGCCGCGCAGGATATAAGGGACTCATTTTCAAGGCAGACAGGTTCAATCGGTTGCAGTTTGACGCCGTCGGACTTGTTTTCCCGCACATAGTCCATTGCTACTTGCCGTGGGTCGCTGTTGCTTGCAAAGGCGGCTGCTCCAGCCAGCGCTCCGGCATCGGCAGCGTGTTGAAGTTCTCCTTTCACAATGTAGAGATGCCCCACATCCACCGCAAGACCGAGAAAGCCGATCAGTACCACCATGGCCAGTGCAATGAAGACGGTCATCACTCCCTCCGGCGCGAAGCGATCATTACTTGCGAGGCATCCATTGAAACTCCGCCTGTTGCTCCGCCGTTAAAGCCTTATTGGCGAGGATTTCCGGCTTCGGATCGTCGACCGATGGTTTCATCAATCGGGGGGTGATGAAAAAGACCAACTCCTTTTCCATGATGTCGTCGGAAGTGGAGCGGAAGAGCGCCCCCAGTATGGGGATGTCGCCCATGAAGGGGATCTTGGACAAGGACTTGATGGTTTCACTCTGAAGCAGGCCGGCCAATACCAAGCTCTCACCTTCTTTCAACTGGACACTGGTTCTCACTTCGCGACTGTCTATGACCGGGTATCCACCCACCGAGGTGCTGGTGACATTGCTCACTTCGGCGGGATCGATCTTCAGATTAATCATGCCGTTTTCCAGTACTTCCGGTTTGAACTTCAGCTTGACACCCACATCCTGCCAGATGACGGTGGTGGTGCTCGCGCCATTGCTGCTCTGAAGTACGGGATAGGGGATCTTGCTCCCGGCCAGGAAATTGCCTTCTTCTCCGCTCCGGACCAAAAGATTTGGTTCCGCCAGGATCTTGGCCTTTTTATTCGTGACCAAGGCGGTGAGCGCGGCGCCGATGCCCGGCTTGAAGAGTGAAAAACCCAGCTGATAGGCGTCAAAGGGAGAGGCGATTGCTCCCAGCGCCGTTGCCGAACCTGCCAAACTTCCCCCCAGACTTGTCGGACTGTTCAAGGCCGAGGCGAAACCTTCACCCTTGGTCCCCTTGACAAATGCGGTGACCCCCAGGCTCTTCAGCGCCTGTTTGTCAACCTGCGCGACTTTAACTTCCAGCAGTACCTGCTGTGGGTTGTCAATCTGTATCAGGTTGATGATCTTATAGATTTCATGTGGCTTGCCGTGTTGCCCCGCTACCGTGCCGTCGGCGGCTTTCGGCGCTTCAACGTCACTTCTATTGGCGTAGGCTTTGGCCAGAAGTTCGATTTTGGTAATGGTCAGGTCATTGGTGGCTTTGCCCGAGAGGACCAGCGTTTCATTGGCATAAGCCACGGTGATCCGGTCATTGGGCGCGGCCTCCCGAATTTTCTCCTCAAGCTCACTGAGATCGGGTTTGACCCGGATGTTAAATGACTGTGAGCGGCCTTCTCTCTCCATGATGATGAGAGAAGTTTCACCTATTTTAACTCCCTTTACGATGAGGGTCGAACGGGAATGACCGTTATCCATCACGGGTGTGTAGGTGACGTTACTCCGTTCAACTATTGTCGCTATTTCCTTGTCGGCGATAATGGGTGTAAAGATAGTTTGTTCCCCAACCGGGGAATCCTTGCCGTGGGCTGCGCCGTGGCGCGGATCGCTCAGAGTGAAATCCACGGTCAGAAGCTCTATCTTGTTGAGAGGTACCTCATAGCCTTTGACATGGATGTCATAGGTCTGTTCCCCCCCCCCTTCTTCCCATACGGTAAGGGCGCTTTTACCCAATGTTGTCCCGCTGATCTGCAGTTGCGTCGGCGTGATTCTGAAACATTTCAGAGAGGTATCCAGAGGTTCGCACCGTGTCACCGGTCTGGGGAGGTTCATGGTACTCAGGGGAAGAACGAGTTCCTGATAACCCTTCACACGAACAGTGAAGATCTGCTTCCCGCCATTTTCATCAACGACAGCTACCGAGGCTCTCCCCATCTTCATCCCGGTGATCTGAATTTGTTGCTTAGCCTTGATACTTACGCATTCAACAACAGCTGGATTATCGGATTCGCAACGTTGCGCCGGTTTTACCAGCGGTATCTTTTCACTGGAGTGGAGGGCGATTTCGCGCTCTACCGGTTGAGTTATCGCCTCGGACCGGCGGACAGTTTGAGCTGTTTTTTTAATCTCGCTCTTGGGGCGTGCGACTACATGGCCTATCATGGTCGGATCAACTGCTTCCGTTCGCTGGTACGCTGTTCCCCTTTCATTTTTCCTGATGAATCCTTGCGACTCTCCTCTCACCACTAGGTCGAAGGACTCTTTTCCTTTTGCATTATCCCAAATAGTTACGGATGTCTCTCCCACAGCCATGCCGTCGATCTGGAGCCTGGAAGGGGATATCTTCACGCACTTGACGATGGCGGGATTAGTCGCCTGCCATCGCGTGATCGGTTTTTGCAGGTCGATCACAACCATTTTTCTTAGCTCAATCTCCTTGAGTTCCCTCACGCGGATCTCGTAGGTGATTTTTTTTCCCTTGATATCCAAGACGGTCAGAGTCGTCTTGCCTGACGCCACTCCATTGATTTGCAGTTGTGTCGGTGTGATCCTGATGCAACCGGCAATGGCAGGGTCGGCTGATTCACACCGCTGCACCGGATTTTTCAGGATGATGGTCACACTTTTATTGAGACCAACCTGCGTCGTGTGGCTGGAAACAGCAATTGCCGGAAGCATCAGAAGCAAGGTCGGCAGCATCAGTATCCGAGTTGTCAGTTTCATCAGGTATCGGGTCATTCCGTCGCCTCTTGAAGGGGTATTATGGAATGCGATGTTTCTTTTGCTTTGGATGACAGTTGGATGATTTCCATAATGACTTTTGATTTGGGGTGCTGCTGTGACCGTGGTGACGCAACGGAGTGTTTGACATGGGTCGGCGTAGGAACCGGTTTTACGTCGGGCGCCTTCGCCCTGTTAAGCGCCTTGGAGACCGTCATGCCGGTGGTAGTGACATCGGCGGTGTCGATGACATTGCGCAGCAACAGTTGCAGTGATCCTTTTTTTGAACCGACGATGAGTTTTTCCGCATCAGCGGGAAGCAGATCCAGGGTGACCGTGGGGACGATGGTCGGTTTCCCCTCCTTTTGATCCGTGGCCTGGGCGCTGGCCAAAACCGGAATGTTCTGGAGGATGATCTTGCTGAACTGATCGTCTTGATCATTGACGTACGTGGGAAGTTGCGTGGTGAGCACCACGTCCACCCTGCTGCCGGGGGTGATGAAGCCGGCGACCCCCGCGACTTCGTTTACCGCGACAGTGACGGCCCGATGTCCCTGGGGAACTATGTAGGTCATGACTCCTCCCATCTCGGCGCGATTCACCGGCATAAGTTTGGAATCGGTGACGATGTCGCCGGCGCTGATCTGCCGGATGGCGACTCTCCCCTGTACTTTGCTGTCACGGGGAAAATATCCCTGTTGGGGCAGATTTTCCTTTGGCCATGCCGCCATCTTGAGATTTGCAGCATCCAGTTTCGCTCCCACCGGGATGTCGCGGGCGGCCACGAAAACCGTTATCTCTTGATGTTGTTTGGTCTCCTGTTTATTGAGAAATTGGTAGACCAGATACGACGCGACGCCCGCCAGTGCGAGCGCGACAACAAGGACTATGGATATGGCGCTTAGTCTGGTCATGAACTCTCCAGATTACTATTAGTACATTTAATTTTCATAGCGCATGGCTGCTTCACCCTTGATGGTGATGTTATTCAGCCCGGGGATGATGGAAGGGACAACTGTCTGGAACGGCAGTGTCACCGTCACGAGAATGGGAAAACCGGAACTGGGTGGGGACGTAATTGTCGCGCCACTGGACGTAAATACGATCGCCAATCCCGGTTGATTCGGAACGAGTGCTTTTATCTGAGATATTGCCGTGGTCATGGGCAAAAACGGGCGCGCCAGGGCCGCATATCGTGCCCCAACGCGCGCCGCATTATTCAGCGTGTTTTTTGTGTAGACAGCCCTGCCGAATTCGATGATACCGAACACGATCAACATCAGAAGCGAAAGTGACAAAGCCAACTCAACCATGGCGGCGCCCTGTTCCGTTTTTCGCTTCCTCGTTTTTCCTGACTGCTGTAAAAAACGGAGGAAAGACATTAGGCTTTCCTCCTGAAGTGCGCAAGCATAGTGAGCCTGTTTTGTGGAATCCGCCCGAAATCCGTCCGACTTACTGGATTTAAGCTGCGTCGGTTATTGGAAACTGCACGCGGTAGTACTGAACGCCTGGCTTACCTTGTTTTTGATCATCGGTAATGAAGCGACCGCGGCGATGGAGATGAGGCTGACAATCAGGGCGTATTCAAGCATCGTTGCGCCTCTTTTGCATTGGAGCTTGGAAGGAAGCTTTACATACTTGCTGATCATGTTTTTCATGGCGTTTCTCCTGTGGGTTAGAGTTGATCCGGTCGATTTACCTACTGCCAAGTGTTGATTGTGAGCTGTTGATATGCGCCATTCCATCACAGTGCGGCTGAATGCGATAACAGACGTTTATTTGAAAGAATTACAACCATGGTTTTTGCTGCTACAAAACAACTATAATGAGTGATAGCATTTTCATTCAGTTGAGAGGGGTAGAGTGATTTAATTATTCATTGTAGCTCTTGAAGTTTCGTAGCAAGTAAATATTTATCCTAATGCGGCGGAGATGTCAACTTTTTTAATTTTCTCTGATTGCGAAAAAACACCAATGCGTGGTATAAGTTCCAGCATGAAAACTGAAAATGTAGACAGCTCCACCGTGGCGTCGTATCTTGCCCCCTCCTTGGGAAATGCAATTTTTGCCCTATTCTTCTACAGTATAGCCGTTGTTTTCGGCCAAAAGCTGCTGGGAGATGGTGACACAGGTTATCACATCCGTGCTGGAGAGTATATCCTCAAAACTTTTTCCATTCCCAGCCATGACATGTTTTCCTTTATCACTCCCGCGCTCTCCTGGACTGCTCATGAGTGGCTGTCCGAGGTCATCATGGCAAAACTGCACGGTTGGTTCGGCCTGACCGGTGTAGTGGTTTTTTTTGCCGGGATAATTGCTTCCGTCTATGCGCTGTTGTTCCGGATGCTGCGTCGACTTAACGGCCATATCCTGGTCGCGTTGGCGTTGACCCTGCTGGCCATAGTTTCTTCAATGCTGCACTGGTTGGCCCGTCCACATATCTTTTCGTTGTTGTTCATGGTCGTCTGGTACGACCTGCTGGATAGTTACCAGTACCACGGAAAAAATCGACTCTATTTTCTTCCTCTCCTCATGCTTTTCTGGGTCAATCTGCATGGCGGTTTCATCTCCGGTTTTGTTTTGCTGGGTATCTACGGCGCCGGAAATTTGTTTGAATCGCGTTTTGGTCCCGTGATAAATCGTGAGGTCGCCAGGGTCAAATGGCGTCTATTTCTCAAGATAACCCTTGTCTGCTTGGCTGCTTCCCTCGTAAACCCGTTCGGTTACAAGATCCTCCTCTTTCCCTTTACCTTGGTGAACGACCATTACATGATGGATCATGTCCAGGAGTTCCTGTCGCCGAATTTCCACGAAACGACTATCCTCCCTTTCAAACTGCTTCTGCTTTTGACAATTTCCCTGTTGGCCGTTACCCGTCGCCGGTTGAGCGTAATCGAGCTCTCCCTGCTGCTCTTTTTTGTCAACATGGCATTTTTTTCCGTACGTTATATTACCCTGTACGCCATTATCGCCCCCCCCGTCGTAGCTCGGTCTGCGGATTACTTTCTTGGAGAAACCGGCGGACGGTTCGTTGCCTGGCTGAGACGCAAGGATGCCGGTATCGCCGGGATTGACGCCCGGACCCGTGGTTTCTTGTGGCCTATTGTCGCCACGTCGGCGGTGCTTTTCTACTCCGTAAATGGCGGCGCTTCCCTTGGCTTTGATGAAAAAATCAAGGTTGTGGCGGCGGTGGAGTTTTTAAAACGTGAGCATATCCCCGGTAACATGTTCGACAACGACGAGTTCGGTGATTACATCATCTATGCAGCTTGGCCGGAGTATCACGTCTTTGTGGACGGGAGGTTGGACATGTACGGCAGTGAGCGGCTTAAGGAGTATATGAAAGTCAGAAATTTTGAAGATGGCTGGGAAGCCGTCATGAAAAAATATGATATGAACTGGATAATTTATGATGCCGATTCCGCTCTTTGTCGCTACCTTCTCGCCCGAAAGGAGTGGCGCCTGATCTATGCCGACAAGGTCGCGGACATTTTTGTGCGCGACACCCCCCTGTATCAGCCGTTGATCCGTAAGTACCCCAATGTAAAACCGTTGCCTCCCGATCCCGCGGCCCTCCCTTAATCATGGATATAAGCCAGTTTGCGCTGCATGCGGCAATGGAAGATCGGCACTGGTGGTTCGTGGGGAGGCGGGAGATCGTTTTTGAAGTTCTTTGCCGCTATGTTCCTCCCCGTGAGGGAAAACATCTTCTGGAGATCGGCTGCGGAACGGGCGGTAATTTGCGCTTTCTCCGGAATCATTACCATCTGACCGGTCTGGATAGCGCCGGCGAAGCCGTGCGTCACGCACGGGAGAGGGTAGAGTGCCCTATCCTGGAGGGAGACTTTCGACTGTTGTTTCCTGAACGGTTTGCCGGCGTGGATGTGGTGCTTCTTGCCGATGTTCTGGAACATGTGGCGGATGATGAGCGATTTTTACGGGACATTCTTGAACGGCTTTCGCCGGGAGGTGTGCTGCTGCTGACGGTGCCGGCCCATGATTTTCTTTGGAGCAATCATGATCTGGTTCTTGGTCACTTACGGCGGTATTCTCGGCGGCAACTCCTGTCGCTGGTGGAACGGTTGCCGGTTGAGATGGTCTATCGTACCTGCTTCAATTTTTTCCTGCTGCCTCTGATCACTCTCTACCGTGTTCTGCCCCAGGGAAAGGTGCGAGGCAGTGACCTGACCTTGCCCTGGGCGCCTCTCAATCGGCTCCTTTGCCTCCTCTTGCGCAGTGAAAAGCTCCTGTTACGATGGTTACCTTTGCCGTGGGGGGTCAGTCACCTGATGGTCCTGATAAAGAAATAGCACCTTTTAAGCTCCGCGACTACCCGACGACTCCTGCTCCTCCACCCCGTACCGGTCACGGACGACGTAAAGAGGTCGCCCCTTGACCTCGTCGTAAATTCTTCCCAAGTACTCTCCCACCACTCCCAGTGAAATCAGTTGTACCCCCCCCAAAAAGAGCATCACCACCATGATGGAGGCATAGCCGGGGAGATCGATTCCCCGGATTATGGTGCGCAGGATAAGAAAACCGGCATAAACAAAAGAGAGGAGAGAACAGACCAGTCCCAGATAACTCCAGACCTTCAGCGGGATCGAACTGAAGGAGGTAAATCCGTCGATGGCGAAATTCCAGAGTCGCCAGTAATTCCATGTGGATGTTCCGGCATGGCGGGGTGGTCGATCGTAGTAGACCGTCCCCTGAGTGAAACCCACCCATGAAAAGAGCCCTTTCATGAACCTCGCCCGCTCCGGCATCTTCTTGAGAACTTCCACCACGGGGCGCGACAATAGCCGGAAATCCCCCGTATTGGGGGGGATGCGGACCACCGTGATCTTGTTGAGAAAGTGATAAAAGATGGCGGCTGATGTTCGCTTCAGCCAACTATCGGAGAGACGTGACCGCCGGGTGGCGTTGACCACGTCATGCCCCTGACGCCAGCTATCCACTAATTCTCCGATAAGTTCCGGCGGGTCTTGCAGATCCGCGTCCAGTGGAATTACCGCGTCACCCACGGCGTGATCGATGCCCGCCGTCAGTGCGATGTCCTTGCCGAAATTACGCGACAGATTAATGATCTTGACTCGCGGGTCGGCGCGACGCAAGTTCAGCAGGGTCGCCAAGGTGCCGTCACTGCTGCCGTCATTGACACAGATCAGTTCCCAGGTTTCATTCCTGGCGTCCATCAGCTTTCGCAGACGCGCATAAAGTTCGGCGATGTTGGCCTCTTCATTGTGCAAGGGGACAACAACGGAGATTTCAGGCGCGATCGGTTTATTCATGGGGAGCCCTTCCTTATGGCGTTATGGTGTCTGCTGATGGCTGGTGACGGTGGAACATCGCTCCCAGATGCATAATCTTTTGTCCGTGTAAACCTGTCTGAAATTGCCGAGGCGATAAGGCGAGAGCTTCGCATCCCACGCGAAAATATATCCGATGGAGGTAAACTGATCGAAATCTATGGTTTCTTTTGCATGGACCATCTGATTCAGTGACGGCATCATGGCGTAGAGTTCAGGTCGGTAACGCACCGGAAAATAAGAAAATTGCATCTGGTAATTGCCGGCGTTTATGAGACGCTCCCGGAGCGCATAGTGTGAAATCGCGTGGGCGAGCACGTCAACCCGCGATCCCGGAACTCCATAAACGCGGTACGGCATTACGACGGTTCCTGCCTTCATCGGCAGGCGCGCCGCCGCCATGAACTCTCCCACAAGAGAGCTCATTTTCAGAAAGGCCGCGCAATTGCATGCGAGCATAGTGATGACCACGGGAATAACGGCGGATTTAAGGCGAACAGGGTACCGATCATGGCCGGCGGCGAAGAGCGGGATCAGGGTCATGAGGAGAATGGTTGGGAGTCTCGGATTCAAAAAACCGCCTCCGCCCAGTGAGGGAGGCGCCAGCAAGGTAAGGAGCGTAATGGCGACGGCATATGAACCAAAGAGTTTAGAGACATAATCGGTGTAGTCGCTGACGGGTCGCTCTCTTATCAACGTGTAAAGCAGGATCGCAATGGCGGAACCGCTCACTGCTTGAATGGGAGATAAAAAAAAGGTAGAGCAGGTCAATATGTCCGTCGCCAGGGTGGGAAAACGCTCCAGAAAGCCGGGGGCTTCGATCCGCTTTGAGTCTGAAACCGCCAGATGCCAGCCGAGAGCGCCGGCGGATGGGGTGAGGAGCATGATCCCCGCGAGGAATCGGTTCCCCCATGAGCCCCCTTTCTCAACGAGGAGTGATATCAGGATGAAAAGGGCAAAGCATGCAAAGGGAATGATATGGCAGACAAACAGTATGGCTGACGCCGCGGTGATGATGATGAAACGGGTGAACAAGCCGGATGCTCGCAATCTGATCGTAAGCGCCATGGAGATGATCAGAATGGGGAGCGCAATGATGAAGCTGTAGAAACCCATGGCCAGCGAGTAGCTCCAGATTATCGGAACAACCAAAAACGACCAGGGAAAATATCGCAGTTTCAGCAGCTTCAGGGAGAGCGGTATGGATACCGAGAAAAGGACGATATAGATGGTGATGAAAGCTCTTTCCGCTGATTCAGGTGAAAGGAGTGAAAGAAGAGGGTAGGCGACAAGGTGGAAGCCTAGGTTGGGAGTCACCGTCAGATGCTGCTCAAACCATTGACCCCAGACGCCGCCGCCATTTCTCAGGTCTTTCAGTATGGCAAGGTTATAGATATGGCATGGCCCATCCTGCGTGGGAAGCCAGGGGAGCCACCAGACAAACGCCACCTGCGCCAGAACAAAGAGGAGGAAAAGCGACGCAATGATCTGCTCATTGTGTTTAATCGGTGAAGGGATGAGAACCTTGGCGGGTATCAAATCTCTTGATCCTCAGGTCGTCCGCATGCTGTTTTTTTGCTTCAGGAGGGGGATCCGGAGTTTCTTCATCCGGAAAAAGAGAGTGTTCGGGTTGAGATCGAGGATACGGGCGGCTCCACTGTCGCCATGCACTCGCCAACCGGTTGATTCAAGCACCGCGGTGATATGCCGTCGTTCCACATCCTGAAGCGCCAGTGTCAGGGGGGGGAGTGACTGCGGAAGCGGTTCCGGCAGGGTGACCTGCAGGGTGTCGCCGCTACTGAAAATCAGTGCATGCTCGATGATATTGCGCAGTTCACGGATATTTCCGGGCCAAGCATACCGTTGCAGCGCCTCCATGTCGTTGGGTTTGATTTTACTGACGGTGCGCCCCATTTTTCCTCCCAGTTCCCTGATAATGGCGCTTACAAGCAGGGGAATATCTTCGGTCCGCTCCCGGAGCAGGGGAAGTTTGAGGGGGAATACATTGAGCCGATAGTACAGGTCTTCACGGAAACGCCCTTGTTGCACCTCTTTCATGAGATCACGATTGGTGGCGGCGATGACCCGGACGTTGGTTCGGTGGATGGTGGGACTCCCCAGGCGCTCGAACTCACCCTCCTGAAGTACGCGCAGCAGTTTCGCCTGGGCGCCGAAGGGGAGTTCACCCACTTCGTCCAGCAGGATAGTTGAGCCGTCCGCCGATTCGAAATGGCCGATCTGCTGCTCCACCGCACCGGTATAGGCTCCTTTTTCCCGTCCGAAGAGTTCGCTCTCCACCAGATTTTCCGGTATGGCGGCGCAGTTGATCTTGTGCAGCACCATCCCACGGCGAGGGCTATTCTGATGGATGAACTGGGCCAGTAACTCCTTCCCCGTACCGGTGTCACCAAGGATCAGGACAGTGCTTCCCGTGGGAGCTACCCGTTCGGCCATGGTCAGCACTTTTTTCAGCGACATGCTGTCGCCGATGATCTTTCCGTGGTTCAGGTAGGGTCTGACCTCCTCGCGGAGTTGGAGGTTTTCAGCCGCCAATTTTTTTTCAAGCTTGGTAATCTCGGCGAGCTGTCTCCGGAGTTTTTCTGTTTGGGTCTGTACCTGCGCCGTCAGATGGCTGTTGCACTTGGTTAATTCATCACGTTGTTCTTTAATGATAGCTGCGAACCGTCGGTTTTCTCTCACCAGTCGATAGCGACAGAGTGCGTCTCGAACAGCCTGAAGCACGTCGTGGTCATCCCACGGTTTCCGGATGATCCGACAGGCGCCTCCCCTGTTGACGGCATCCAGGGCCATTTGCAGGTCGGCATAACCGGTGAGGAGTATCCTGGGGGTATCGGGGGCGACCTTGCCGGCGGCCGCCAGGAAGGTCGTGCCATCCATCACAGGCATCCGGTGGTCGCTCAAAATAACCCCGATATTTTCGTTATTGGCCAGGGTGGCCAACGCTTCCTCTCCCGACATGGCTGACAGTACCCGGGCCTCTCGCCGCAATAGACGGCGAAGTGTCGCCAGTATGGATGCATCGTCATCCACACAGAGGATAGTGAGGGGGTGATCCGAAAAAGTCATATGAAGATCAGCGCCGAACAATCATTGTTGGTGTAGGTGAGCCGCATGCCACGCATGCTGATCCCCCCTTCCTGGTAGTAGAGACTTCCGAGCTTTTCGGAAGTCAGGAGTTCCTGTATGAATCCGTTCAGACCGGGGCTGAGGGTCTCTTGAGCCGGATTGCCGATGAGACTCTGTGGGGTCATCTTGAGCCAGATGGAGGCGGATTCGTTGCAGATCAGGATGATTCCGTCGGAGCCGACACAGAGTATCCCCGGGCCCTGATTGTCCAGGTCGTTGTCGGCGCTGGTCATCATTCTGATCATCCGCTGCACAAAGTCGGCACGATCCGCCACGCCGGACTGAGGTGATCCTGCTCGCTTGTTCAGGTTGGCGTTCTCCGTCAGCAGGTTCCGGATCTGCTGACGTTTTTCCCAGGCAGGGGCTGTCTGTTCGATCCCCTTGCGAACGGTGCTCCTGAGGAGTTCGTCATCCCACGGCTTTGGGAGGTACTTGTAGATGCGACCTTCCTGTACCGCCGCCAGCAGGATCGGACGATCAGCGAAGCCGGAAAGGACAATCCGTAGAGTTTCAGGGGATCGGTCGTAGACCTCTTTAAGGAACTCAACGCCGTTCATGATCGGCATTCGATAGTCGGAAATAACGGCTCTGATAGGTAGGCCGGTGTTGAAAAGTTCCAAGCCCGCCATTGCCGATTCGGCGGTCCGGACTTCGTACGGTTCACTGCGAAATACCCGGCGCAGTGCCTGGTGAACTGAAGATTCGTCGTCAACCAGTAGCAGTAACGGTCTGTTGCTCATGGCCTTCCTCCTTGGCGGATTGAATTATTATCACAGAGGGAGGGAAAAACGAAGATATTTTTCACGAAGTTGCTCCAAATGGAAAACGGGCGGCCGTTAAAGAGCCACCCGTTGATTGTCTGCAGGGAGAGTACGGCGGATCACACCCGCACAACTCCGACGCCGGTGAGTCGCTCCAGTGCTTCGCGGTATTTGTCGGCGGTTCTGGCTATGATCTCCGCCGGAAGCGGCGGGGCGGGGGCGGTTTTGTCCCATTCCAGCGTTTCCAGATAATCCCGGAGAAACTGCTTGTCGAAGGAGGGTTGCTGCCCACCCGGCTGGTACTGCTCTTTTGGCCAGAAGCGGCTGGAGTCCGGGGTCATGCATTCGTCGATAATTATGAGCTTTCCCTCGTACATGCCGTATTCGAACTTGGTATCGGCGATGATGATTCCTTTTTCCGCCGCGATATCCCGGGCTCGGCCATAGATTCTCAGAGTGACGTCGCGGACCTGTTCCGCCAGATCATGACCGCAAAGCTCCGCCATCGTTTCAAAGGAGATGTTTTCATCATGCGTTCCCAAATCCGCCTTGGTGGATGGGGTGAAAATCGGTTCGGGAAGCTCGTCGGATTCTCTGAGACCGGGGGGAAGCGCAATGCCGCAGATGGCGCCCGTGGCCTGGTAATCCTTCCAGCCGGAGCCGGAGAGATATCCCCTGACGATACACTCAGCGGGGAGCGGTTGAGCTTTTTTAACCAGCATGGAGCGCCCTTTGAGGGTCTCCGCATATTTTTGACATGACAAGGGGAAATCGGCCACATCGGTGGAGATGATGTGGTTCGGGATGATCTCCTCCATCTCATGGAACCAGAAGGCCGAGATCTGGTTCAGGACATATCCTTTGTCGGGGATACCCTCCTCCATGATCACGTCGAAGGCGGAGATCCTGTCCGAGGTTACGATGAGCAGGGTCTCTCCCAGGTCGTAGATGTCGCGGACCTTGCCGCGGCCGGCGAGGGTGAGGTCGGGAAAATCGGTCTGAAGCACCAGTGACATAAAAAGCTCCTTAAAAGCTGTTCTAGGTTCTAGGTTTTAACGGGTTTTAACGGGTTTTAACGGGGGCTCTATTCCGCCATGAGGGCCGGGTTGATGACGATGGTGGCCTTCTCTCGAAGCCCCTTGAGCCAAGCGCTGAGTGCTTCATCTTGCTTTTGGGGGAGAAGTTTGGCTCGGATTGCCTCTTTCTGTTTGGCGAAATCGACCTTGGGCGCCTCGACCCGGTTTTTCAGCTTGACGGCGTACCAGACGCTGCCGGTTGCCACCGGAGAGGTGGCGACGGGGGCGGCGGCGGTCAGCTTGAAGGCTACCTCGGTCAGCTCAGGGGAGGGACCGATCTTTGGTATGGCGCTATTTTTATGGAGGAACAGGCCGGTCTCCTGAAGTTTGTAGGTTCCGGTCCCCTTGCTCATCCGGGTGATGGCCTCTTCGGCCTTTTTCTTGGCGAATTCCTTGGCTTTTTCCCTCCGGGCCGGTTCTTCCACCCGGTTGCGGATTTCAGCCAGGGGTGGGACAGCAGCCGTTTTCTTTTCCTTGAGTTTCAGGATGTAGATCCCCCGGGCGGTTTCCACCGGGCCACCCAGTTCATTTGATTTGAGCAGGAAGGCCCGGTTGATCACCTCAATCTCACCGACGATGGCTTGAGCCGGTGTTTTGAGAGAGAAGAGGGGGAGCTCCATGATCCTGGACCCCAGCGACTGGGCGGCGGCGGTGAGATCGCCTCCCTTGCCGTATTTGTTTATGGCTTCAGCGGATTTCTCGTAGGCCAACTTGGCCCCCTTGTCGCTGATGGTATCCTTCCGGACCTGTGCCTTGACCTCCGTGTAGGGAAGGATGCCTCCTTTCCCTTGGTACCTGTCCATATGTTTTTGATAATAGGCGTTAGCTTCTTCCTCGCTGACGGTCACCTTGCCGGTAAAGGCGGTCGGCTCCACGATGAGGTAACTGATGCTCACCTGCTCGGGAGTCCGGAACTCTTCCTGGTGAGCCTGCAAGTACGTTTGGAGTTCCTGATCGGTCAGCTTGACCTCTTTCACCAAATCGGCAGGGGAAAAGGGAACGAAAGAAAGCTCAACCTTGTCGTTGTCCAGCTTGTACTGCTTCAGGAGATCGTCGTCGCTCACCTTTACGTCGCCCTTGATCTTATCCTGGGCTTTCTTTATGAGGATCTCTTCCTCCTGGCCCTGCTCGAAGGCCGCTGGGGTCATTCGCTGGGACTTGAGGAGTTGCTGATACTGGTCGAAGTTGAAGACGCCGTCTTTCTGGAAGGCCGACACACCGGAGATGGCCTTGACGATTTCGTCCTTGGAGACTGAAAGCCCCATATTTTTTGCTTCGCGTTTTATGAGAACCTGGTTGATAAGGTTATCCATGGCGCTCTTCTTGATGCCATACTGCTTTTCCATCTCCGGAGTGATGGAGCCCAGCATCTGCTGGAACATGTTTCTGACACGCAGATAGGTTTGTCGGTACTCATCGTTGCTGATCTTGGTCTTGTCGACCTTGATGGCGTATCCTGAACCTCCGCTCAGGCCGCTGTCTCCCTTGCCCCAGACCAGGAAAATGGTGCCGATAAAGGAGAAAACGATGACACCGAATACGATCTTGATGATGACTGACTGCTTGTATTTCCTCATTACTCCGAGCATATTCCAGTGGCTCCTTTAGGCGTTGTGCGGGGGGATTTTTCAGATGGACAGCGCGACATAGTAATATAACCGGCTACTAAAAATCAACTGTTAGATTGAATCCGTTCAGATAAAAAGAGATTTCTCCCTTGCAACCGGAGGCTGTTTTTGTTAGCATCGGACACTTTTGAGCAGGAAAGAGGTTAACTCCCGGTTTTTTGGAACATTATGATCCGGTCCCCTTTTCGTGCAAATCACCTTGTTAAGGAGCAGTCATGCTTAAGATATTCGATTACATTTTCGGAATGTTTTCCAACGACCTGGGTATCGACCTGGGAACGGCGAGTACGCTGGTCTACCTGAAAGGGAAGGGGATAGTGGTCAGCGAGCCGTCGGTGGTGGCGGTGCAGTTGCTGAACAATGGCCAAAAGAAGGTTCTGGCCGTGGGGATGGAGGCCAAGAAAATGCTCGGCCGGACGCCGGGAAGCATTCAGGCGATTCGCCCCATGAAGGACGGGGTCATTGCCGACTTCGATATCACCGAGGAGATGCTTCGTTACTTCATCCACAAGGTTCACAACCGGAAGACTCTGGTACGGCCCCGCATCGTTATCTGTGTCCCCTCCGGTATTACCCAGGTGGAAAAAAGGGCGGTAAAGGAGTCGGCTGAATCCGCCGGCGCCCGGGAGGTCTACCTCATTGAGGAGCCCATGGCTGCGGCCATCGGCGCCGGACTCCCCATCACCGAACCCTCCGGCAACATGATTGTCGATATCGGGGGAGGGACCACCGAAGTGGCTGTTATCTCCTTGGCGGGGATCGTGTACGCCAAGTCGGTGCGGGTGGGGGGGGACAAGATCGACGAGGCTATTGTTCAATTTATCAAACGCAAATACAACCTGCTCATTGGCGACCAGAAGGCTGAGCAGATCAAGATCCAGGTGGGCGAGGCTTTTCCCAGCGAGGAGATCCGGACCATGGAGGTTAAGGGGCGCGACCTTGTCACCGGCATTCCCAAGACTCAGATCATCAACTCCGAAGAGGTGCGGGAGGCTATTTCCGAGCAGGTGAACGCCATCGTGGAGGCGGTAAAGGTCTGTTTGGAGCGAACCCCGCCGGAACTGGCCGCCGACATCATAGACCGGGGGATCTTCCTGGCAGGTGGGGGAGCGCTCCTTCGGAACCTGGATGTCCTGTTACGGGAAAAAACAGGTCTTCCTATTTTCATCGCCGAAGACCCCCTCTCCTGCGTGGCCCTGGGGTCGGGCAAGGTGCTGGATGAGCTGAACCTGCTGCGCAATGTGGCGGTGAGTTCGTAATTGTTCAGATTTGATCCGCGTTCCATTGCTTTTGATCTTTTTTCGGGGGTAGTTGATGCACGGAAATATAATCAGCCAACTGCGTGCTCATTGCGAGGTAATCGGGGCGGTGGAGCGGGAGCTGACCCCACGCATTGCCGAAACGGTAGCTCTCCTTGCCGAAACATTCCGCTCGGGGAACAAGCTGCTCGTCATGGGAAATGGCGGATCAGCCGCGGATGCCCAGCACCTGGCGGCGGAGATCGTCGGTCGTTTTAAAATGGAGCGGCGCGGGCTTCCTGCCATTGCGCTCACCACCGACAGCTCCATTCTCACCGCCCTGGGGAACGATTACGGTTTCGATGCCATCTTTACCAGGCAGATCCAGGCGCTGGCAGCGCCCGGGGATCTGGTCATGGGGATTACCACCAGTGGCAACTCTCGTAATGTGGCCGCCGCCCTGGAGCTGGCTTTGTCCCAAGGGTGCCGCACGGTGGCTCTTCTTGGAGGTGACGGAGGGATCATTGCCGGGCTTGTGGAGCTCCACCTGATCGTTCCCTCTCGGGATACTCCCCGAATACAAGAAGGACATATTACCATCATTCATATCCTCTGTGATCTTCTGGAACAGGAGCTGTTCGGAGATGGCGCGAACCTTCCCGAAGGCTGCCGCGGGTGACGAGCAGAGGACGTCGGGCGGTTTTTCTGGATCGGGACGGCACCATAAATATTGATTATGGGTATGTCTTTCGGACCGCCGATTTTCAGTTCATTCCCGGCGCACCGGAGGCGATCAGGGCGTTGAATGGCGCCGGGTATCTGGTAATCGTCGTCACCAACCAGGCCGGCATCGCTCGGGGATTGTATGGCGAGTCCGATTTGCACGAACTCCATCGCTATCTTGACCTGGAACTGGCCGGATATGGTGCGACCATTGACGCTTATTATTACTGCCCCCATCATCCCAGGGAGGGGAGAGAGCCGTACCTGAAGGAGTGCGCCTGCCGCAAACCGTTCCCCGGCATGCTTCTTCAGGCCGCCGCCGACTTGTTCTTGGATCTGGATGAATCATTTCTGGTGGGGGACAAGCGTTCGGATATGGATGCCGGTTTGGCGGCCGGCTGCAGACCGATCCTGGTGCAGACCGGTTATGGCTCGGGGGTGGATGATCTCCCCTCGAATGTTTCACGGGTTGCCGACCTCATGGCAGCCGCCCAACTGATTTTGAAAGGAAAGGTCCTCACATGAAACCTGGAATTACCAAAGGGATTGTTCTGGCCGGCGGCGCCGGCAGTCGACTGTATCCGTTGACCCTTGTTGCCAGCAAGCAACTCCAGCCTGTCTATGACAAACCGATGATCTATTACCCCCTGGCTACCCTCATGATGGCCGGTATCAACGACATCCTCATCATCTCGACCCCCCATGACACGCCCCGTTTTCAGTCGCTCCTGGGGGATGGTTCCCGGTGGGGTATCACCCTCTCCTACCTGGTGCAGCCGGAACCAAAGGGGATCGCCCAGGCTTTTTTGGTGGGGGAAGAGTTCATCGCCGATCAAGGGGTCTGTCTCATCCTGGGGGATAACATCTTCTACGGCAAGATGGAGCTTGACCGGATCGTCAGCTCATTTACCGGTGGGGCGACCATCTTTGGTTACTACGTTAATGATCCCGAGCGCTATGGCGTCGTGGAATTCGACGAGCATGGTTTAGCTGTCGGGATCGAGGAGAAGCCGGCAAAGCCCAGGACCAACTATGCAGTGCCGGGACTCTATCTCTATGACAACCGGGTCGTGGCCATGGCCAGGGAGATGAAACCGTCCCCCCGGGGTGAGCTGGAGATCACCGATATAAACCTGGAATACCTCCGTCGCGGCGAGCTCAACGTGGAGAGGCTTGGGAGGGGGATTGCCTGGCTGGACACGGGGACTCATCAAAGTCTTCTTGAAGCCAGTCACTTCATCGGCACTCTCGAGGCCCGTCAGGGGCTTAAGATCGCCTGTTTGGAAGAGGTGGCGTTGCGCATGGGGTTCATCGACTGCGAAAAAATGGCGTCGGTCATCGCTGAAACGCCGAAATCAAGCTATCGGGAGTATCTTGTGCGGCTGTATAACGAGACTAATCTCTGCGGAGTACAGGCGCCCGGTTCCGGGTTCTAGGCGCCGGGCGCCTTGCGTCCGGTTTCAATCGCCTAAGTGTGTGGTGAAATGCTTTAACGAGGGGGGACGGGAGTCTCCCCTCTGTTGCTTTGGGACAGTGCGATGCTGGAATTCCTGAAAAAATACCGGGTACAGTTGCTGGCAGGGTTCGCCCTTTTTACCGCGCTGATCTTTTTTTCCCTTAACCTTCGTCGCAAGGATTCTACCTACCCTTTGGAAAAGGTTGTCCTGACGGTGGCCACGCCGGTGATGGGACTCTTTACCGGGGTTAATAACGCCATTTTTTCGGTTTGGGAGGGGTACCTGTTCCTCACGAAGGTGAAAGAGGAAAACGGACGGTTGCTCCGGACGATCAAGATCCAGAACGAACGGCTCATCCGGGGTAATGAGGCGCTCCTTGAAAACGAGCGGCTCAGGGCGCTCCTGGATATGAGAGCGCGTCTCCCCGGCTCCCCGGTGTCGGTTTCGGTAATTGCCGAGGAGGTTACTCCCTGGTTTCGCACGGTTGTCGTCAACCGAGGGTCACAGGACGGGATCCGCGAGGGGTTGCCGGTGGTGGCGCTCAGCGGGATCGTGGGTCAGGTGATCAAAGTGGGGGCGATGAGTTCCAAGGTGCTGCTCCTTACCGATCACGCCAGCGCCATGGCGGCGACCATTCAGCGCTCAAGGGCACGCGGGGTGGTGAAAGGGAAGGGGGGGGAACTCTGTTCACTGGAGTTTGCCAGTCGCCTGGATGACATCAAGCTGGGGGATATCGTCGAAACCTCCGGTGTGGGGGGGCTCTATCCCAAGGGAATTCCTATCGGCCAGGTCACCATGGTTAAAAAGGGGGAGTACGGTATCTTTCAGACAGTCACGATCCGGCCCGCGGTGAATCTCTCCCGTATGGAAGAGCTGCTCGTGCTCGTCTCCCCACCCAAATGATCAGGACCGCCCGTTTCATCCTGGCCCTGGCCGTGGCGACCCTGGCGCAGGTATCCTTTTTTCCCGCCTGGCTGAGCACCCCGTTCATTCCCAATCTTACCCTTTTCTTTGTTGTTCATCTGGGGCTGCGGGTGCCGTTTTGCTGGATTAACTGCCTGGCGGCGTTCTTCATCGGTCTGGTTCAGGACTGCTTTAGCGGCAGTTACTTCGGGCTGCACGGCTTCATCTATCTCTTCGTCTATCTTTTGCTGGAACAGACTTCGGAACGGCTCTACACCGACAACAACCTGCTTATCATCATGGGGGTCTTTCTGGGAATCCTCCTTGATGGCGTCATGACGTTTTGTCTGCTCCTCCTTTTTTCCGAAGCGGACGGCATCTACGGCTCACTCTTTTCCGGGCTTATCCCCCATGCCCTGACCAGCACCGCGGCGTCCTTGCTCCTGGTCAGGGCTATTCCCGATTCCTCGTCGGGGTATGCGCGATGACGGGGAAACGTTTTGTCAAGGAGGCAGCCAAGTCGGAGAGAAACCTGTTTGCTCTTTCCCTGGGGGTTACCGGCCTCTTTTTCATCCTCATCATGAGGCTTTGGTATCTTCAGATCATCAAGGCGGAAGATTATCAGAACCTCTCCGAAAATAACCGGCTTCGACTGGTGCCGGTGGCGGCCCCTCGCGGCACCATTCTGGATAGAAACGGCAAGTTGATGATCTGGAACCGCCCTTCGTTCAGTGTGGTGCTCTTCAAGCAGGATGTGAAAGATAAGGATCTGCTCCTGGGACAGCTGATCAAATACCTGGAACTGGATCGCCGGGAGTTGTACGAAAAATGGAACAAGAGCCGGGGGAGGGCCAAATATTACCCCATCACCGTGGCGTCGGGGATAACGCAGGATCAATTGGAATTCCTGGAGGAAAATCGGCTCAACCTGCCGGGGGTGGATCTGCAGATGAAGCCGATTCGGGAGTACGCCGAGGGTGGAACCGCGGTCCATTTGGCGGGGTACATCGGAGAGATCAGCGAGCAGGATCTTGCACGGGAGGAATTCAGCGGATACAACTCCGGCGACTATATCGGCAAGAACGGTCTTGAGCGGGTTTGGGAGAGAGATCTCCATGGTGTGGATGGTGGTCGTCTCATGGAGGTTGATGCGCGGGGGCGAGTCTTGAGGACGGTGACCGAGACCGTGCCGACTATCGGCAATAGTCTGGTCCTGACGCTGGATAAAACTATTCAGGAGCGGGCGGAACAGGCCTTGGGCGCCAAGGCGGGGGCGGCGGTAGCTCTTGATGTCCGCACCGGAGAAATTCTGGCCTTTGCCAGCAGTCCGGTCTTCGCCCCGGAACTCTTCAGCGCCCGGATACCGAAAAAAATCTGGGACGGTTATCTGGAGGATGTCAGGCGTCCGCTTATCAACAAGGTGCTCACCGGCCAGTATCCGCCCGGATCCACGTTCAAGATCATCACGGCCCTGGCCGGTCTGGAGGAGGGGTTGATTGATGAACATACAACCGTCCCCTGCAACGGCTCCTACACGGTGGGTAACCGGACCTTCCATTGCTGGCAGAGACACGGCCACGGTGCGGTGAATCTTAAAATGGCGCTGAAACAGTCGTGTGATGTCTATTTCTACCACTTGGCGGACCGTCTGGGGGTGGACCGGATCGCCAAGTATGCCCGAAAGTATCGCCTGGGGATCCCCACCGGGATCGGGCTGGAACACGAAAAACCGGGGTTGATCCCGACCACGGAGTGGAAGGAAAAGAAGTACAAGCAGAAGTGGGCGCGGGGTGAGACTATTTCGGTGGGAATCGGTCAGGGATACGTGCTCATGACCCCCTTGCAGCTTGCCTCCATGACCGCCTCCGTGGCCAATGGCGGAACCGTGTATCGCCCTTACGTTGTTAAAAAGGTGGTGGATCAGGAAGGGAAGGTGTTGCGGGAGTTTAAGCCGGAAGTCATGGGGGTGGCGGGGATTTCGGAGCGGAGCCTGGCCCTGGTCCGGAGCGGGTTGCAGGCGGTGGTGAACGAGCCGGGAGGAACCGGCGGTGCGTCCCGCCTCGCCGAGGTGATGGTTGCGGGGAAGACCGGAACCTCCCAGGTGGTCAAGTTGAGGAGCGGCAAGGGGAATCCGTATCAGTTCCGTGATCATGCCCTGTTTGTCGCCTTCGCTCCGGTGGAGAACCCCGAGATTGCCGTGGCGGTGGTGGTGGAGCATGGCGAGCATGGCGGGTCGGCGGCGGCCCCGGTGGCCAAGGCGATCTTTCGCGCCTATTTCGAAGGGAAAGGGGTCATCAAGAAGCCGGTGGCCAGGCAGGGGAGATACAGCTCCAATCGTGGTGGAGATGTTGAGCCGGAGGAACAGAGTGATTCGGAAGGAGAGTGAGCCATGAAACAGAGGATTCGCGGATGCCGATGATCGACCGGCGCCTTCTCACCAATTTCGACTGGACTCTTCTCGGTCTGACCCTGGTCATCGCCGCCGTGGGGGTCGTTAATATTTTCAGCGCGACGGCTTCGTACAACGTTTCCGGAACGCCTTATTACCTGAAACAGCTCTACTGGATCTTCACCGGTCTCCTGCTGGTGGTGGCGGTGAGCAGTGTGGATTATCATTTTCTGGATGATATCGCCTTCTGGGTTTATGGAATCATTGTCGTCCTGCTCCTCATCGTTCTTGTGGCCGGCAGGAGTTCCATGGGGGCCACGAGGTGGCTGCATCTGGGGGTACTCTCCATCCAGCCGTCCGAACCGATGAAGATAGTTATCATCATCATCTTTGCCCGACTCTTCTCCCGGTATCCGACCCATGTCAGTCTGAGTATCAGGGAACTGGGGCTGCCGGTGATCGTCGTAGGACTGCCTGCGCTCCTCATCATGAAACAACCGGACCTGGGAACCGCCATTTTAGTCCTCCTCATTGCCGGTTCCATGATGTTGGCCGTGGGGGTCAAGCCCTCTGCCCTCATTGCCGCCATTGTGGCGGCAGTGCCGGTGATTTTTATCGGCTGGCA
>CAIYUY010000291.1 GCA_903929485.1 uncultured Desulfuromonadales bacterium
GGATGTGGCGGAGCGGGCCGGGGAGATGCTGACCCGGATCCTCCCGGATATCCAGAAGACCGCGGAACTGGTGCAGGAGATCAACGCCTCCAGCAAGGAACAGGACTCCGGGGCGGGACAGATCAACAAGGCGATCCAGCAGTTGGATCAGGTGATCCAGCAGAACGCCTCCGCCGCCGAGGAGATGGCTTCCACCGCCGAAGAGCTCTCCTCCCAGGCCGAACAGCTCCAGGGAGCGGTAGCCTTCTTCAAGATCGGCGATGCCATGGGCTCACCCCAGGGAATGGCCCGGAGCCCAAGGGTAGCGCCTAAAACAGCCACAAAAAAAGTGATCAGCTACGCCAAGGCCAAGCCTGCCGCCAAGAGTGCGGGAGGGCACGACCTGGTCATGAACGGCCACGACGACCTGGATGTCCAGTTCGAAACGTTTTAAAAAGCGGTTTCAGGTTTCAGGTTTTATGTTTTAGGAGTTAATCTGAATCCTAAAACATAAAACCTGAAACTTGCCCCCCCGCCTACTCCTTTCCCTCGCCACAATGCAATAAAACCCCTCCATTGGCGTACTCCTCCGAGACATTGCCTGTATTCATTATTATTCAAAATCAGCGGATAATTGCTCCACTACCTTTTTTTGATTCCGTCAGGCAAGGGAATAGCCATGGAGTTTGACTGGGAAATTAACCATAACGATGATGGCTATCTGGTCACGGGGCCCGATGACACCATCCTGCATGCTAATTTCAGGGCACGGCGTCTCCTTGGATTTTCCGCCGGGAGTCCATCACCCCCCGCACGATTTCGGGAAACGGCGCTGAGCCTCTACCGCTGCGAACCGGAAGAAGCCTGGACAGAGTGGCCCGTCCGGCAGGAACGAAGCAAGGAGATTCGGTATCTCATTCGCCCGGAAACATCCGGCTCCCCCTCCTCCTGGCTCCAGGTGGAATTCTCCCCATTTTCTCGTCAAATTCCCCACCAGCGACTTATCCGTCTTCATGATGTCACCGAATCGGTTTCGGCCGGTTGCAGGGGGTGGACCTTACGGAGTATGATTCACCACAGACTAAAGAGTCCGCTGGCATCCCTCGTGACCTGCCTGGAGATGATGAATCTTGACCGGAACCTCCTCTCCCCGGAGATGCGTGAACTGGTGGAACTCTCTTGCCTGAGCCTCAAACGGTTGCAGCAGGACGTTATCGAAATTCAGCAAGTCGGCGCAGGTCGGACTGAGCCGGTCAACTCCCCGTTCCGCCTGGCGGAGCTGCCGGATCTGCTGGATCGTCTGGGGACGACTCTTCAACTCCCACGGGTGACGGTCATCGGATTCAAGCCGGCAGCCAACCTGACCGTGACGATCTCCGCCATTGCAGTGGAAGGGATCATGGCGGAACTGCTGAAAAACGCCGTGGAGTTTCACCCGGAACGTACCCCTTCGGTCACGGTGGCGGTAGCGGTGCATAACGCCGCGCAACTCGTTCTCCAGGTGCGGGATGACGGAACACATTTCACGGGTAAGCAGAGCCTGATCCCCAGGTATCAGGGAAGAGAGCTTCACGGCGGCCAAGGTCCCGGCAGGGGAGACGGACTCCCCGTGGTTGCGGCGCTGATCTGGGAAAGCGGCGGAAGCTTTCGCCTGTACAACCGCGAGGACGGTCCGGGGGTGGTGGCGGAACTGATCCTCTCCATCATATGCAAAGACGGTTCGGGGGGATTGCGGAACTGATCCTCTCCATTATATGCAAAGACGGTTCGGGGGGATTGCGGAACTGATCTTCTCCATTATAGTTGAGAGAAACAGACAACGAGGAGGTTCATCATGCGGAACATGAAAATCGGAGTAAAATTAATCGGCGGCTTCCTGTTTATGGCGCTCTTCTCCGCCATCGTCGGCGGGATCGGGATGGTCAACATCAAGACCATTGACGACGCCGATATCAAGCTTTATGAAAAGATCACGGTTCCTCTCGGCCAGATTCAGGATATGACCTCGGCGTACTTGCGGATACGGGTTGCCCTGCGCGACATGGTGCTGGATCCGGACCCCGCTAAAAACAAGGATTATGTCAAAAAAACCCATGAGTTGAAGGAGGCCGTCGACAAAGACGCGGCTGAGTTCGAGAAGACAATTATCTCCGATGAGGGACGAAAACATTTCAAGGAGTTTACCGACGGCTGGAAAGAGTACAAGGTGGTACTGGAAAAGGCTCTGCAACTGGGCGAACAGGACAACGACAAGGCGCTGATAGCTTTGCTCCGGGGAGAGTTGGCCAAATACGGCGCCATCGCCTATGACGCCCTTGAAAAGCTGGCGGATACCAAGATCAAGCAGGCGAAACTGACCTCCGAGGGGAACACGCAACTGGCGAACCGCTCCCGCCTGTTCATGGGTGGTTTCACGGCGCTGGCCATGCTGATCGGTCTGGGAATCGGCTGGATCATCACCCGGGGGATCAAACGGCAACTGGGGGGTGAGCCCACCTTCGTGGCGGAACTGGCCGGCAAGGTGGCGATGGGGGATCTCTCCACCATCATCGACACCGCCGACAAGGACCCAAACAGCATCATGGTGGCCATGCAGAAGATGTGCGAGGCGATCCGGGCGCTGGTGGCCGACACCGGGATCCTCTCCCAGGCGGCGGTGGCGGGGAAACTCGCCACCCGGGCCGACGTCACGAGACATCATGGAGAGTTCAAGACGATCGTGGCCGGGGTCAACGAGACTCTGGATTCGGTCATCGGCCCCCTGAACGTGGCCGCCGAGTACGTGGACCGGATCTCCAAGGGGGATATCCCCCCCCGAATCACCGACAGCTACAACGGCGACTTCAACGAGATCAAAAACAACCTCAACAGCTGCATCGACGCCGTCAACGCTCTGACCACGGACACCGACAACCTGGTCCGGGCGGCGATAGCCGGCAAGCTGGCCACCCGCGCCGACGCCACAAGGCATCAGGGAGATTTTAAGAAGATCGTGACCGGGGTGAACGAGACACTGGATGCGGTCATCGGTCCCCTGAACGTGGCCGCCGAGTATGTGGACCGGATCTCCAAGGGGGATATCCCCCCCCGAATTACCGACAGCTATAACGGCGACTTCAACGAGATCAAGAACAACCTGAACAGTTGCATCGACGCCGTCAATTTCCTGGTGGCCGACGCCGGGATGCTTTACCAGGCCGCCGTGGCCGGCAAACTAGGAACAAGAGCCGACGCCACAAAGCATCGGGGGGATTTTCAGAAGATCGTGACCGGTGTCAACGAGACCCTGGATTCCTTTATCGGCCCACTGAACGTGGCCGCCTACTACGTGGACCGGATCTCCAAGGGGGACATCCCCCCCCGGATCACCGACTCATATAACGGCGACTTCAACGATATCAAGAACAATCTCAACAGCTGCATCGGCGCCATCAACCTCCTGATAACGGATACCGACACCCTGGTCCAGGCGGCGGTAGCCGGCAAACTGGCCACCCGCGCCGACGCGACAAAGCATCAGGGAGGGTTCAAAAAAATCGTAGTCGGGGTCAACGAGACCCTGGATTCGGTCATAAGTCCCCTGAACGTGGCAGCCGAGTACGTGGACCGGATCTCCAAGGGGGACATTCCCCCCAGGATTACCGACAGCTACAACGGCGACTTCAATGAAATCAAGAACAATCTCAATACCTGCATCGACGCCGTCAATGCCCTGACAACGGACACCGACACCTTGGTCAAGGCCGCCGTGGCCGGCAAACTGGCCACCCGCGCCGACGCCGGCAAGCATCAGGGAGCATATCGCAAGATCGTGGCGGGGGTCAACGAGACCCTGGACTCCGTCATCGGCCCCTTGAACGTAGCAGCCGAGTACGTGGACCGGATCTCCAAGGGGGACATTCCCCCCAGGATCACCGACAGCTACAACGGCGACTTCAACGAGATCAAGAACAATCTCAACACCTGCATCGACGCCGTCACTGCCCTGGTGACGGACGCCAACGGTCTGGCCCAGGCCGCGGTGGAGGGAAAACTCGCCACCCGCGCCGACGCCGGCAATCATCGGGGGGACTTCAGGAAGATCGTATCCGGGGTCAACGATACCCTGGATGCCGTCATCGGCCCCTTGAACGTGGCGGCCAAGTACGTGGACCAGATCGCCAAGGGGATCATTCCCCCGACAATCACCGACAGCTACAACGGCGACTTCAACGGAATCAAGAACAACCTTAACGCAGTGGTCAAGATGATGAATGAACTCCTGTCCGAGACCGACAAAATCATCAAGGGGGCAGCCGACGGCCGGCTGGACCAACGGGCCGACGCCACTCTCTTTGCGGGGGGATGGAACAAACTGGTCTCCGGAGTCAACGACACCATCACCAACATCGTCAACCCTCTCATGGTCACCGCCGATTACGTGGATCAGGTGGCCCGGGGGATCATCCCCCCCACCATCACC